>CAZFPM010000010.1:0-21361 GCA_964520965.1 uncultured Myxococcales bacterium
AGTGGCAGTAGCTGGTGTCCTCGTAGCAGGCGCCGTCAGTGGCGCAGAAGAAGCCCGCGTCGCAGTCCCAGTCGGAGTGGCAGTAGCTGGTGTCCTCGTAGCAGGCGCCGTCAGTGGCGCAGAAGAAGCCCGCGTCGCAGTCCCAGTCGGAGTGGCAGTAGCTGGTGTCCTCGTAGCAGGCGCCGTCAGTGGCGCAGAAGAAGCCGAGATCGCAATCGAGATCGGAGCGACAACCGGGGTCGAGTGTGTAGCAGGCCCCGTCCGCGGCGCAGAAGAACCCGGCACCGCAATCGAGATCGGAGCGGCAACCGGCAGCCTCGCAGCTGTCCGTTGGTCCGCACAGCCACCCGATCGGACAGTCATCATCGAGGAAGCAGCGGTTCTCTTCGTAGCAGAACCCGTCGTACTCACAGTACTCGCCGTAGGCGCACTCGAAGTCGTAGAGGCACTCGACCTCGCGATAACAGAGGCCGTCGAGGCCACAGTACTCGTCCCATCCGCAGTCGAAATCGGCGTGGCAACCGCCGAACTCCACGCAATCTCCGTTCGCGCAGAACGCATCGGGGGAGCAGTCGAAGTCGAACCGGCACTCCGTCCGGACCACGACGACGGCCTCACCATCAGCGACGAAGACGTCGTCGAAGAGGTCCTCGTCGAAGAAGCAACCGGCCACGAGCGCGAATGCCAGTATGGATTGGAACCAGAGTCGCGCCTGCTTTCGGTTGGTGTTCATCGCTCGCCTCGGAGTCGCTGTCGGGAACGAGCGCTGAGACGGTCGTGCGGGCGCGCTATTCAACCGGGAGTCATCCGGACCCAAAAAGCGTCGAACCCGCGGAGGGCCGCGGGTTCTTCGGGTCGGGGAGAGCCTCGAGTGGAACTCAGAGGCGCGTCTCCGAATAGTCGTTGATGTCGATGATGATCACGCATCCCGAGTCGCCCGTGTCCTGGCGCGGTCGGCGATCGTCGTCGTGCAGCGGCATCGGAATCGGTAGATGCAGCGGGATCGGTTCCCACCGCCTCTCTCGGCGCCGCCGTTGCTCTTCGATGACCAGAGTCTCGGGGATCATTGGATGCTCCTTGCGTTGGGTCCTCTTGGGACCTCCATGGGATTCTAAGCACCAACGCCGCGGTCGCCAAGGAAATCGGCGAACCCGACATCCACGAATCAGAGTAGCAGAGCCCGCGACCCACCACAACGCGCAGACACTCGTTCCGAGGGCATGACCGCGAGGACGCGGCAGGGGTCATCGGGGCTTGCCGTGTCTGCGTCGTCCGATGATGCGGTCCAACGATAGTCGGCCACCCCCGTGAAACACGAAAAACAGGGCGATCGCCCGCTAGATGAGCGACAACTTCCGGGTAGCGTACGGATCGCCTGCACGAACCACGAACGCAGCCCCAGCCATCTCTCGACGAGCTTCTTCATGGATTCGAATCCGGGTACTTCGGGCCTCTCGGCGCTGGTCGCCGGTCCAAGACGATCGATTCGGAACGTCGCGTTCGCAAGTCTCGTCGCTGCGTCCGCCGCGGCCGCGTGTCGGGGCGGCGAAGGGCCGCCTGCCGCGGATCTGACGACGAACGCCGTGCAGCCGCCCGGGGCGACGGCGGTCGAGCCAGCGGAACCGGGCCACGCACCCGCCGCCGAGGAGCCCGACTCCCTGGTCGCCGACGCCGTCGACCCGTCCGACCTGGCCGCGCAGATCGAGCGGGCGATCGCGGCGAACGATGGCGCTGCGGCTCAGACGGCGTTCCGGGAGCTGGGCCTCCGCCTGTCGGAGCTGCGCGGGGCGGACCGGGTCGACGAGGTCGTGCCGGCAGTCGTGAGGTTCGCCGCGGCGGAGAACGACGGGCTGTGGCGGCAGGTGGACGGTCGCTACGTGGTTCCGGCCGTAGAGGTTCTCTTGGACGCCGGGCGGGACGAGGAGGTGCTCCGGCTGACCGAGTGGTACGCGAGCGGCCCCGCGTCGGCAGCGATGGCCACCGCCAGGTCCGCGGCCGAACGGAGACTTGGCGCACGCCGGCCGAGCCCCGAGTGAGGGCGAACGCCGCCCGCGCGGCGACCCCTTCCGGGGGCTCGCCTTGACGCGGCGTGTCGCGGCCCGGGATTGACCCGGCGGACCGGGTGTCTTCTATTGCGCCCAATGGCACCCCGAGACCTGTACATCATGCGCCACGCCGACGCCGAGCATGCGCATCCCGAACATCCGAATGACGAGGAGACGCTGACGGCCCACGTGCGTCTCCACGCCTTCTCCGGTCGACTGGCCGGTGAGCTCGTCGCCTATCTCCCTGCCCGGGTGCTCGAGGCCGCGGGCGGCTGACCTTGAATCGCTGCACGGAGGAATCCATGACGCAGGCCCCGTATCACAACCGAGCGCAGTTCGAGCGTGCAGTGGAACGCTTGATCGGCGAGGCCGACCGCCAGAACCGCGGCCAGGACCTCGATCGCATGGTGCAGCACCTGCAGAAATCGCCGGGCGACGTCTCGCGTCTCGCCAGCCTGCTGATGATGGTCGACGACGACTTCCGCGCCGACATCAAGGCGGAGGTCGACGCGTACCGAAGATTCGAGGAGCAGAAGGGCCGCGACGGCGGCGACGACGCCATCCTCGTCGTGATGGAGCAGGTCTACCGGCGCGTGCGCGCGCTCTGAATCGCCGGCGGGTCTCGGCACCGTCGATGCCCCACGGACGACGAGGGCAGGCGACACGCGCCCGGACTCCCCGTGCAGAGACACAAACCAGACCCCGGTGCGCCCGATCAACCCCGATCTCCGTCCAGGTGGTACATGCACTCGAGAGTTCCGAGCCTCATCCTCGTGACCGTCCTGACCGCGTGCGCGTGTGCCTGCGGCGGCGACGGCGACCCCGCTGACGAGGACACCGGCGGCGACGTGGCCATGCGACCGGCCCACGACGGGGAATGGGAGCTCGGCGTCGACCAGACGCCAGACGGCGCGTTCATGAGCGTGTGGGGGACCGCCGCGGACGATGTCTGGGCGGTCGGCGGCCAGACCAGTGTCGGCGACCGGGACGGCGACGGCGTCGTGTATCGATATCTCGGCCAGGACTGGGAGCGAGTCGACGTGCCGCCGGGACCGATGTTGAACTGGGTCTACGGCGTCGATGGCCAGATCTGGATCGTCGGCGAGGCAGGAAGATCGCTCCGCTTCAGCGACGAGGCGTTCGAGCAGATCGACACTGGCGTCGCGGTCACGCTGTGGGGCGCTTGGGGGGCGTCGTCGTCAGACATCTGGGCCGTGGGCGGCGATCCCCTGGCCCGCGACCCGGCGCCCGTGCTGGTTCATTTCGACGGTGAGGCCTGGGCGGTCGCCGACGTACCGGCGCTCGATCGCGACGGCGTGAAGGCCTTCTTCAAGGTCTGGGGAACAGCCTCGGACGACGTCTGGGCCGTGGGGTCCGCGGGCGTGATCGTGCACTGGGACGGGACGGCGTGGACCCAGCACCCGACCGACATTCAGGATGACCTGATCAGCCTCTGGGGGCGTAGCTCGACCGAGATCATCACCGTCGGCGGTCGGGCGACGGGAGTCGTCGGGCGTTGGGACGGCGACGGGTGGCAGTTCGAACGATTGGACCGGGTGAGCGGGCTGAACGGCAGCTGGATGGCGCGAGACGGGACGGCGTGGGTCGTCGGAACGAGCGGTCGGATCCTGCGCTTCGACGCCGGCGCGTTCACCTTCGAGGACGAGTCGAGCCCGACCAACGACATGTTGCATGCCGTGTTCTCCCTCGACGGGGGACCCGGATACGCGGTCGGCGGGACTCTGCTCGCGCCGCCGCCCTTCGTCGGGGACATCCTCGTCGCCCGGTGACGACGCCCGGTGACGTCGCCCGGTGACGTCGCCCGGTGACGACGCCCGCGGGGAGCGCCCAGGGGGATCGCACAGTCGAGGGTCTTGGGTTGCCTCAGGGGTGTAGACCGGCTCTGCGAGCCGGGGGCGAGATAGGATCTCGCCCTTGATGGCGGATGGCCCGGACTTTGCGACCGCCCTGGGGGGCGCGGACGACGCTTGTCGTGGCATTCGGTCCTGATAGTGTGGGCGCCCCAACCCGTTCACCCTGCACCGGCATGACCTCGGCACGGCTCCTCGCGACGACGTTTGGCGTGCTGCTCGGTCTCGTGGCGGCGTGCGCCGATCCGGTGCCCCCCACCGAGGAGGACGCCGGGCCGCGTCTCTGTTTCGACGATGACGACTGCCCCGCGGGGCATGAGTGCATCGCCGCGTTTTGCGTGTCGAACGACGTCGAAGAAGACATCTTCGTGATGGACGACACCACGCCGGACACCGCGCCGGATGCCGGCGACGATCTCGGTGCGGACGTCTCGGACGCCGATGCGGGGACCCCCGAAGGCGGTTTCGGTGCGCCGTGCACGACGGACGACGTGTGCGATTCGGGCTACTGCATCGACACTGCGGAAGGGCGTATCTGCACGGCTCCGTGCGTGGACGAGTGCCCCAACGAGGACTGGGAGTGTCGATACGTGCCCGGTGGGGGCGCCGATTTGATCCGACTGTGCGTTCCGCCCGAGGAGATCCTCTGCACACCCTGCCGATCGGACATCGACTGCGGGAGCCTGGTCGACCTCTGTCTGGACTTCGCCGACGGGACCTTTTGCGGCCAGGCGTGCATCGAAGACGCGGACTGCCCGGACGCCTACGGTTGCACGCAGGTCCCCGACGGGACCGGGGAGGTGGTCGGTCAGTGCACGCCCCTGCTGGGGATCTGCGGCGACTGCCTCGACGCCGACGGCGATGGGTTCGGCGAGGGGCCGGGCTGCTTCGGATCCGACTGCGACGACCTCGCCGCGGAGACGTACGAGAGCGCGCTCGAGGTGTGTGACGGCTTCGACAACGACTGCGACGAGATCGTCGACGAGGGGTTCGACTTCGTCGGCGACCCCTTTCATTGCGGCCGGTGCATGAACGCGTGCTCGGTCGTCCATGGGGCGGCCGGGTGCGAAGCGGGCGCGTGTGTGATCGTCGAGTGCGACGACGACTATTACGATCACAACGGCGAGTTCGAGGACGGGTGCGAGGACCACTGTCTGATCGATCCCGAGATCGGCGACGTCGAGGTCTGCAACGGTCTCGACGACGACTGCGACGGGCTGGAAGACGAGGACTTCGACCTGGCGCGGGACGCCGACAACTGCGGTGAGTGCGGCGCGGAGTGCGCGCCGGAGAACGCGGTCGGTCTCTGCGTCGAAGGGGAGTGCACGGTCGAGGAGTGCATGGCGCCGCACGCCGACTGCAACGGCTTCGCGATCGATGGCTGCGAGATCGATACGTCGACCGATCGGTTCCACTGCGGGGAGTGCGAGGCGTTCTGTGACGTGCCGGGCGCGGTGTCGATCTGCGAAGACGGCGTCTGTGCCATCGGCGAGTGCGACGACACCTGGCAGAACTGCAACCGCGAGCCCGAGGACGGGTGCGAGGTCAACCTGTGGACCGACGAGGAAAACTGCGGTGCCTGTGGATTCGTCTGCGCGATGAGCGGTGCGGTCAGCGTGTGCATCGACGGTGGCTGCGCGGTCGGCATCTGCGGCGACGGGTTGGCGGACTGCGATCTCGACCGGGAGACGGGCTGCGAGATCGACGTGCGCAGCGATCCGGAGAATTGTGGCGCCTGTGGGCATATCTGCGGCGCCCCGCGCGCCGAAGGAGGCTGCATCGATCGGTGGTGTGTGGTCGACGGCTGCGAGCTCGGCTGGCACGACGCGAATGGGCTCTTCGACGACGGCTGCGAGTACGAGTGCACGCCGAACCCGGACAGCGACGGAGTCGAGATCTGCAACGGCGACGACGACGACTGCGACGGCGAGATCGACGAGGGGATCGACCTGACGACCGACGACGAGCACTGCGGCGCGTGCGGGCGTGCCTGCGATCCCGCCAACGCCGAGGGCGTCTGCGACGAGGCGGAGTGCACGATCGTCCGCTGCGGTTTGGGCTTCGAGGATTGCAACGGGCTGGCCGCCGATGGCTGCGAGGTTGCGGTGCAGTTCGACCCGTTGAACTGCGGGGCCTGCGGGGCAGTCTGCGAGGTCGACAACGCGCGCTCGACCTGTTTCGCAGGCATCTGTCGCGTCGATCGGTGCATCGCGCCCTGGGAAGACTGCGACCTGAACCCCGCGAACGGCTGCGAGTCGAACCTCGATAGCGACGAGGAGCATTGCGGGGCCTGCCGTCGTCCGTGTGCGTTCGGTACCGGGACCGGCATCTGCGACGAGGGTACGTGCCTCGTCGGCGGCTGTTTCGGCGACCTCGCCGACTGCGACGGCCGCATCGCCAGCGGCTGCGAGGTCGACCTCGGCAGCGATCGCTTCAACTGCGGCGGGTGCGACATCGTGTGCTCCGTGTCCGATGCGCTGGAGCGCTGCGTCGACCGGGCCTGCGAGATCCTCGAGTGCGACGGGGGCTTCGACGACTGCGACGGCTTCTACGGCAACGGCTGCGAGGCGGATCTGAACAACGATCCGGACAGCTGCCGGACCTGTGGGCACGTCTGCGACCTGGACCACGCCCGGCCTCGCTGCGTCGCCGGCGGGTGCGAGATCGCCGCCTGTGACGAGGGCTTCGCGAACTGCGACCTCGAGATCGACAACGGCTGCGAGGCGAACCTGGAGACGAGCGAGGAACACTGCGGGGGCTGCCGTCGACCGTGTGTGTTCGACAACGGTGTGGCGATCTGTGACGAGCGGGTCTGCGCGCTCGCCGGGTGCTCTTCGACCTTCGCCGACTGCAACGACTGGGTGGGCGATGGGTGTGAGGTCGACACCGCGACCGATCCCGACCATTGCGGGGGCTGCCGCCGGGCCTGCGAGCTGCCCCACGCGACGGCGGGTTGCGAAGACGGGGGTTGCGCCGTCGACGAGTGCGCCAGCGGATGGGAAGATTGCGACGGCATCGTCGAGAATGGGTGCGAGACCGACATCAACACTTCGATCGGCCATTGCGGACGCTGCGGCGCCGTCTGCGCGCTTGCCAACGCGACCCCCGAGTGTGTCGGCGGGACGTGCCGCATCGAGGAGTGCGACGACGGGTTCGCCGATTGCGATCTGAACGGGGACAGCGGCTGCGAGATCAACCTTGGATCGACCGACGCGCACTGCGGCATCTGCAACTTCGATTGCCACGTCTTCGTCGGCCCGGGCACCTCGTGCGTCGACAACCTGTGCGAGCTCCGCGACTGTGCGGGCACGACCCGGGATTGCGATGGCACTTCGACGAACGGCTGCGAGATCGATGTCTCCGACGACGTTCGGAACTGCGGTGCCTGCGGTACGGTGTGCAGCGTCGCGAACGCGTCGGAGGTGTGCGACGCCGGGAGCTGCGAAGTCGCAGACTGCACGGCCGGATTCCGCAACTGCGACGAGCTGTACGCGAACGGCTGCGAGGTGAACTTCAACAACGACCCGCGTAACTGCGGAGAGTGCGGCAATGTCTGCGACTTCACCGCTGCCGTGGAGGCCTGCGTCGCCGGGACGTGCGCGATCGGCAGCTGTCAGGGGACGAACGCGAACTGCAACCTGTCGACTGGCGACGGCTGCGAGGTGAACGTGGCGCTCGACCCGCTCAACTGTGGGGTCTGCGGCAACGTCTGCGGGTTCCCGAACGCGGTGCCGCGATGTGCCGGCGGTGCGTGCGGGATCCTGGCGTGCGAGGGCGCGTACCGGGACTGCGACGCACTCCTCGGTAACGGGTGCGAGACCGACAGCTCCACCGACGCGTTCAACTGCGGAGGCTGTGGCGAGGCGTGCCTCGTCGAAGGAGGGGTCGGCACCTGTATCGGGGGCTTCTGCGACGTGGGCACCTGCATCGGCAACTTCGGCGATTGCGACGACAACCCGCTCAACGGCTGCGAGGCTGACCTCTTCTACGACGAGGGCAACTGCGGCGCCTGCGGTCGGCCGTGCGCACCGGCCAACGGGGCGGGTGTTTGCGACGAAGGAGAGTGCGCGATCGAGACGTGTCTCGGTGCGTTCGAGGACTGCGACGGCGACGCCGACACGGGTTGCGAGGCCAACACGGCGTCGTCGTTGAACAACTGCGGCGGCTGCGGCCTCGTCTGCGACTTCGTCGGCGCGTCGGAGTCGTGCGTTGCGGGCGATTGCCGATTCGGTGTGTGTCTCGACGGGTTCTACGACGCCAACGACGACCCGTCCGACGGGTGCGAGTACGAGTGCACGTTCATCGATCCGGTCGACGTCCCGGATCCGCTGGGAATCGACACCAATTGCGACGGCCTCGACGGCGATCTCTCCCGCACCATCTTCGTGTGGGAGGGCGGCTCCGATGGCTTCTCGGGCCTGACACCCGCGGCGCCGGTCAGGTCGCTGAACCGGGCGTTGGTGGTCGCGGCGGGGCGGCCTGATCGGGACACGATCCTGCTGGCGACGGGGACATACACGGGCGCTGCGGTCGAGCTGATCGGCGGCGTGAGCATCTACGGCGGTTACTCCTCCAACTTCCAGACCCGCAGCCTCGTGGCACCGACCGTCCGATCACTTGGGCCGACGGCAGCCTTCGCGCGCGGACTGGCCGGGCAGGCACTGGTCGATCGCGTCGCGTTCGTGACGGCCGACCGCCCGGGACCATCGGAGCACGCGGCCACCCTCGTGGTCTCCGGGTCTTCGGATCTGCTCACGCTCCGCGACGTGGAGCTGCGCGCCGGGCGAGGGAGCGACGGGGGCGCCGGAGCGCCAGGACAGAACCGTACGCCCGGCCACGCCGGGTTCGGCGGCGCGGGCTCATCGGGCGGTACCGGCGGCTGGCTCGGTGCAGGCCGCGGCGGCAACGGGCGGCGGCGCGGGCGCGGGGAGGACGGCACGTCTGGATCCGCGAACGGCGGTCCCTGCGGTGGCGGCGGCGGCGACGGTGACGGCTCGAATCTCGGCTGCGCGGACGGCGACCCACGTTCCGGCGACAACGGCGGCCGCGGGTGCGACGGGCGTCTGGGCGCCCACGGGGCCGGTGGTTCGGACGCTGGGTCCTGGTCGGGGATCGCGTGGTCCCCGAGCCACGGTGTAGCCGGGACCGCGGGCACCAACGGCGGCGGCGGCGGCGGCGGCGGGGCCGGCGGCGGGGAGGACTGCAACATCTTCGGCGCTTGCATCTTCTGTGGCACGGGCCGCGGCGGCGGCGGTGGCGGTGGCGGCGGCCTGGCCGGTACCGGCGGCGGTGGCGGCGGCGGTGGCGGCGCGTCGATCGCCCTGGTGGTCGACGGGTCGATCGTGAACCTCGACGGGGTGACGATCACCACCTCGGGTGGGGGCGCCGGCGGCCGCGGCGGCTCACCGGGCGTGGGTGGCGGCGGCGGCGGCGGTGGCTCCGGCGCCCCGAGTGGCTCGAACACCGATGGCGCGGGGGGCGACGGCGGCGATGGTGGCACAGGTGGCGGCGGTGGCTGTGGCGGTGGCGGCGGCGGCGGCCCGTCGGTAGCGGTCTGGGGCCTGAATGGTGGTGGACTGCGCCGGGTGGGCGCGGTGAGCTTCGCGACAGGTCCCGCGGGGACCGGTGGAACGTCGTGCCGGAGTCCGGGCGCGGCGGGCGTCAGGGCCGATACCCGGTCGGTTGCGGAGCTGTAGGCCTCGGTCGCGGCCCGCGGCCCGCGGCCCTCGGCGCGGCGACCGGGAGATCGGAACAATCCCTTGCTCGTCCACCGGCGTGCGGCTAGGGTATACCCGCGCTCCGATACGACTCCGAGGAGATGGCGATGAGGCGAACGTTATTGTTGCTTGCTGTGCCCCTTGCTCTTGCGGCCTGCGCCGAGATCGACGCCGGTCCCGAGAGCACGATCGAGTTCGAACAGTCGATCACGATCACGGCAGATGATGGAACCACGTTCGAGGCCAGCATCGTCCATGACGGGATGCTGACCCCGGAGCAGGAGCTCGTGATGCTCGATTCGATCGAGGTCGTCGCCGTCGGCGTGACGCCGGCCGACGTCGACATCGTTCCGGTGGTCGTGCCTGCCGAGGACATGCGCTGGGATCCGCACCCCGACACCGACGTCTCGGTCTACGTGACCGGGACCGACGGCGACACCTTCGTCGGCAACTACCGGTGGGGTTGGATCGACGACATCGAGCAAGAGGACATCGAGGCGTTCATCGACGACGTCTGTCCCCCCTGGCACTGAGTCGAACTTCCGGTTCGAACGAACGACGACGAGCGGCGCCCCGAGGTGCCGCTCGCTCCGTTTTGGGCCGGAGATGCCGCGTCAGGGGGATCGCACAGTCGAGGGTCTTGGGTTGCCTCAGGGGTGTAGACCGGCTCTGCGAGCCGGGAGCGAGATAGGATCTCGCCCTTGATGGCGGATGGCCCGGACTTTGGGCCGGAGATGCCTCGTGATGGCGCTTCGCACGCGACTTCGATCGTGTAGGATGCCGTCATGGCGACCGACGACAACGTGATTCGCGTCGACTTTCGGCAAGGTCGCCGAGTCGACGAAGAGGCGGAATCCGAGGCGGCGGACGTCGAGGACACTCCGCCGACGAAAGCGGAGCGTTTCGCCGGACTGATCGAACAGGGTCTGGTCGTCGTCACCTTCGACACCCGACGGCCCGGCGTACGGGTGCCCGAGCAGTATCGCGGCATTCCCCAGCTTCACCTGTCGTTCAGCAGCCGGTTTCGAATCGACGATTTCGCCTACGACGAGGCCGGGGTGCGAGCGACCCTGTCGTTCGATAACGAGGATAGCTTCTGTGACGTTCCCTGGTCGGCGGTCTACGCGATGAGCTGCGAGACGGCGCACGAACGGCACGTGTTCACGGAGTCGTTTCCCCAGGAGCTCCTCGCGATCTTGCCGAGCGTCCTCGCGGGCGGCGAAGAGGCGGACGAGGATTGATCCGGTGACCACGGCGAACCGGCTGTGGCCTCAGCGGGCGCGGGCCTCCCAAGCCGCCCGGAACACCCGCCGAGCGTTGCCGCCGAGGATGCCGCGGATGTCGTCGTCGGTGTAGCCGCGTTCGAGCAGCTCCGCGGTGATGACCACGATGTCGCGACAGTCGCGCATGTCGTTCGGGATCGCCGGGAGCCAGCCGTCGAAATCGGAGCCGATCGCGACGTGACGCGTACCCACGTGGTTGGCGATGTAGTCGATGTGGTCGACCACGACCCGCGAGTCGGCCTCGAGCCGTCCGGCCAGGAAGTTCGGCGCGAAGATGACGCCGATCGCGCCGTCGAGCTCCGCGATCGCGTGGATCAGGGCGTCGGAGGCGAGCCGCGGGCTCGGGTACACCCCTTTGGCGCCCGAGTGGGTCGCCAGCGGCGGTGCGGTGGTGATCTCGCACGCGTGGAGGGCGCCCGGATCATTGACGTGGGCGAGATCGATCACGATCCCGGCGGCGTTCAGGCGCCGGACGAGCTCGACTCCGAACGGTGTCAGCAGGTCGGTCTCGTTCGCACCGCGGCCGAGGGCCGGCGTGGCAGCTGAGTTCCGGGAGAAGTGCGCCAGCGTGAGATAGGCGACACCCCGGCGGGCCATCTCGTCGACGTTGTCGAGGTCGCCCCCGAGCACGTGCGCACCCTCGATGCCCGGTTGCAGGGCGAGGAGTCCTTCGGATTCGGCGCGATCCCAGTCGTCCGGAGAGCTCGCGCGCAGACAGTCGGGGTCCTCGTCGGCGATCCGATCAAGGTAGTCGATCTGCCGCATGGCCTCACGCCAGCCGCGCTTTGCCTCGATCGGCCAGTAGTGGATGCCCATGCACGCGCCGAGGTACGACGCCTGCCGCATGCGCGGGATGTCGGCGTGCCGGAAGCGCGGCTGGCCGAGGCGCCCCGCCGAATGCATCGCCCGCACGTCGTACCCGAAGAGGCGTTGCTGGATGATCGAGTCGACGTGCAGGTCGACGATGCCGAAGCGAGATTGGAGGGCGCGGGCGCGGGTGAGGAGCTCTTGGTCGTGTCGGCTCATTCGCCGGCGAGGGCTTCGATCTCGTAGGTGACCTCGGCGCCGTCGGCGAACGTGAACGTGATCCGGGTTCGGGAGAGCGTCCCCACCGGCAGGACGCCATCGTCACCCGGGGGCTCCGGGCTCCATACGAACTCGACCGAGAACTCGTCTTCGGCGCGCTCGACCGTCTCGAGACACACGGCGGGGGTCTGGGCGATGTTCCATATGTTGCCGTGCCAGGTGGCCGTGACCGACTCCCCTGGCGCGATCTCGAGGATGTCGGGTTCCGGCGCGCATGGGTCGCAATCTGGCTCGTCGCAACCACACACTGTGCACGTGCGGTGCACGCGGACGAAGTCGTCGAGCGTGCCGGCGCGCAAGACGTTCCACCAACCGGGAACGCCGAGGTTGTTCTCGATCTGCACCCAGCGGGAGAGCCCGCCAGGGTTGGCGTTCGTGAGGGTCAGGGTGACGGCCGCTTCCGCGGGGACGTCGGGCTCGTCGGTGCCATCGTCCGGTGCGGTCCCGGTGTCGGAGGCGCCTCCGGCGTCTGCCTCGGACGCGGTGTCGTCGCCACCGGCAGTGTCGCCGGAGCCGGTGTCGGTGGAGACGGGAACGAGCTCTTCGTCGCCACCGCAGGCGGCGAGGACGAGGGCGAAGACGGGGATGAGTCGTCGGGTCATATCATAGGTTGAAGAAGACGCTGATGCCGCGGCCGTCGATGGAAAACTGGAATGGCGCCATCTCCGGGGACTCGGCCGCCTCGCCCCCGAAGACCTGATCGTAGTTGATCGTGAACTCGAGCGTCGACAGGAGCTGGTTGACGAGGGGACCCGTGCCCCAGGCGTCCTGAGAGAGGAGCTGGCCGATGCCCTCGCCGGACTCGATCTGGACGTCTTGCACGGTCATCTCGAAGATCCCCGGCGCGATCGTCAGTCCCATGGCCGCGGTGAGATCGGCGGTGCCGCACAGGTTGTTGGTCCGGTAGAGGGTGGCGCCGGTGCGGAGAAGTCCGTCGTCGGTGGCCGACATCGTCCGGAATGAGACCTTCGTCGATGGGCCGGCCTCGACGGCCTGGCCGTCGTCGTCGTAGTCCTGCGGAATGACCCCCTCGTAGTGCATGCGACGGGTCATGGAGAGCAGCAGGTTGGGGTGGAAGACGAACCCGATGTCCGCGCCCTCGGGCAGGGTCGACTGGACCTCCATGCTGGTGCCCTCCTCGAGCATCAGGTTGGACTGCATCGCGATGACGATCGTCTCGGTCTCAGGGAAGACGAAGGGGCCGCGTCCGGCGAGGAGCACGTCGCCCTGTCCGAGTGCCCAGGAGTCGAAGGTGGCGACGCGGGCGTTCTCGAAACGGGTGGAGAGCCAGTCGGTGAGCAGTCGGTTGGCGATCGGCTCGATGGTGTCGAACACGTCGTTGACGGTGCGATTGCCCGACTCGATCTCGAGCGAGAGGACCTCCATCTCCTGGAACGAAGCGACGAGCGAGGTCTGTCGATCGTCGACCGGACGCATGCCCAACGGCATCTGCGCGGTGAGGGTCCCGCCGACGACCGGGCGTTCGCCGCCGAAGCCGACCTCGAGAGCGAAGGGGACGCCAGCGGTGAAGCAGTCGACGCACTCACCCTGTCCGCCGATGCCGAGTGTCGGGATGCTCGGCTGGATGCCGATGCTGACCTCCTGGCCGAGGACTCTGAACGACTCGCCGAGCACCGGCAGCTCGACGGCGCCGAGGCGCTGGAAGAAGTCGTTGACCGCGCGCTGGTTCAGGACGAGCCCCATCGCGAAGCCGTCGACGGTGTCGGGTATCGCCGTGGAGAGGAGCCCGGCCTTGACGAACTCTTCGTCGTAGGTCGTGGAGAAGGCGTCACAGTCGCCACCGCTGAAGGCGTTCGTGATCCCTTCGAGGGTGCATCCGGCGAGAGCGACCGCCGTGAAGGCGACGAGAACGAGGATTGGGCTGCGTGACCGCGAGGTCTTCATCGTCGTGCCTCGTGCTGGGGGGAGCAGGCTACCCGGTCGGGACAGCCGGGTACAGTGCGCAGACGAGCGTGGGCGGCCGGATGTTCAGCGGGGTCGATCCCCGGCACCATCGCACCGGTTCGCGCAGCGTCGCGCACGGTCGCGCGAGTGGCGGCCGGCGGCGACGTGCCGAACGACGCAGCCTGGCGGACGATGGCGCAGACCTGAGAACGATCGCCAGAAGTGGTGATCTTGCGGAGATCACCACTTCGCTTGCACCGCTGACCCGATAACTGCTAAATTTGCATGAATTAGCAGTTCATCTGGCGATGCCGATGCGCCGACCCACCGTACCGCCCCAAAACTGGCCAGAGCGCCTCGCCGAGCTCATTCGCGAGCAACCCGAGGCGTGGTCCTCCGTGGTGACCGCCGGCACGACCGGCGAGACGCTGGGGGTTGCCGACGAATACCTCTCATGGGACCGGCTGGGTCGCCGGCCAACACCGGAGGGGCTGACCCCGGAGCTGTGGTGGGCGGTCGTGAAGTTCGCCCGGAGTCAGAACTGGCGCGCCATCCCGCTTCGAGACACGGACGGCGCCGCGTTCGGCTACTGCTTGCCGGACCCGGTTCTGCGGAGATTGCACCTGGTCGACCAATCTCTCGCGGGACGGGTGTCGTCGGCGGAGCCAGACGTCCTCACGGACCCGGCGACCCGGGACCGTTACCTGTTCAGCTCATTGGTCGAAGAAGCGATCGCGTCGAGTCAGATCGAGGGGGCCGCCACGACGCGGGAGCACGCCAAGGAGATGATCCGCCGCGGGCGTCGGCCGCGGGACCGCAGCGAGCGGATGATCCTCAACAACTACCACGCGCTGGCACGCATTCGGGAGCTGCGCTCCGAACCGCTCAGCCCGGAGCTCGTCATCGATCTTCATGCGCGTATGACCGAAGGCACGCTGGATGGCGACCCGGAGCCCCCGCACCTGCGAACCGCCGGTGATGGCGTGGCCGTCTACGACGAAGCCACCGGTGAGCTGCTGCATCGCCCGCCACCGCCGGAGGAACTCGCGGGGCGGGTGCAGGCCATGTGCGACTTCGCGAACGCGTCTGACGAGGCCGAGTTCGTCCACCCGGTGGTCCGCGCGATCCTGCTGTACTTCTGGCTCGCCTACGACCACCCGTTCGTCGACGGCAACGGGCGCACCGCGCGGGCGCTCTTCTACTGGTCGATGCTGCGCTCCGGCTACTGGCTGGGCGAGTTCGTCTCGATCTCGCGCGTGATCCGCATGGCGCCAGTGCAGTACGCTCGTTCTTTCCTCGACGTCGAGACCGACGCAGGAGACGTCACCTACTTCCTGGACGCCCAGCTCCGTGTCCTCGAGCGCGCGATGGCCGAGCTGAACGCGTACCTGGAACGCAAGACCCGGGAGACGACCCGGACGCGTCGCCTGCTCCGGTCGCCCTCGGTCCGCGGCCGCCTGAACCACCGACAGATCGCGCTGCTCGGCCACGCGCTCCGGCACCCCGGGGCGGACTACACCGTCCAGTCACACGCCTCGAGCCACGGCGTGACGTTGCAGACGTCCCGAACCGATCTCACCGGCCTGGAGGGTTCCGGTTTGCTCGAGCGTACGAAGATCGGCCGCGCGTTCCACTTCGTGCCCGCGACCGACCTGCGCACCCGGCTCGGCGCGTTGGACTCGTGAATCCGTAGCGACGACGAAGTGCCCGGAGTCAAGACAGGGTAGAGCGAAGACTCACTCTCCTGCGAACCACGTTGGAGCGCGTCGCGGCGGCCCGATCAGCCATCTGCTACCGCCACGTACGGCGCCTCCTCAGCCCCGCCGCACATCCGAGTGCGGCAAGCGCAAACGCCAACCCCGAACCGTTGTCCAACGAGCCGGACACGGCGCAGGCACGGTTTCTCTTGCCGGTCTCCCCCGCGCGACGGCCCCCCGACGTTGCGGATGTGTCGGAGTCCCACCCGTCGGCGTCGTCTGGATCCGTGCCATCATCCGACGGAATCGCGTCTCCGTCGTCCGAGTCGGTGCCGGGCTCCCCGTCGTTCGTGCTGCTCGCGCCGTCCACGTCGCCCGCGCTGGCGTCTTCTTCGCGCACATCCCCGCCCTCGGCGTCCTCATCGTTCACATCTGCCACGCCGGCGTCCTCTTCGTGCACATCCCCGCCTCCGGCGTCGCCATCATGCACATCACCCCAGTCGGCGTCGCCATCATGCACATCTCCCGACCCGGCATCTGCGCCTGGTTCGGGTGAGCTCCCGCACACCACGTCGCTCGGAGGGCCCGGCCCCTCGGGGTAGAGCGGCGTCACCGAGAAACAAAACCGTGCTGCTCCATCCGGGTACGAGCCGAAGATGCGGGGCACGCCGCAATTCGCCGGCAGGAGGATTGTCGTGGAACGCCCGCGCGGGTTGATGACGGTGACCCACCACGCAATCGGCTCGCGGGACGTCCCGACCGGAAGGATCGCGAACGTGTCCTGGCCGGTGTCGTAGCACTCCCATGCCCGGAAGACGTCCTGACACTCGTCTTCGGTGAATGGCGTTCGCACCAGCTCTACGACGGGTCCTTCAGTTACCGACCCCGACTCCAGGCCGCGCCCGGCATCGATGGTGAAGACCCCGTCGAGGTGCAGTGGTTCGCCAACGAAGTGGTTGAGCTGCATCAGGGAGATCGTGTGTTCACCCGGCTCCAGCCCTTCGAGCGAAATCGGGAGCCAGGCCGCTTCCGGCGCAGTGATCTCCGAGCCGTCGATCTCGATGCTGTCGAATCCGCCGGTCGTGCTCAACAGCCAAAGAACACCGTCACGCGGAACGTGCCCGCCGTCCAACGTCGGATTGCTCCAGAGCAGTCCTGGGAGCGGCGACGTGCACGACGCGTGCGCGTCGTTCGCCGCCACGAACAGCGCAGCGACGACCGAGGCCCATCCGACGGCTTTCGTAACCCTCATCTGCCACTTCCGCACAGGTGACTGGTCTCAATGGTGGTGACGAAGCGCCGTCGGACAAGAGAACGTAGGCAACGAACCTGTCCTTGCAGTTGCCGACTTACCCGCCGCGCTCGCCTGCCCGAAGGCAGAGCGAGCCCCTCGGCTCCCTGCACGGCGTGTTCGACACCTAGTAGATCGAAACCAGCGCCGGCGGGAGGGGCCCGTACTCTCCGCCGCCGTCGCCCATCTCTCCCGCACGGTTGACGCCCCAGCAGAAGACGCGGCCGCTCCGCGTGAGGGCGCAGGTATGGTCCCCCGCTGCGGTGAGGGCCAGCGCCTCCTCGCGGAGCGACGCCGGGCCCGGACCCTCGGCCGAGCCATACGTGCCCCGGCCCAGCTGGCCGAACTCGTTCGCCCCCCAACACCACGGAACTCCGTCGAGCAGTGCGCACGCGTGGCCGTACCCGGCCACGATGCCCGTCGCACCGCGCACGCTTGAGAGCTCCTCGCGAACGTCGTCGTTGAGGTCCCCGGGGTCGATCTGACCGAATGTGTTGTCCCCGCGGCGCCACACCCGCTCTTCGTCGTCGATCGCGCATGTGAACTGGTTGCCTGCCGCGAACTCCGCGACCTGCATCACGTCGAAGGGCGCCTGGGGTGAAACGACGATCAGGTTCGGAAGCAGGTTCCCCCAACAGCCGAGCTGACCCCTCGTGGCACCGCACGCGTGGCTGGAGCTGGTCGTGACGGCCGTGAACCGGTTCCGGGGGTCGACTTGGGTGACACCCTCCCGTGCGCTCACGTCGCCTGTGCCGACGACACCCGATCCGTTCGCGCCCCAGCACCACACGTCGCCATCACGTTCGAGCGCGCATGCGAACTGCCGCCCCACCGATACACGGTCCCACCGGGCCGATCGTCTCGACCTCGACCGGTGTGTCGCTCCGGCTCAATCCCAAGTCCCCCAGCTGGAACGAGCTCCCGGCCCCCCAGCAGTGGACGCTACCGTCGGTGGCGAGGCCGCAGGCTGAGTCCCATCCCACGGACAGGCCCGAGAGCCCGGCCGCCGTCTCGTGTACCAGGGGAACGGCGCTGTTGAGCGCGGACCGTCGGCCCGTCTCGACGCCGAGGATTCCCTGGTCACCATCCCCCCAACAGACCACCTCGTCGGTCTGCATGACCGCGCACGCCGTCCGGTCGCCGATGTCGACCTCGCGGGCGGGCCCGACCAGCTCGACCTCGACCGGGGTGGGGCGGTCGGCGCGCAGGCCCTGCCCGGCGGCCCCATCCTCGTTGCTTCCCCAGCACCACAGCCGAGACGACCCGTCGATGGCGCACGTCGTGGATCCGACCGCCGCCATCTGGGTGTCTTCGACGCCCCCGACCGCCACCGGCGTCGGGAGCGACTCGTCTGCGCCAGGCGCGATTCCCCACTCGTTCGAACCGGCGCATTCCAGCCCGCCGTCCTCGAGGATGGCGCAGACGTTGACCTCGCCTACCGCGACCCCGGATGCCGGGCCGCTGCCTCCGTACCGTATGGGGGAGAACGCGAGCAGCGCCTCAGCGGAGCCGAACTGCCGCACCCGGTTGCTCCCCCAACACCAGATGTCGCCGGGGTCCGTGACGACGCAGGTGTGGTCCGCTGCCGCCCCGATCGCCGTGGCCGGGTCGGGCAACGACACTTGCGACAACGTGTCGGGACCGGCACTTCCGGCTCCCATCTGCCCCTCGGCGTTAGACCCCCAGCACGTGACGGACCCGTCCACCAGCAGTGCGCACGTGTGGAACTCGCCGACTGCGACGTCCGCTGCTCCCCAGACGCCCACGACCTGTTCGGGAGCCAGGTTGGCGATCGATCTCTCCCCGGGCCGCACCGCACCGCCGCCGTTCACGCCCCAGCACCACACCTCACCCTCGCTCGTGACGGCGCAGCCGTGGAGCCGCGAGGTAGCCACCTCGACGGCATCGCGAATGCCGGACATCGGGCTGAACTGGGCATTCTCCTGCCGGTCGCCGGCTCCCAGGACCGCGTACCCGAACGCCCCTGCCCAATAGACCTCGCCGGCCTCGTTCGCGATGACCACGGCCCCAGAGCGGTCCATCCCGATGTCGACCACGCCCTGGAAACCGGTGAACTCGGGAGCCGCCGGGCTGAGCCGCTGCGTCACATCCGCGGGCTGCGACGCGTGACGGCCCCAGCAATAGAGGTCGCCTTCGGCCACCGCGCACGCGCGGCGGCCGCCGACTGCGACCGCAGAAACGGGCCGGGGGTCCGGCTCCGCCGCATCCTCTTCCGCGCTGTTCCCTGGCGCGGCGTCGCCTACGTCGACGTTCGTGGCATCCCCAATGTCGACGTTCTCGGCACCGTCCCCGGCACCGGCTCCGTCCGGCGATCGCTCGGCTCCACACGCGGCCAACAACGCGAGCAGCCAAACGGCCCGGTATGCATCTCGGTTCCTCTGGCTCATCAAATCCCCCGTGGGTAGGGCGGCCACCCGGAGATCCGGGGCGGGATTGCCCGATTCGTTCGCCGGCACAGCGCGCGAAGTCCTGCCTCGGCCCGCTCCGCGCCGGAGACGTCGTGTCGCGACCGGAATTCAGCCTCCCCATGGTCCGATCCTCTTGTCGACATCGTTCCCGCCGGTCAACCGGGTCAACAGCCCGTTCGCCGACGGCCGACCATCGTCGCGAGGGCGACCCGAGTGGGCGCCTGGCCCGCATGCTCCGCGGGCGCCCCAGACCCCGATGAGCCTGGGTCTGGGGCGCCAGGAGGAGACGGTGGATCCGAGCGGCATTGCGGATGGAGACCTCGGATCCCGTTTCGGGTAGGGTCAGCCGCGGCGGGATCATCGAGACTCCGAGACACGGTTTGCCATGCGCGCGGAGTGGACGGATATGGGTGCTCGACGGTGCTCAGCGGCTGCGCTCGGCCGGGCAGGTCTGCTGAGGCGGTCCTGCATGGAAGCCACTATGCCTGCGGAACAGCGGATTCCCCCCTGCAGGTGGTGCGCTACCGTAGCGGTTGCAGTCGCTTTCACCGTCTCAACGGTTTGGGCGTGCGGTGCTCGGGACGAAGGGCGTGGCGACGTTGCATGCGATTGGAACGTCGATCATTGCGAGTGCGACCCGGTGGGTGCCTTCTGTTGCGACCACGGGGCGGTGCTCGTGTGCGAGGGCTACCTGGGTCGGACGTCGGATTGGCCGGAGTGTGGGGGCCCGGACTACCCACGGAGCGAGGCAGCACGGTGTGAAGATCTCGTCTCCCGCCAGGTTGGGCGCTGACGAGCGGTAGCAGCCGGACGTTCGGTGGGATCGATCGCGTGCGCTTTCGCACCGCGCGTACTTGCACACCGTGTCCTTTGCATTTAAGGGGAGCCATCGAACACCGCTCTTGGAACGAACTCTTGGAGAATCCGATGAACACGGTCCTCGCCAACGACTCCCGCCTCTTCCTCGACACCGGCCTCGCGCTCTTCTCGGGCGCGCCCCACAAGGTGCGTTCGCTCGACGCCGACACCGTTCGCTTCGGTCGCAAGGAGATCGAGCTCGGCGAGCACGAGATGCCGGGACTGATGTCGCTCCGGGAGGAGTTCGGTGCGTCGAAGCCGCTGGCCGGCGCCCGGATCATGGGCTCGCTGCACATGACGATTCAGACGGCGGTCCTGATCGAGACGCTGGTCGACCTCGGCGCCGACGTCCGATGGGTCTCCTGCAACATCTTCTCGACCCAGGACCACGCGGCCGCGGGTGTGGTCGCCGGCCCCTCGGGCTCGGCGGAGCAGCCGACCGGCACGCCGGTCTTCGCCTGGAAGGGCGAGACGCTGGCCGAGTATTGGTGGTGCACGCTTCAGTCCCTGGTCTGGCCTGACGGCAACGGCCCGACGCTGATCGTCGACGACGGTGGCGACGCGACGCTGCTCATCCACAAGGGCGTCGAGTACGAGAAGGCGGGTGCGGTGCCGGATCCGTCGACGACGGACAACGCCGAGGAGAAGGTCGTGCTCGCGCTGCTGGCCGACGTGATGGCCGAGAAGGGCAAGGGCTTCTGGCACGCCATGGCGGAGCGCATCCGCGGCGTGTCCGAGGAGACGACGACCGGCGTCCACCGCCTCTACCAGATGCAGGAGGAGGGCAAGCTCCTCTTCCCGGCGATCAACGTCAACGACTCGGTTACGAAGTCGAAGTTCGACAATGTCTACGGCTGCCGGCACTCGCTGGTCGACGCGATCAACCGTGCGACGGACAACCTGCTGTCCGGCAAGCGCGTCCTGATCTGCGGCTACGGCGACGTCGGCAAGGGCTCGGTGCAGTCGCTGCAGGGCCAGATGGCCAAGGTGTCGGTGTCGGAGATCGACCCGATCTGCGCGCTGCAGGCCAGCATGTCCGGCCTCGACGTCATCACGGTCGAAGACGCGCTGGAGACCTTCGACGTCTACGTCACGGCGACCGGCAACAAAGACATCATCACCGCCGACCACATGCGCGGGAAGAAGCACCTCACGATCGTGTGCAACAACCGCCACTTC
>CAZFPM010000010.1:21371-29401 GCA_964520965.1 uncultured Myxococcales bacterium
CGGCGAGGTCGAGAAGATCGAGATCAAGCCGCAGGTCCACGAGTGGCGCTTCCGGGACACCGGGCGCGCGATCATCATCCTGGCCGAAGGGCGGCTGGTGAACCTCGGCTGCGCGACCGGGCACCCGAGCCTGGTCATGTCGGCGTCGTTCACCAACCAGACGATGGCGCAGATCGAGCTCGCGGCGAACGCGGAGTCGTACGGACGCGACGTGGTCACGCTGCCGAAGCACCTCGACGAGAAGGTCGCACGGCTGCACCTCGAGAAGTTCGGCGTCCGACTGACGATGCTGAGCCCCGAGCAGGCGAGTTACATCGGCGTGTCGGTCGAGGGGCCCTACAAGCCCGACTACTACCGCTACTGATCGCGGAGCCGCGGATCGATCGAGAGCGCGCTTTACCGGCGACGGGCGGCGCGCTACACGGCACCCATGGCTGATAGGCTCTCCGATCTCAGCAGCGGCGCCGCCGTCTCGTCGTTCTTCGTCGTCGCGCGCGCGCAGACGGCCCAGACCCGCGCTGGCGCCGACTACCTCGTGCTGACCCTGCGGGACGCGACCGGGACGATGGCCGCGAGGGTCTGGGACCCGGCGGATGTCTGCCCGCAGGGGATCGAGGCGCCGGGGGTCTACGCCATCAGGGGACGGGTGGACTCCTATCGGGACGAGCTGCAGGTCATCGTCGACGGGGTCCGCGCGCACGAGCCGACGCACGACGAGATGGGCGAGCTCGTGCCGACATCGCGCTGGCAACCGGCGGTGCTGGTCGACGCGATCCGCGCACATATCGAAGCCGCCGTACGCGCGCCGATCCTCCGCCGATTCCTCCTCGCCGTGCTGGACCATCCCGACGTCGTCGAGCGACTCCCGGGAGCGGCTGCGGCGTCGAGGAACCACCACGCATATCGGTCCGGGCTGGCGGAGCACACCCTCTCGGGTATGCGGCTGGCGACGACCATCGCGGATCACTACGCGCGCTACTACCCGGGCCTCGTAGACGGCGATCTCCTGGTCGCGGGGTTCCTGCTGCACGACCTCGGGAAGATCTGGGAGCTCGAGGGCGACCTCGACACCGACTACACGACCGAGGGTCGGTTGGTCGGGCACATCCCGATGGGCGCGACCTTTGTCCGGACGCTGGCCGCCGAGCTGGGCGACGTTCCGCAGGAGCTGGTGCTCGAGCTGCAGCACCTGATCCTCGCCCACCACGGGGAGCTCGCCTACGGGTCGCCGAAGGAGCCGCAGACGATCGAGGCGCAGCTCCTGCACTACATCGACCAGATCGACGCCAAGACCAACACGTTCCACGCCGCGCTCGGAGCGCCCGGGTGGACGGATTGGGTCCGCTCGATGCGACGCACCCTGCTGGAGCCGTCGGAGCTTCGCGCCTCATGGACCGAGCCGCCGCCGGGCGCCATCGGTGACGACGGCCCGGGCACGCCGGCCGCCGGTCGGTCGGTCGGTGAGAGCGACCGACCTTCCCGCAGAGGTCGGTCGTCGCGAGCGTCGTCATCGCCAGAAGCGGAGTCGGGCACGCACAACGCGACGAAGCCGCTGCACGAGGCGTCGGATCCGGGCGCACAAGAGACCTCGCCGGTCGAGGCGTCGGGTCCGACCGCGTCGGCCGACGAGAAGCCCGACGCGACGCTCAGCTTGTTCGACGGGCTCGACTGACGGGGTCGTACCCGTGCGGCGTTTCGACCACCGGTCTCAGGATCTTTTTATCGCGTGGGCCGCTTACGTATCGTGGTGCCTCGGGTATGGTGTTCACGTCGGCCGGTCCGGCGCACCCAGAAGGCAGAGGTCGGATGACGGATCGCGACTGGACGGTCGCCTTGCTGTGCAACGACGAGGACGCGGCGCATCGTTTCGAAGCGGCGGCAGATCTCGACGGTGCGATCCGGGTGGTGCGGGTTGACGAAGCCCGTGCAGCGCACGACCTGGTCGTGTCCGGCAGCGCGGACGTGGTGGTGGCGAGTTACCCGGCGGATCCGGATTGGGTCGGCGCGCTCTGGCGCTGTTCCGACGTGGCGCTTTGCGTCTCCCTTGCAGGGGCGGACGACGTCGAGGCCGCGTTCTCCGCGACCGAGGGAGACGACGGCGAGCACGGTGGAGGCATCTACGCCCAGGCTGTGCTCGACCACGAGGACCTTACCCCTTCGGCAATCCGTCGGGGGTGCCTGGCCGCAGAGTACGTCAAGCGGCTACAGGCGCGGCTTCGTCGCAGCCTGGCGGAGCGGGAGCGAGAAGCGGAGCGCGGCCGGGTCGCGCGGTTCGTCATCGAGAACAGCCCGGTCGTGGTGTTCCGTTGGCTGGCACAGTCCGGGTCGCCGGTGGATTACGTCTCGGACAACGTGAGTCGGATTTTCGGGTACACCGCCGACGAGATGACCGCGCCTCGTTTCTTCTACCAGTCGATCATCCATCCGGATGACTTGGAGCGGAGCCTGCGCACGATCATGTCGATGCGCGAGGCCGGTATCGACCAGTTCCGACTCGAGTACCGGATCCTGACGAGCGACGGCTCGTTGCGCTGGATCGAGGACACCACTTATGTGGAGCGAGACGCGTCGGGGCGGGTCAAATACCACCAGGGAATCGTAATCGACGCGACCCAGCGCCGCGCCGCCCAGGAGGAGTATGAGAAACTCTCCCAGGCGGTCGAGCAGAGCCCGGGCTCCGTGGTCATCGCGGACACGCGCGGACGCATCGAGTACATCAATCCGAAGTTCACGGAGAACTCCGGCTACGAATGGTCGGACGTGGTCGGCAAGCAACTGATCGCGTTCAACGCGGCCGGTGACAGCGCGGCGCGGAAGCAGCTCTGGAACGCCATCTGGGAGGGCGACGAGTGGCGCGGTGAGATGAAGAAGCACCGGCGCGACGGCGGCTACTACTGGGAGCACGTCCGCGGCTCGCCGATCCGCGACGGCGGTGGGAAGATCACGCACTACCTCGAGGTCGGCGAGGACATCACCGAGCGGAAGCGGTCCGAGGCGACGATTCGCCAGATGGCCTATTACGACGCACTCACGAAGCTGCCGAACCGCACGTTGTTCAACGACCGGCTGGCGCACTCGCTGCCGCGTGCGCGGCGCGAGAAACGTGTCCTGGCGGTCCTGTTCCTGGACCTCGACAAGTTCAAAGAGGTCAACGACACCCACGGGCACGGCCACGGCGACCAGCTCCTGATCGAAGTTGCGCAGCGCCTCAAGGACTCGGTCCGCGAAGGGGACACCGTGTCGCGGATGGGCGGCGACGAGTTCATGATCCTGCTCCCGTCGCTCGAGCAGGCGAGCCACGCCGGAGCGGTGGCGACCAAGATCCTGGCCGCGTTCCAGTCCCCCTTCGACATCCGCGGTCATACGACGCGCGTCACGACGAGCATCGGTGTCGCGACCTATCCCGTCGACGGCGACGGCGCGGAGGAGCTGGTCAAGAACGCCGACGCGGCGATGTATCGCGCGAAAGAACAGGGCCGCGACAACTTCCAGTTCTTCACCGGACCGGTCCAGGAACCGTCGATCCGGCGGCTGGCGCTGCAAGACCTGCTGGTGCGCGCGGTTACGCGGGAGGAGTTCCAGCTCTTCTACCAGCCGCAACTCGAGGTCGAGACCGGAAACATCGTCGGTGCCGAGGCATTGCTCCGGTGGAACCACCCCGAGCGCGGCGTGCTGCCCCCCGCCGAGTTCATGGCCCTCGCCGAGGAGTCCGGGATCGTCCACGTATTGGGCCGCTGGGTGTTGGCGGAAGCGACCGCCGCGGCGGTCCGGTGGTCCGAACAGGGGTTCGGCGACGTGCGGGTGGCGGTGAACCTCTCGGCGTGCGAGTTCTCGTCGCAGGAGGTGGTCCCGGCGGTTCGTGCAGTGCTGGAACAGACGGGGCTACGGGCCGATCGCCTGGAGATCGAGGTGTCGGAGTCGTCGATCATGCGCAACGTCGCGCTCGCGTCGGCGCAGCTGGAACACCTGGCCGACCTCGGCGTGCGGATCGCGGTGAGCGACTTCGGGTCGGGCGAGTGGTCGATGACCTACGTGCGCGGGTTCCCGGTTTCGGCGCTGAAGTTGCGCAGGGGCCTCGTCCGCGAGCTCCCCGGCAGTCGGGACGAGGCGGCGTTGGCGGCGGCGATCCTCTCGTTGGCCGAGACCCTGGGATTCGATGTCGTCGCGCAGGGGGTCGAGACCAAGGAGCAGGCGCGCTTCCTGGCCGAGCGCGGCTGCCAGGCGGTGCAGGGCTTTGGATTCGCGCTGCCGCTGCCGGAGTCCGAGCTCGTGTCGTTCTTCGGTCGTCACGATCCGAACAGCGTGGACCTCGTGCGTGGGACCTGAAGTCGCCTCGGGCAAGCCAGCAACGAGCTGGCCCGGTCGAAGATCGGTTCAGCCGGCGCCGAAGATGTAATCGCTGAGCGAACGGAGCTGTTCGAGCGTGTGGATGTGTTGCCCGAAGACGGGCACCAGCCGCACGCGGTCGTTGGCGACGCGTCGCGCCAACGTGTCGGCGGCTCCCCTGTCGCGCCCGGCGAGCGCGAGGAGCTCGCGGTAGAAGACGTGCACACGCCCCGCGGTCGCGGCGAGCTGGTCGTCGTCCGGTGTGAGGGCGATCGCGGCGTCGAGGGCGTCGAGGTCGGAGGCGGCGAAGCGGTCGTGGCTCTTGTTGAGCACGAAGAGAGCGACCTGCTTTCGCAGCTCGCGGAGCCGGTCGTGGAAGTCGACGGCCTCGTCGACGCGGCGCGGGTCCGGGGACGCGATGACGATGTAGTTGCTGAGGTCGTCGCGCAGGATCTGGTCGACGCGGTCGCCGCGATGCTTGAGGTCTTCGCGGATCTTGCTCATCGCGGAGAAGAAGCCGGTGAGCTCCGCGATGAAGGTCTCGCCGCCGATCAGGGCGAGCAGGCGGAGCACGATCGCGCCGGGGTTGAACACCCGCTTGAAGAAGCCGGAGTCGCGGTTCATCTCGGGCAGGAACCAGCGCATGATCCGTTCGTCGAAGAAGAGCGAGGCCTTCTTGGAGGCGGAGAAGAAGTCGACCGCGTGTTTGGCGGGGGGCGTGTCGAGGACGATCAGGTCCCAATTCCCGGACTCGTAGACGTCGAAGAGCCGGACGACGGCCATGTACTCCTGCACCCCGGCGAAGTGGTCGACCATCATTCGGTAGACCCGGTTCTGCAGGATCTCGTCGGCGTCGTCGCCGGCGGTCGAGCGGATCAGCTCGTCGAAGCTGGAGATCGCGTCGAGCATCATCGCGTCGAGCTCGCCGGTGTCGTCGATACCGAGCGGCGAGAGGTCGACGCGGCGGGGCGCGTTGTCGAGCTCGTCGAGGCCCATTGCGTTGGCGAGTCGCTTCGCCGGATCGATGGTCAGCACGAGCACCCGGCGACCCCCGAGGGCGGCGCGCAGGGCGACGGCCGCAGCAGCGGTGGTCTTGCCGACGCCGCCGGAGCCGACGCAGACGATGAGTCGCGACTCGCCGAGCAGAACGCGGCGCGAGTCGATCGGGCTGCGCGTCAGCTCGTTCATAACAGCACCCGGAGCGCCGCGGCCATTCGCCCGACCAGATCGGAGTCGCTCTCCTTGTCGAAGACGAAGGGCACCGTGATCACACGGCCGTCGATGCCGCGGCCGAGGCGGTCGATGTTCGCCCGATCCTCGGAGTGCCAGTACAGGCCGAGGTTGACCGCGTCGGCGAGCTTGGCGAAGGCGGGTGCCCCGGACGGGCCGACGGCCTGGACGAGCCTGTCGATGGTGTCCAGGTCGTGGGGGCGGAGCTCGGGTGCTCGCTCGCCGTTGACGATCACCGTGCGCACGGGGGTGTCGACCGTGGCAGTGAGCTTGCGCCACAGCTCGAGCGACTCGTTGACCGCCATCTCCTCGGGGAGCGTGACGACCACGATCTCGGTTCGGCTGGGGTCGGAAATGAGACGCGCGAGTTGCCGGAGGTGCTCGGCGAGGTCACCGACCGCGACCATGCGCGCCATCGACTTCGGGACCTTGAGGAAGGTCACGGCATGCCCGCTTGCGGGCAGGTCGACGACGATGGTGTCGAAGCAGAGTTCGTGCTCGACGGCGAGCGTGGCGAGCTGATCGAGGATCACGGCTTCGACCACGCTGGGTGCCGACTCGAAGAAGAGCTGGGCCACCTTGTTCTTGAGCACGAGATCCGCGATCCGACGACTCGGCAGAAAGCGGTGCATGAACGCCGTCGTGCAGTCTGATGCGGTCAGGTTGCAGGCGTAGATGCCCTCGCCGATCGAGGTGGGCTCGAAGCCGATCCGCTGGTCGCCGAACAAACGTCCCATCGCGGGGTCGGTGTCGATCTCGCAGATCAGGGCGCGTTTTCCCCGCTCGGCGGCCAGGCGTCCGAGGGCGGCGGCTGTGGTCGTCTTCCCGACGCCACCCTTGCCGGTGACGAAGATCAGCTGCTTGTCGAGGAGGGCCGTCAAGTACCTGGTCTCCAGCCACTGGTCCGCGGGACGGTCAACTTGGTACAAGGTCGCGCCGATGGCAAGGTGTCCCGCCGCCGACTTGCTTTTGTGGCGTGCAGAGGCCCAGTAGAGTCGTGCGTTCTCGTCCCCCGCGGGTCAACGATGCAAAGCAGAATAGCCTCTCCCCACCGCTCCGAGGCCCGGTCCGGGCTGCCGCCAAGGGCATCGATGGTGGCGACGTTCGCCGTGTGTGTCGCGGTCGGGTGTGGCGGCGACGGCGGGGGCGACGTTCGTCCATGCCCCGATGGGCTCGTTCGGAGTGCCGACGGGCGCTGCGTGATCGAAGGTGGAGGCGAGAGTTGCGACGGGTCTGGCGTCGTCATCAACGAGATCTTCTACGACCCGATCGGCACGGAGGACGAGGGTGATTTCGTCTTCGTCGAGATCGTCGGGCGTCCCGGCGGCTCGTTGGAAGGGCTGACGCTCGTGCTCGTGGACGGTGCGACGGGCGGTCGTTATCTGGAGCAACCGCTGGTTGGGCGTTTCCCGGCCGACGGCCTGTTCGTCGTCGGAGGCGATGGGGTCGTCGACGGGAACCTGACCCTGCAGACGGGGCTGGAGAAGGGGCCAGATGGGGTACAGATCGTCGACTGCGACGGCGTGGTCGTCGACGCGGTCGCCTACGGCTTATTCGACGCGACGGCGACGCTCCCAGGGGAAGGCGACCCGGTGCCCGCGGCCACCGAAGGCACCGCGTTGGCCCGCTGCGAAGGCGCCGTGGACACCGGGGACAACGCGGCGGACTTCGGCATGGCCTCGCCGACCCCCGGTGCGGCAAACGCGGCGCCGAGCTTCGTCGACTCGGCCCGCTGCGGTGGCGCTACGGGTTGCGAACCCGGAGCGCTCGACTCGCTGCGCATCGAGGAGGTCCTCTACAACCCCGAGGGCTCCGATTCTGGCAACGAATACATCGAGCTCCGGGGCGACCCCGGGCTGGTGATCGACGGGGCGCAGATCACGGGGATCAACGGTGATGGCGGCCGCGAGCTCTTCGACCCGATCATCCTTGCAGGCGTGATCGACGCGAACGGCTTGTTCGTGGTCGGGGCGACGGGCGTCGAGGGATTCGACCTCCCGCTGCCCTCGTCGTTGCAGAACGGACCGGACTCGCTCCGGCTCTACGACTGCGACGGGCGCACGATCCTCGACGCGGTGGCGTACGGAGCTTTCGGCGACGAGCATGTGTTTGCCGGCGAGGGCCGTTCGGCACCCGCGGTCGGCGACGGCGAGTCCCTCGCGCGGTGCGCCGGTGCCCTCGACTCCGGGGACAACGCGATCGACTTCGGACCGGCGACGCCGTCTCCCGGGGCCGCGAACCTGGAGGAGCTCTTCGTCGATCCGGCGTTCTGTGGCGGGGGGTTCAGCTGTGTCGTCGGCGAGCTCGCCGGGATGCGCATCGAAGAGGTGCTCTACGACCCGGACGGTGCAGACACCGGCTACGAGTTCATCGAGCTGCGTGGAGACCCGGGAAGCCGCGTCTCCGGCGCCATGTTGATCGGCTACAACGGCTCGAGTGGCGAGGCCTACACGCAGCCGATCCGGCTGCGCGGT
>CAZFPM010000010.1:29411-53249 GCA_964520965.1 uncultured Myxococcales bacterium
TCCTTCGATTCTGCGGGGCTCTTCCTGCTCGGTGGCGCGGAGGTGCCGGGCACGGATCAGACGACGATCGTGTCGCTGCAAAATGGCCCGGATTCGCTCGTTCTCTACGATTGCGACGGGGAGACGCCGCTCGATGCGCTCGCCTACGGGGAGTTCGCGCCCGAGGAGATCGCCCTCGGTGAGGGCACGCCGGCGCTGGCGACCGGTGGCGGTACGAGTCTGGGGCGGTGCTCGGACTCGCCCGACACGGGAGACAACGCGGTCGACTTCGCGCGGGCGGCGCCGACCCCGGGTACGATGAACATCGCATTCGACGACCCGGACTTCTGCGACGCGATCCCGCCGGACTGCACGTTGGGCATGGCGTCCGGTGTGCGGATCAACGAGGTGTTCGCGAATCCGGAGGGGCCGGACAGCGCCGTGGCGGAGGAGTTCATCGAGCTCCGCGGGGCACCTGGGACGAGCGTAGCCGGCCTGATGCTGGCCGGGGTGAACGGATCGGACGGCGAGGAGTACTTCGCGCGCGTCGGGCTGAGCGGCGAGATCGGGGCCGACGGTTATCTCGTGATCGGCGAATCGGACGTGCCCGGCGCGGACCTTCCGTTGCCGGCCCAGATGCAGAACGGTCCCGACTCGTTGGTTCTCTACGACTGCGACGGCTCGACGGCAGTCGATGCCCTGGGATACGGGAGCTTCGGCGCGTCGTCGGTATTCGCCGGCAAGGGAGACGCGACGCGGGCGGGAGACGGCCTGGCGATGGCCCGGTGCGAAGAGGGTGACGACACCGACGACAACAGCCGCGACTTCGGGTTGGCGACGCCCTCGCCGGGCGAGCCGAACACCGGTTTCGACGACACCTCGTTCTGCGCGGGCGTCGGGCCCTGCGAACCGCCGCCGCACGGCTCGGTTCGGATCAACGAGGTGCTCTACGACGGTCCGGGCCCCGATGGGGCAGGCGAGGCCGAGTTCGTCGAGCTGTCCGGCCCACCGGGGACCGACCTGTCGGGCTTGCGCCTGGTGGGGATCAACGGCTCGAACGGCGCGTCGTACTTCGGCCCCACTCCGCTGACCGGGGCGTTGAACGCCAGCGGCTTCTACTTGATGGGTGGCTCCGACGTGTCCGGCGCTGTCGCGCCGCTTCCGCGAGCGATGCAGAACGGGCCTGATTCGCTCGTCCTGCTCGACTGCGAGGGTTCCGAGATGGACGCGCTGGCCTACGGGACATTCGGGCCGGACGAGATCGCCGCCGGCGAGGGGAGCTCGGCTCCGGCGGCGACAGACGGCGCTTCGCTCGGACGGGACTCCCGCGCTACCGACACGGGGGACAACGGCGCTGACTTCCAAGTGTATTCGACGCCGACCCCCGGGGCCACGAACCGATGACGGAGCGCGTCCCCCGTCGGGACGAGTTGAACGCGGGTTCGAGCTGAGGTACACCCGATGGGCCCGCCTTCCAGTCAGGAGAGCCGATGAGTCGCAGAGCAATCGGGGTCCTGTTCGTTGCGATGGTGTTCGCTGCGTGCACGACGGAAAACCCGGCGTACGAGCCCGCGGAGACCGTGTGCGAAGACGGCGAGTTCTTCGTCGGCCAGCCGTTCCCATTGGCCGACCCGGCGAAGGTCGACCTGCTCTTCGTGGTCGACAACAGCCCCGGAATGTTGCCGAACCAGCGTACGCTCGCTGCGGCGATGCCCCACCTCGTGAGCCGACTGAACCAGGTTCAGGGTCTCGACTGGCGCATCGGCGTCGTCAGCACGGATCTCGTCGACAACGGCGAGCTCCGGACGGGTCCGGCAGACTTCGGCGATTGCCCGTCTACCCTTCCCGAGTATGTCGATCGCAGCACGCCGAGTGCCGGGCTGGCCGCCGGCTGCAACGTCTTGATCGGCCAGACCGGCAGCGAGATCGAGCAGGGTCTCGAGGCAGCGCGCCGGGCGATCGAGGGCAATGCGGATTTCCTCCGGAACAGTGCGCGGCTGGTCGTGGTGTTCTTCGCAGACGAAGACGACTGCACGGCGATGTTGGAGCTCGACCGCAGCAACCCGGACAACTGCCTGTGGCAGACCGAGCACCTGGTGTCGGTCGACGACTTCGCCCGTTACTTCTCCGTTTCGGCGCACTCATTGGCCGGGAATCCCTTGTCGGTGTTCGCGATCGTCGGCCCGCCCGACGATCGTGACTTCGACCCGGGTGAGGCCCCGGTGGCCAGCTGCCAGGGCGGGACAGCCGCGCTCGCCGGCGAGCGCTACGTGCGCATCACCGAGGCCGATCGGGTCGATCGGCACAGCCTCTTCGAGAACATCTGTGCGTCGTCGTACGTACCGGCGATGGACCGGCTGATGGAGCACTCGATCCTCGTGGCCGACGACGCCCTTTGCATGAGCCTGCCGATGGGGCGGGAGCCGCGCGCAGTGATCATCAAGGACGCCGCGGGAGAGATCACGTCGACCCTCTCCGAATACGGCGACTACGTCGTGCTCGGGCCGACCGACGATTGCGAGAACGGCGTCGTCGCCGTGTCGACCGATGTCCACGATGCGGAGACGGGCCACACGGTCGAGGTTCGCTTCTGCACGACCCAGGATCCCAGCTCGCTCTGAGCCATCCCGGACGACCTATCGAGCGCAGGCAACGCGCGGGGCAGCCGCCAATGACGGAGAACACGAACCGCTTCCTCAAGGCGTCCGACGGGTTGCGGCTCTTCGTCCAGTTTCTCGGTGGCGAAGACGCGGAGCGGACCCTCGTGCTCGTGCACGGGTACGGCGAGCACGGGGGCCGATACCTGCAGCGGGCAGAGCTCTTCGTCGAGGCCGGCTACCGGGTCGTGATCCCGGACGTGCGCGGCCACGGGCAGAGCGACGGCGAGCGCGGACACGTCATGCGCTTCGACCAGTACCTCGCCGACCTCGACCTCGTGATGGGCGAAGTGCGGACCGACGCCGCGTCGACCTTCCTCTTCGGCCACAGCCACGGGGGCCTGATCGCCGCGACCAGGCTGCTCTCCGGCGAGGCAGCCTTCGCCCGCGCGGTTCTCAGCTCCCCGCTGCTGGGGCTCTCGATCGTGCCGCCGGCCTGGAAGGAGGTCGCCGGACGGGTCCTCTCGCGCCTGCTGCCCAGACTCTCCCTCCCGACCGAGGTCGAGTCGAAGTGGGTCAGCCACGACCCCGACGTCGTCGCCGCATACGACGCCGACCCCTTGAACCACCACGTGGTCAACAGTCGGTGGTACACCGAAGTGCTCGGCGCCATGGAACGCGCGCTGCTCGACGCCCGTCGGCTCACCGTGCCGACGCTGGTTCTGCAGGCTGGAGACGATAAGCTGGTGTCCGCGTCGGCGTCGCGCCGATGGGCGGCGGCCGGGCCCGCAGACCTCCTTACATACGAGGAGGTCGAGGGCGCGTATCACGAACTCTTCTTCGAGCCCGACGGGGAGCGCCACGCCCGGCGCGTGCTCGAATGGTTCGCGCAGACCTGATGGGCGTGGCCCGCCTCTTGACACCGGCCGTATGGACCCTGGGTCTGTGCTTCGTCGTGTTCGGGGTGGGGTGCGGCCGGTCGAGCGAGCCGAGTCAGACCGCCCGGGAGCAGGTGGCACCGGTCGTCGAGTCGGGGTTGACGTCGGCTCGCCCGTGGATCCGTGCGGAGACCGTCCGCCTGCTCGGGCTGATCGAGGCACCGGCTTTTCTTCCGGAGCTGACGCGTGCGTTGAGGGACGAGAGTCCGCTCGTGCAGACGGCGGCGATCGAGGCGGTCCTTCGGCTCGGCGATCCGACCGCCGAAGAGTCTGCGTTGAGCCGGCTGATCTCCGGTAACCCGGAGCAACGGGTCCAGGTCATGCGGTTGATCGTCAGCTCGTCCGCGCCGGCGTTCCAGCGCGAGGTCGTGCGGCGGAGCGTGCGCGACGTCAGTTCGACGGTTCGGCTGGCGGCGCTGGAGAGCGCACGCTCGGTGGGCCTCGTGCTGTCGGTTCCGGAGCTGGAGCGCTTACTGGAGGACGAGGATCCGGACCTCGTCGATGCGGCGTTTCGCGAGCTCGTGCGGGCAGACCGGCAGGTCGCGCTCGGCTTCGTGTTGCGCTCGATCCGGAGTTCGACCCCACGCGAGAGGAACCTGGGAATGGCCCTCGCCCGGCATCTCGCGTTGCCGGAGCTCTGGCCGATGATGCGGTCGTATGCGGCGTCGGACGAGGACACCCGAGCCCAGGAGCTCGCGCTGGTCGTGTTGGGTCACCTGGCCGATCCGATGGCCGAGGACGCGCTCCGAACGGTCGTGTTGGCGGGGGACGACGACGTCGCAGCCCGGGCTCTCTACGCGATCTCGTTCATTCCGACGCAGCGGGCGCGGGAACAGCCGCTCGTCCACCGGCGCGACAGTCGGCAAGCCGTGAGGGCGGCCGCCTTCGATGCGATGCGCCGTCAGGGCCAACCGATCGCCGAGCTCGAGCTCTTCCTGGAAGACTCGAATCACACGCTGGCCGAACGCGCCCTCGCCTACATGCAGGAGACCGACCCGCTCTTCGCGGCGGAGGCGTTCGCGCGCACGCTCGATGAATCGGAGGACCCGACATCGGCGATGTGGGCGCTGTACCGGACCAGCCTGCTGCATGACATCGGCGGCATGCTCGCCGCCGGATCGGAGGAGATCGAGCAGCTCATGCTCTCGAACGACCCGGTCATCGCGAACCTCGCGACTCGGCTGATGTTGACGGCCCGCCCGGCCGAGAGCTTCGTTCCCGACGTGATCTCCGGAGGCACGAGCGATGCGCTCTACGCGGTGATCGAGGCGACGCTGACCGTCGACGGGAACTTCTCGGACCTCTACGTCGCCGCGCTCGAGCACGACCTGGCGGCGATTCGGATCGCGGCGGCGATCGGGATCTGGCGTCTCGGCAACGACTTCGCTCCGACGGTCGCTGAGGAGGCCTCCTGACGGAGGCGGTGGAGTCCGGATCTCGGCGGGCGGCTGGTGGCACCAGCCCTGTCGGTCGGTCACTCTGAGCGTGGCCCGAGCATTCTCGGCCGTATCAGGTGATCGCCCTCACTTCCGGCGCCGAGTTGGCCTCGAAACCGAGAACGCTCCGGGGCTCGAGGCGGGTCCAGGCGACCTCGGGCTCGGAGTCGACGCTCGTCACGATCAGACCCCGATAGTGCGGTCGCGGGGCCGGGCGCGGCGCAAGGTGCATGCGCCGCCGCTCCTCGCGGGCGACCGGATCGTCCTCCAGGCCTTCGAACCAGCGCCAGTACAGCGGTCGCGTGTCCGTCATGGCCACCAGACAACGGCCGTTGGAGAACACGGCATCGAGAGGGACCGCGTCGTCGACGACTTCACGCACGGTGGCGCGTCCCTCGACCGCGGCGGTCATGGCGTCGTCGAGGCGGAAGCCAGGGCGTCGACTGTCAGGTCGTCGCGCGACCGCGTTGATGAGCGCGTGGGCGAGGAGCTCGCCGTCGCTCTGGCCTTCCATCGTGCGCCGGACGTGGTCGTCGAGCAGGGCGTCGACGCCGGTTCTCGTCTCGTCGTCGAGGGCGCCGCGAGGAATCGGGGGACACGCGACGACCCAGTTCTGGAACCGGAATGGGGGTAGGGCGTCGGTCGGGAGTCGCGCTTCGTCCGGGTGCGCTACGACCCCGACGACGACGCGGCTTGGCGTGTCGCTGGCGAGGGCGGCGAAGTCGAAGCCGAGCTCGCGTCCCGCCGGCCGGCGCTTGATGATCGCGCGCCTGTCCTGCACGGAGCCGAGGCCCCATGCGACGGGCTGGCGCCCGAAGGCCTCCCGAAGGCGCTCGCGGTCGTCCCACAGCGCGCTCTGGGCCAGGGCGACGTCGTTTCCGACGATGGCGAGGATCGCGTGGTCGATCATCTCGTGGCGCGGTTGGGGGGCGGACAGGCGGCGGTCGAGGGCGGGTTCGTCAGTCGCTTCAGAACTGACGCTCCAAAGACAACGTACCGCCACCGCGCAATGGCGCAAAGCCGATCCTCGTATGACCGATCGCGATCTCGTCGCGGTGGCCGCTACTGATCAGGAGCCCGATCCCGGTCCCGGCGGCGATCCCGCCAAGCGTGGCCATCACCACGCCACCGATGCTGGTCTCGTAGACTTCGGCGCAGAGTGACAGGGACCCGGACTGGCAGGTGCTCGTGCCATCGATGGCGAGTAGCACGATACCGCCGGCCGCGACGGCCGCGCCCGTGCCGAAGAGCACGCCACCGACCGCCCGTCGATCAAAATCGCTCTCGTTGCCAGACCGCTGCCGCGGCGCCCGCGGCGCTTCGACCACGATCTCCTGGGGCACCGCGCTGAGCACGACACGGATGAAGATCGGGCCGGTCATCGCCTCGCGCAGTGCTACGGATTCGACGTAGGGTTCGTGATCGGGGGCCGAGGCGACGATCTCCAGGTCTTGCGGCGCGAGCATCAGGGTCGCCCGGCCGTCCGCGCCGACCTCGGCGCCGTTGACGGTGACGGTCGCCGTCGCGGGCAGAACGGAGATGCTGAACTGAATGTCGCCCTCGGCGTAGGCCGCGCCCAACTCTGGCTCTGGCTCGGGTTCCGGTTCGGGCTCCGGCTCGACCTGCGCGACGGGGCCCGGGCTGGCCGGCGGGAGGTCGCCGACGCTGGAGAGCGCGGCCTCGGCGGTGAACCCGAACGATTCGAGCGCCTCGGCGACCGGGCAGAAGGTGCAGTCGCCGGTCTGCTCGACGAGCAGGGTGCCGTCGTTGAGGTCGTAGACGCGGACGGTGAAGTCGTAGATCTCGGCCTCGGCGTAGACCTCGCCGTAGACGGCGACGGAGGCGGAGGTCGTGCGTCCGATCTCCGCCGCGCACTCGGGCGCGTCGCAGGCGGCGAGGTCGCCGATGGCCGCGCGGGTGCTGGTGGCGTCGAGGACATCTCCGGGGGCGGCCCGGTCGAGTCCGGCGGCGAGTGTCGCGCGGAAGGCGTCGGCGTCATGCCCGCCGAGGTCGCCTTCGACCTCGGTGTCGAGGACGAGGATCTGAGCGGACGCGGGCACGGCCGCCACCAGGGTCGCGGCGGTGAGCAGGACGGCGCGTAGGCCTGGGTGCATGAGGCACTCTCCTGTGGGGTGTTGAGCGACGCGCTGGGGCGGTCGGCGGCCGGCAGGCGATCACCTCTCGGACCCCGCGAGCATAACCAGGGCCGGGTGCCCGCTCAAGTGCGTCGTGGCGCCCGAGAACCGCTCAGAACGGCGCGACGAAGCGGCGCGCATGCGTTGGATCGGGATCGAGATCGCCGCTACAGTCGGCAGTGGGCGTGGTCGCGGTCGGTCGATCGCGCTCGGGGAGTCGCGTCATGTCTGTGGGAATCCGAGTACGTGCGAGTTACCTGCTCGCGCCCTTGCTGATTGCGGCGAGCCTGGTCGGCTGCGGCGAGGAGGAGGAGCGGGAGTTCACCGTCATGGTGACGACCGATCAAGGCGCGCTGGCCGGCGACGGCTCGGAGGTCGCGATCGTGCGAGCGACGGTGTTGGACCAGCACGACCGTCCGCCGCCGCTCGGTGGAGAGATTCTGTTGCAGGTACAGGGCCCGGGAGTTGTCGGCCGGACGGGCGGGGCCTCCGGCTACGCGTTCATCGACGTGACAGGCGCCGCGGGTTTCGATGTCGCGTGCTCCGACGCCGGCACGCTTCAGCTGATGGCGGCCTACGAGGGTGCGTTCGGATTCCTGCCATGGCACATCGAGTGTGGCACGCTGCCGGGTGACTGGCAGATCTTCATGGACATCGAGTCGAGCCGACCGGTGCCGGGCCAGGTCTTGGCGGTGACTATCGATGTGGTCGACGGATCCGGCGATCCGGTTCCCTCGGGGACCCGCATCACCCTGGAGGTGACTTCGGGCGACTTTCTCTGGTTCCCGACCTTGGTCCAAATCCTCACTGTGCAGACCCACGGGCCGAGCGGCCGGATTGTCCAGAGCCTCGTCACGCCGGACAGCAGTGGGACGGCCCTTGTCTGCGCGCGGTTCTCTGACGAGCGCCTCGGGGATGAGATGTGTCGCGGGGTCGTCGTCGCATGGTAGCGAGGGGCAGGCGACCGCCCCTCGTCGTCGTGGCCGGTCGAGCCGTTGTGACCCGGCCGGTCGAATGCGCGCTGGTGGCGAAGATCACGGCACAACGGCCCCTTGCAAAGGCGCCGGCAAACTTGATTCGAATCCGGGCCGGCGATACGCTCCTTCGCGTACGTGTACACCCATCGTCTGGCACGCTGCACCAGGATCCCCATGAACGCGCGACCCCTCTCGACGCTCGGCCGCCTTCGGACGGCACTGCTGACCGTGATGTTGGCGACCCTCGCGACCCTCGTCGCCGTGGGTTGCGTCAACGACCCCGCCAAGGAGTTCACGCTCGTGCTCTCGACGGACCGTGGGGCCCTGACAGGCGACGGGTCTGACTTCGCGATCATCCGGGTGACGGTGCTGGATCAGAACGGCAACCCGCCGTCGATCGGTTCGGAGGTCGCCCTACAGGCCCAGGGCCCGGCGAGTGTCGGCGGCTCAGGCGACTCCTTCGGCACGTCGTTCACCGATGCTACCGGCACGGCGCAGTTCAACATCGCCTGCACCGACGTCGGCGAGCTCACGGTCATCGGGATCTACGAGGACGCCAACGGTTTCCTGACCACCGTGATCGAGTGCCGCGAGCCGCCGGCTGGCGACTGGGAGATCCTCATGGCCATCGAGAGCAGTCGGTTGGAACTAGGCGAGATCACGCAGGTGACCGTCGACGCCACGGACGGACAGGGCGCACCGGTCCCCTCCGGCACCGGTCTCACCCTGGAGGTCACCTCGGGTGACGTCGTGTGGTACCCGCAAAGGGCCAAGATCATCAGCGTGGCGACCGATGGGCCCAGCGGTCGGTGGCTTCAGAACGCCGAAGCTCCGGAGAACAACGGCACGGCGCAGTTGTGCGCCCGCTTTACCGACGAGCGCTACGGCCCCGAGACCTGCCGCGGCGTCGTCGTCACGGACGAGGTGGTCACCGGGGCGCGCTGTGATTGCATCTTCGGGCGCGAGCGAGCGCCTGCCGACGGCGAGACCGTGACCCAGCTCACCTGCCTCGTGGTGAACGACGATGGTGAGCCCGTCGGCGAGGCGCTCGTCTCCTTCGAGACCCAGTCGGGCGAGTACCTCGACGAGCCCACCGACGAGACCGGCAACTTCGAGACCGAGTTCGAGACCGGCATCGACGGTGATGTGACGACCTACCTGCTCTCTCCGATCGAGCCCAACTCGGCGAGCGCCTCTGCCATAGCGGAGTTCGACTACGTGGGCGAAGATGGCGAAGAGAGCGTGGTGCTCGAGTGCAACTTCGATGTGGATCTCGTCTTCTACCCCGAGCCGGCCTGCGAGTTCGAACCGATGGTGCCGGAAGTGCTCGGCGTGGCCGGGTCCAGCGTCGACGAGCGCGGTGAGCTCAAGGTGTGCTTCGTCGACATCTCCGGCGCCACGGTCGCGCCCGGTCAGCGGGTGGAGTTCGAGCTCCTGGTCCGCACCGACGGTGTGGCCCTGGCGACGACCTCGGCCCTGACCGATGCCGAAGGGTGCGCGGTCACGCAGCTCGAGGCAGGGAGCCAGGCAGGCATCGTCGAGATCAGAGCGACCCTGGCGTTCGGTCTGAACGAATCCACCTGCACGTCGGGGCCGCTGGCGATCGCGGGCGCCCGCCCGACGGAGGACGGGCTCGTGCTGCAGTGCTCGCACGACAACATCACAGCGATGATCCGCGAAGGCCGGGGCGACGAGGTGCTCGCCGACTGTCAGGTCCAGTGTTTCGCCATCCTGCGTGACCGCTACAACAACCCGGTCACCCACCCCAACACGCGGGTCTTCTTCCGGTCCGAGCAGGGCACGATCCTGTCGCCGGTGTCGCCGGACAGTGAGGGGCGGATCGCGGTGAACTACAACCCGAATGGCGGGATTCCGTTCGATGTCGACCCGATGCCTGGCGAGCCCTCCGACGTGAGTGTCGGCGTCGACGGGCGGCTCCGGAACTCTCGCGACATGCTGGTCACGATCATGGCGTGGACCGCCGGCGAAGAAGCGTTCGTCGACGGCAACGGCAATGGCTCGTACGACGACGGCGAGGTCTTCACCGACCTTCCCGAGCCCTTCCTCGACGTGAACGACGACAACACGTTCAACCCGACCAACGGCGACCAGTTCGTCGACATCGAGACTCCCGATCAGCCTTTCGACGGCGAGTGGAGCGAGGGGAACCGGGAGTGGGACGCGTCGACGACGATCTGGACCTCGACCCACGTCATGATCTCGGGCGACCCCGGTTCGGTAGTCGACGATTCGACGTTCCAGGGCGCGCCGATCGTCCCGATCACCCGCACGGGCGTGATCGAGTACCGACCGATCGACCGCTACCACAACAACACGAGCGCCGCGGCGGCATTCAACTTCTCGCACAATTGCGACCAAGTCCGACTCGGGGAGCAGACCACGTTCGCGCTCGATGGGCTCCGATTCGACTTGTACCGCGACTCCATCCCGCACGCGTCCGACGGTCGCGTCGTTCCTCCCGGGTCTTCGGTGGCCTACACCACGCACGCCACGGTGTTCGACTTCACGGTCGACCCTGGTGTTCCGTCGACCGTGCAGGAAGTGGTGTTCCCCGAGGAGATGGATGGTCGTGACCAGTGCTCTGTCCGGCTCGAAGCCGTCCAGGACGTCATGGACACCTGCACGTATCGCACCTGGTTCGGTACCGGAATCTACACCGTCCGCTAGCTGGGTCGGCCACCCCGCGCCCCAGGGCGGATGACCTCCACGTCTGAGATCGCGGGAGACCCGCGGCCCGTAGGCGTCTTCGACTCCGGCGTCGGAGGGCTGACCGTGCTGCGTGCGCTGCGCGCTCGGCTCCCGGCCGAGCGGTTGATCTACCTCGGAGACACCGCCCGCGTACCCTATGGGACGAAGGCGCCAGAGACGGTGCGGCGCTATGCCGTCAACGTCACCGAGCTGCTGATCGAGCGTGACTGCAAGGCCATCGTCATCGCGTGCAACACGGCGTCGGCGTTCGCATTGGAGGCGGTCAGCGCCCACGTAGCCGTCCCCGTGATCGACGTGATCAGGCCGGTCGCCAGCGCGGTGGCCGTCTCTTCGACGCACGGGCGGATCGGCGTCCTCGGCACCCGCGGGACGGTGGCGTCGGGGGCCTACCTGCGCGCATTGGCGCGGATCGGGCGCCCTCTGCACGTCGCCCAGCAATCGTGCCCGCTCTTCGTGCCGCTGGCCGAAGAGGGCTGGACGAGCGGCGAGGTGCCCACGCGCGTGGCCGAGCGCTACCTCGCGGACCTGCTGGCCCGGGAGTCGCTCGACAGCCTGGTGCTCGGGTGCACGCACTACCCGCTCTTGCGCGACGTCATCGCCGATGTCGTCGGGCGCTGCAGTCCGACGCCGGTGCGCATTCACGACTCGGCTGAGCACACGGCTGATTGCGTGGCGCGGAAGCTCGCCGCCGACGGTCTCGCGGCCGCGGCCGCCGGCGACGGCTCGCTGGGCTTCCTCGTCACAGACGATCCGGGAGCCTTTGCCGAGGTCGGCGGGGCCTTCCTCGGGCAGGCGATCGAAGGGGCGGAGCACGTCGACGTCTGACGCGGGTTCTGTCTGCGGTGGCCCTCGCGCGCGATCCAGCGGCGTGATACCTTGGTCAGCGAACGTGATCGCAGTCGAGGTGCCCGATGCAGATGGGTTTCAACAACGACGTTGGGTACAAGGGCCTGACGCTGCACATCCAGACCGAAGATCACGGTCTCAGCTCGCAGAAGATCACGTCGCAGGTGTTCGTCGGCGGCGCGATTCTCGAGTCCAAGACGATCTCGTACGCAAAGGAGATCGCCGACCTCGCCGACGACGCGGAACGTGACGAGCACATCCGCAAGGTGATGAAGGCGCTGCACAAGAAGTTCTACCAGAGGATCCACGAGGGCCAGTACGACGACGGTCTCCCGATCTCCGAGGCCGGCGACGACGAGGAGCCTGCCGAGGAGCTCGAGGGGGAAGCCGAGGGGGAAGCCGAAGCGGATGCCGCGCTCGACGTGCCCGAGGAGATGTTGGCTGCCGAGGGATTCTCGGTCGCCGGCGAATTCTCCGACCTCGAGGGCGAGTACGAGCAGAACAGCCGGGGCGAGCCGCTGGACGAAGACGAGCTGCGCTCGGCTTCGGGATCGTTCGTGGGTGCCGTGGACGAGATGGCGGCAGCGGCCTCCGGCATCGGGCACGACGGCTTCGTCCCGCTCGGTGGGATCGGCGCGCCGACCGGATTGAACGGCGCACTCTCCGGCTCCGTCCCCGCAGTCATGACGACGTCCGAGGTCATCACCTACGGCGACACGCGGTGCTGGCGGGGGCTCGAGCCCGGTGAGCCCGACCTCGGTCCCTTCCTCCTCGCCGTCCTCGATGGCTAGTACTCCGCGTCGTTTGTCGGGCCGCGCAACTCGCGGAACTCTCCCTCGGAGGGGCCGGGCGTAGTGGCTGGCGCGACCGCGAGCAGAGTGTTGGGCGTCGCCCTGGCGGCACTCCTCGTCGCGACGGGGTCCCTGCCGGCAGAGGAGCCGGGGACCGGTACGCGCCCCGCGCACGTGCTGACCCGAACGGCGGCGGACATCGATGCCCATCCGTTCTTCGTTGCACTGCGCCCCGACTCGAGCGCCGGCCGGGTCGCGCGCCACGTCGCCGATCTCTCCCGCGCGATCGCTCGAGGTGCTCCGGATAGCGCCGCGGCGTTGGCAGACGCCCACGCGGGGGTCGGGTCCGTGCTCTCGGCGGCGTGCGACCGCGGCCAGGGGTTCACCCCACTCGCACCGCCGTTTGCCGAGCTGGAGGGCGTGTTGCAGCCGCCGGTGGTCAATGGACAGGTCACGGCGCAATTCGGTCCGAGGCTGCGGAGAAACGGGCGCACCTACGACCGCCACTCCGGGATCAGCTATCGGGTCACCGAGGGGGAGCAGGTCGTGGCAGTGGCCCGGGGCGTCGTCGTCCATGCGGGCCCGATCGACGGGCTCGGCACGGTCGTCGTGGTCGAGCACGGCGGTGGTTACCACACGGTCTACGGGCACCTGGTCGCCACGCGTCTGCGGGCCGGCGATGTCGTCGCCGTCGGGGGCGGGGTCGGGCAGGGGGGCGGACGCACGGCGCACGACACCTCCGAGGTGTACTTCGAAGTGCGGCACGAGGGTGTTCCGCAAGATCCGGGACCCTGGCTAAGGTAGGGGCGGTGCGCATCCAGCAACGAGGACCCGTGCAGACATTCTTCAAGTATCGACTCGCCCAGGTGTCGGTGGTGCTGTTCGTCGGCACGCTCGGCTACGTCGGCGGGCACGTCGCCCATCGCCCGGCGGTCGCACAGTCGGCCGCGACCTACGATGCGCTGGCGCGCTTCGCGGAGGTCCTCGGCGAGGTCCAGAACCGCTACGTCGAGCATGTCGACGACGATCTCGTGATCGACGCGGCGATCCGCGGCATGTTGGCCGAGCTCGATCCGCACAGCGTGTACATGGACCCGGAGGCCTACGCGGCCATGCGGGCGGACACGCGCGGAGAGTACGTCGGGGTCGGGATCATGATCTCGGCGGACGTGGGCGGAGTCCGGGTTCAGGAGGTCTTCGAGGGGGGGCCGGCGCGTGACGCGGGTGTCCTCGTGGGCGATCTGATCGTCGGCGTAGATGGCGATCCGACGGTGGATCTCGAGGTCGACGATATGGTCGGCCGCCTACGCGGTCGGCGAGGCGAAGCCGTCACTGTGTCGTTGCTCCGGTTGGTCGAAGAGGAGTCGACGGAGGTCGACGTGACAATCGTCCGGGACACGATCCACGTGGCTGCGGTCAGCGAAGAGCTCGTACTTCCGGACTACGGCGTGGCGAGGATCCGTTCGTTCCAGGCCGGCGTGAGCGATGACCTGCGCGGCGCGATCGACAGGTTGCAATCGGAGAACGACGGGCCGCTCGACGGCCTCGTGCTCGACCTGCGCGGCAATCCCGGAGGCCTTCTGGCCGAGGCGATCACCGTCTCCGACGTGTTCCTGAGCTCCGGCGAGATCGTGTCGACGCGCGGGGCGCACGTCCGAGACGAGTCCTGGTCGGCCTCTCGCGCGCCAACGCGCTATCGCGGTCCGCTGGTCGTCCTGGTCGACGGGGGTACGGCCAGCGCATCCGAGATCGTCGCCGGGGCGCTCCAGGATCAGGGGCGCGCGGTCGTCATCGGGACCCAGACGTACGGCAAGGGCTCGGTGCAGTCGGTGTTGGATCTCGCCGATGGCTCCGGCCTCAAGTTGACGATATCGCTCTACTACACCCCGCTGGGGCGCTCGATTCAGGGAGAAGGGATCCACCCGGACTTCATCGTCGCGGCGGCCGGTCACGGCGCTGAAGTCGAGACGGCCGCAGACGCCGAGCCGCACGGTGAGAGCGCCCTGGAGGGGGCGCTCGAGAACCCTGATGCCGCGCCCGACCAGGCCGGTTTCGACGTCAGTGGGATCGACGACCCGCAGCTGCGGGCGGCCCTGGAGCAGTTGCACGCCTTCGCTGTCTTCTCCGGAGAGTGACCCTGGGCTCGCCGGTTCCCGCCGGTTCCGGTCTGCCGGTGCCGCGCCGCCGTCGGAGTGGACTCTCGGAAGCTGCGCCCCGTGCAAGGGGCCGCTGGCGGCGCTTCGCGAGGCTTGTTAGAAGAGAGCGAGTCATCCCTCGTTGGACCGATGTCGATCATCGATCGCCTCAATCTGTTGATCCGGGCCGAGCTCGGCGCGCTGACCGGTGGTCGCCGGTCGGACCCCGCCGCGCTGCGTGCCGCCGTCGGCGAGGCCCGCGTGTCGCTGGCGTCGTTGACGCGCAGCCGACGGGAGCTGAACGAGCGTTACCAGGATCGCCTCGATGCCGCGGCAAGGGCCGAAGAAGATGCGGTGGCTGCGTTGCGCCGTCGGCCCGAAGCGGCGGCCCATTCTGCGTTGGCGCGCAAGCAGCGCCTCGAGCGAGAGGCGGAATCGCTGAGAACGGAACGCGACGGATACGAGCGGCAGCTCGTCCAACTGCGGGGTACGCTCGACGGCCTGCGGACAGAGGTCGCGGCCGAGCGCGCCCGGCGTGGTGGTCCTGCGGCGGCGCCCGTACGGCCGTCCAACAGATCGAGGCCACCGGTGCGGCCGACCGCCATCGACGCCAGACCCGCCGCGGGTGACCTGGCCGACCACCCGGCGAGTGACGCGCTCACGGGCGACGTCTTCGACCGGTTCGAAGAGGTGGAGTCCCGTCTCTCCGAGTTGGCTGCGGAGGTCGCCGCCGAGGCGGCACTCAGCGAGTCGTTCGACGAGCTCGGTGCACCAGGAGACGCGGCGCTGGAGAGGAAGTTCAGCGAGTTGGAGCACGATCGGTCGCGCGCGCAGTCCGAATCTGCGGATGATGCGCTCTCGCGGCTGCGGCGGAGAATCAACGATGACGAAGAGTGAACGGCGCCGGGTCGCGTGGGGGGTCGTGGCGGTCTGCACGTTGCTGGTCGGCGCGTGCGACTCGAAGACGGTCGACGAGCGTTGCGAGGAGATGGCCGATTACATCGAAGGCCGAGAGAGCCTGCTGGAGCGCGATTGCCGGGTCGACACCGACTGCCGGGTGGTCTTCGTGCGCCCCGACCGTCCCCTCGCTGCAAACTCGGAGCCGGGCGACGCGGAGCTGGTCCGTGTGTTGGCGACCTACCAGGAGGATTGCCAGCCGATTCCGACGGCGATCAGCCGCCTGACCTCGGTCTGCGTGACCCGCGTGATCGACGTACCGCACCCGGAGAACGTCGGCGAGACTGTGTTGGAGGAGATCGGACAGGTCTGCGTGCTTCGGGGCGACTACGAGCTGCCGGAGCTCGACGCCGGCCTCGACGCCGCAGACGTCGGAGTCGATGCAGACGAGGACACGGCGCCGTGTGCGTGCACGGACTCGAGCGGCTGCGACGCCGGCGAGACGTGCTGGCGCTGCAGCTGCGTCGCGAGGACGCTCTGTGGCGATGCCTGCATGAACGCTGACGGCTGCGAGATGCTGGACATCATGGGCCTCGGGGCAGACGCGGCCACTTGCGCGGCGAACTGCGAGACGGCGCTGGATCTCGAGCCGGACTCCTATCCGTCGTTCGCCACCTGCCTGCGAGAGCGGGCGTGCGACGACATGCTCGCGTGCCGCAACTTCGTTCCCTGAGTCGCCGTTCAACGGTAGATTGCCCAATCGGCTCGTCCAGGGCGCCCGGGCCGGCGTTGCTCATCTTCGCAGTGGCGGTGCCACAGCTTCGGATTCGCGCCTTGGCCCAAGCGCCCTGACCTTCGCAGATTCTGGGCAATCTACTGTCGGACGGCTCCTTCGCCGAGACGGCGGCGAGGCGTGACCGCGGCGCCCTGGCGATCAGGCGCGCAGGGGGTCGAGGGTCCGCTCCAACGAGAGCGAGTGCTCGTACCCGAGCGCCTCCCGAGCGCGCGAGTCGTCGACCAGGCAGATGTACTTGAGGTAGTCGACCTCGGCGCGGGGCACCGCTGATCGGCGAATGCCGGCGAAGGTCGCCAAGGCACGCCGGAAGATGGGCTCGGGCACGGGGAGCGCGCGCCGCCCCAGGCGCCGGATCACCGCGGAAAGCGGCGCCGGACCCGGGCCGGCGATGTTGAACACCCCGCGGACACCGGGCTTGAGCGAGAGCTGCACCGCGTGCAGTACGTCGATCGGCGCGATGACCTGGATCATCGGGTCGAACCCGAGCACCGTGGGCACGGTCGACAGACCGAGGTAGCGGCTCGGCGCGTTGTCGAGCCGCCCGACGACGGCGACCGGACGCAGCAAGACGACATCGGCCTCGGGATAGCGCCAGAAGAACGTGCTGGCGTACATGTCGATCTCGACCCGGTCGCGCATGGTCGTGAAGCGCTGGCCGGTCAGCGGCGGGCAGTCTTCGGTGAGGAACTGGTCGTTGTCCGGGTTGGGTCCGTAGACGAGGGCGGTGGATACGATGACGACCTTGGGCACCTCGTAGCGCTCGCAGAGATCGAGCACCCGAGCGGCCGATTCGACGGTCGCGAGCCGGCGATCACCGCGGTGCTGGGTCTTGGCGGCACGAAGGTGGATGACGGCGTCGATGCGGTTACGCCGGAACACGTCCTCGGCCTGGCGCCGCCGCACGTCGATCGCGTGCACGCTGACGTTCTTCGGGATGTGCCGGGCCCCCCGGTGGTCGATGCCTATGACGTCGTTGTCGGCGTGCAGGGACCGGGCGAGCATGCGTCCGAAGCGGGACGCGATTCCGGTCACGAGGATCGTCTGACGGCGAGTTCGTCGACGGTGGGGCATCTCAGTGGAACACCCCGCGGCGCTCTCGCAGGCCGCGTGCGATGAGGTCGTCGATCGCGCTGGTCACCTCGTCGACCTTGGACCGGACGATCCGGTCTTCGTCGTCCGGGTTGCCGGAGAACCGCATCGGCTCGCCGAAGTAGATCCGGTACTTTACGGGCAGAGGCAGGGGCGTGGGGACGATCGGGAGCGCCGGCGCCCCGATCGCGCGCGCGAGCGTCCTGGCGTTGTAGAACGATGGCAGCTGCTCCTCGGCTCCGACGACGCCGATCGGGACGATCGGCGTGTCGGTCTGTAGCGCGAGGCGCATGAACCCGAGGCCGAACTCCTCGAGCTGGTAGCGCTTGCCGAAGGTCTTGGAGATCCCCCGCGCGCCCTCCGGGAAGACCAGTACGGCGTTGTCGCGGTGCAGCAGCGCCCGCGCGTTCGCCCGCGTGCCGACCACCTGTCCGAGGCGCGCGAAGAGCACGCTGACGAAGGGCACGGTCGGCACGAAGCGCTCCACCATGCTGCGCACCATGCGCGGGGGATCGACCTCGAGCAGCAACGCACACCCGATCATCATCCCGTCGAAGGGGAGCTGCCCCGAGTGGTTGGCGATCAAGAGGACCCGTCCGTCCGGGATCCGATCGATGTCGGTGACTTCGACCCGGAACCACCGCCGGTAGAGGAAGTGAACCGAGGGCATGATGGAGCGGAGCACGTCCGGGCGGAAGCCGAATGGGTCGTACCCATGGACCGCCTCGATATCGCTGAGGCGCTGGATTGCGTAGGCGATATCGGGGTGCATCCTGTCTTCTCGGAGGGGGGGCGCGGGCGGTCGGGATCCTGGAGTGCCGGGCCGCCTTCGTCAAGCCGGCGGTCGAACTCCGCAGGGCATCCAAGACGCTCGAAATGACGCTCGGCGGGCCGTCCGATGTCGGTGTCTTTCTCTTGACACCCCGGGTCGCTGGCGATAATTCCGCGCACCCTACGCCGACGTAGCTCAGCTGGTAGAGCAGCGCATTCGTAATGCGCAGGTCAGCGGTTCAAGTCCGCTCGTCGGCTCTCCGACCCTCTGTCTTCGCTCGCTTTCCGACGCCGGGATCGGCACTCGCCTCATGAGCGAGTCGCCAATCCGACTTCGTTGCGAGCCCCGGGTTCAGACCGCGAGCTCGACCTCGCAGGGGACGCCGCGCCGGTCCAAGGCCACGACGACCGCGTGCCCGGCGAGCGCGCCACCCTCGTCGAAGAGGAGATCGGCGGATCCGTCGTCGTAGACGGTCATCTCCTCGAGGCGAAGGCGTTCCGCGAAGTCCATCGCGTTCAGCGGCCGCTCGGGGACCGTCGCGTTGAATGCGTCGGCGATCCGAAGCGCCGCCGATCGCCGGAACTCGGCCTCGTGGGCGCGCACACGTTCCAGGGTGATCCGCGCCCGACGGAGTACCGGTCCGGTGAGCGATCCTCCGGGTGTGATCGCCAAAGCCACGTGGTGACCGGGCGTGAACTCGACTGGTCCGAACCACCAATCGACTTTCTCGTCCCAGCGCATCACCCCAAACGTATCGTCTCGAATCGGTGCTCGCAGCATCGGATTCTCCCGCGTCCGCCCATCCAACGGCATGCATAGGAAAGTACTCGGCCGCGCGGCTCGCGACAACACCCGGACAGCGACTTTTTGTCTTTCGAGGCACTCTGACGTCAACCCGGCCTCGATCGAGCGGGATCGCTCGGTGGCGGCTCGGGCGACTCAGTAGCTCGCCGACTCGGTGAAGGGCCGGATCAGAGCTCCGACGGTGGCATCACCGGGTCGTCGTCACGGTCGCGACGCCGACGGTCTTCGGAACGGTCTTCGGTCGGCTCTTCGTCGTCCGGCTCCTCGTCGTCCGGCGCGTTGTCGTCCGGCTCGTCGTTCCCGGGGTCGGGCTCCGTCGGCGGCGCGGGCGTTGGGCGCCGGGCGGCCCGGCAATCGTCCAGGCGGCCGTAGTAGGTCATCGCGAGCTGCCTGCTGTAGCGGTCGCGGAGCGTGATCACGCGCTCGTCGGCCCGGTGACACTCCCCGTCGCGCAGGTACCACTCGATCTCGCGTTGGAACTCGCGGATCTGTCCGATGGCGTGGCGGATCGCGGCGACGTCCTCGTGGTCACCGATGTCCTCTCGTGCTTCGACCCCTTGTAGGGTCTCGTCGGCGTCCGGGATCGCTCCCCGCGCGATCAACTGTCTCACCGGTTGCAGTGCGACCCGCGCCTCTTCGGTCAACCGGAGGGCCTCCTGTCGCTGTCGCTCGGCCTCGGTCGCGACTGCGACGCTGTACCCCGACCCCTCCACCGTCGTGCCGGACCCCTCCGCCGTCTCTTCTCCGCTGCCGTCGTCGACGACAGCGGTCGCGAGGCCATCGAGCTCCGCGGTCGATCGATCGATCGCCCAGAGCGCTCCTGCGATGATCGCGGCGATCGCGATCGCACCGAAGAAGACCGCGACTCCGGCCCCGGCCCCGCGGCCGGTTCGTCGACCGGTCCCATAGGGCGTGTCGTGGAAATCCTCGCCGCCGAACGTGTAGCGGCCGGTAGCGTGAGCGTCGTCACCGAACACGTATTTCTCGCTTTCGATGTCGTTCACCGACCCGTCCCGCCAATCCTCGTTGTGGGTCAGGACGTCGCGTTGGGAGCCGCTCTCCCCGAGGGGGACCATGCGGGCGCCTTCGACCACCTCGCCGAGGACGGGGATGTCGAACACGTCCGTGACCCGGTTCAGGTCGAGCTTCACCTGCTCGAGGGCCGTGAGCACCTCCTCCATCGACTGGGGGCGATCTTCGGGCTCCTTGGCCAGGCAACGGTCGACGAGACCCACGAGGGACTTCGGCAGGCGCATCGGACACGCGTCGTCGAGCGACGGCGGGGTCTCACCGATGTGCCGCTGCAGGAGGGCGAGCTTGTTCTTGCCCCGAAAGGGGGGGTGACCGACGAGCATCTCGTACATGACCAGGCCGAGCGCGTAGATGTCGCTGCGGTGATCGGCCCCTTCGCCAGACGCCTGCTCCGGCGACATGTACTCGGGCGTACCGAACATCATCCCGGTCTGCGTCAGGGCGCCGCTGGCCTCCTCGTCGAGCATCTTGGCGATGCCGAAGTCGAGGAGCTTGATCGACAGGCGGCTGATCGGCGCCTCGATCACCATGATGTTGTCGGGCTTGATGTCGCGGTGCACGACGCCCTTTTCGTGCGCGTGGGCCAACGCCTCGGCGGCGAGCTGGGCGATGCGCTTGCACACCCGCGTTCCGAGTCGCTTGTCGCGCCGGATCATCTCGGCGAGCGGGATGCCCTCGACGTACTCCATGACGAGGTAGAGGGTGCCGTCGTCGAGCCGTCCGAAGTCGTAGATCGTGACCGCGAGGTGGTGGGTCACCTTGCAGGCCGAGCGCGCCTCGTTGAAGAAGCGCGCGGCGAGCTCCTCGTCGTCGGCGAAGCGCCGATGCAGGAACTTCACGGCGACGCTCTGCTCGATCTCGACGTGTCGAGCCAGATAGACCTCGCCCATGCCGCCCCGCGCCAGTCTCTGCACGATCTTGTAGTGCTGCGAGACCGTGCGACCGATGAAGGGGTCGACGTCCGGCGTCCGATATTGGAACGGTTCGCCGCAGTGTGGGCAGAAGAGCGCTCCGTCCTCGACGGTGCCCTTGCATGATCCGCACGAGATGGTCGGCGGTTGCGTCATCCGCGTCTTTCCGGTTGGGCTGCGGCGAGGCGCCGAGAAATACGCCGCCGACCCCGTACTCTATTCCGTCGGGTGTCCGGTGTGCAAAAAGCACGGCGTTGCATCGTGCGACACTGCTTGACGCCGTGCGCCAGGATCACCCTGGCGTGGGTTCGGTCGTCTCGGCGGCGAGCCACTCCAGGTACGCCGGATTGCCCGCGGTGATCGGCAGCGCGACCACGCAGGGGCAGGAGTAGGAGTGGAGCGCGCCCACGCGCTCCGTCACCGTCGGTACGAGCTCCGTGCGTGTCTTCAGGATCAGCACCGACTCGGAGTCTTGCTGTACCTCGCCGTCCCACCAGTAGAACGAGGACATGGTGGGGAAGACGTTGGCGCAGGCCGCGAGACGCTCGCCCACGATCGTCCGCGCGATGCTCGCCGCCTCGTCGGCGTTCGGGGTGGTCACATAGAGCCAGCTGAACATCGGATCTCCTCGTCGGGGTTGCCGAGCGTCGATCACGCCCGTGGGACGACCGAGTTCCACCGCACGGGCTCGCGGGAGAGAACGCGGACGCGGCGGAAAAGCAGGTCGAAGATGAAGAGGAGTAGCGCGCAGAAGAGCGCGTAGGGCCAGAGCTCCTTGCGGTACTCGATCTCCTCGCCGTGCGGGTCCCAGAGCTCAGACGGGCTCGGATCGATCGAACCCCCGGTGAGCGACGCGGCCCGTCGACCGAGGTCCCAGTTCGGCTCGAAGCTCAGGTACTCGTCGGCGTAGGGATACGTGAACGAGCCAAACGAGGTGGCCACGGTCGCCCCGTCGGCTTCGTGCTCCGCCGACAGCAGATAGGAGCCGTAGGTCGAGAGTTCGAACGTGCCCTCGTAGCGACCGGCCGCGGTCTGGCTGAGCGACACGAGCTCGCCGCCGCCGTCTGGCAGGGTGACCTCGACCGTCGACTCCAACCCGTTGATGAAGCGGTCGGACGCGTCGATGGCGTCGACGACGATGCGGACCACGCCTTCGTGGACGTCGGCGCGCATCGCGAGCTCTTCGTCGGCCTCGACCCGCATCAGATCCCGGATGACCTGGGCCCAGAACTGCGGATAGACCCGGTTGCGGACCCACTCGACCGCCCACCGGTTCTTGACGTCGCTCGTGAACACGGCGACGCGGCCGAGTCCGAGTCGCCACCGGGCGAGCAGGGGGTCGCCGCGCTCCGTCTCGAGCAGCACCTCGGCGCGCCTCCGGGCGCGGGTCTGGACGTAACCCAGCAAGTAGGGCGTCGCCGACCAGTCGATCCCGCGCAGGGCTTGGGAGCGACGCGCCGGCTGGGCGCGGAAGGGCTCCTCGACGAGGTTCGTCCGGGCGACGGTCGACGTCTCCTGCACGAAGATCTGCGGGATGTTGTTCGGATCGTTGGTCGCGTAGAAGCGCCCGCCGCCGAGCTCGGAGATCATCTCCAACAGGCTGCGATCAGCGTCACCACCTACCGCGACGGACGACACGGTCATTCCGTCCGAGCGCATCGCGCCGGTCAGGTCGGCGAGCCCGTCCCAGGGAGCGGCGCCGTCTGAGAGCACGATCACGTGCTTCAGACGCGCTGAGCGCGTGGAAAGTTCGACGTAGGCCTCGGTCAGGGCCGGCAAGATGTCGGTGCCGCCGCCGGAGCCGATTCGACCGATGTCGGCCCGAATCCGAGCCCGGTTCGTCGCCGGCTGCAGGCGGACGACGGTCTGGGGTTCGGTGTCGAACGCGATGACCCCGATCGCGTCCTGGGGGCCGAGCATGTCGACGACGGCCTTGGCCGCATCCTTGGCCATCTCCAGCTTGAGCCCGTCCATGGAGCCGGACCGGTCGATCACGAGGAGGATCGCCAGCGACGGCTGGTCGCGCTGTCGCTCCATGTCGAACGTGACGGGCGAGATCTCCTCGAGCGGCGTGTTGTCGTAGCCCCCCGGCCCGAAAGCGTGCTCGCCGCCGGCCATCAGGAAGGTGCCGCCGAGGTCGCGCACGTAGGTCTCGATGTTGGCCATCGCGTTGCGCGACACGAAGCGCGCCTGCACGTCGCTGAGCAGGATCAGGTCGTAGTTCGCCATCTCGTCGAGGGACTCGGGGAAGCCGTGACTCCCGCGGACCTCGAGGTCGAAGTTCGCGAGGTCGTTGCGGTCACGGTCCAGAGCGCGTTGCAGGTAGGTCCGACTGCGCGACTCTCCCTCGACGTAGAGCACGCGTGGACGCCCCTCGACGGTCACGGTGCGGACGAACGCATTGTTGTCGTCGAAGCGGTCCTCGTCGTCGGGCCGCACCTGGAGCTCGAAACGCCGGAACCCGGGTTCGTACACCTCGGCGGTCAGCTCGAGGCGGTTGATGCCCGGGACGAGCGAGATTTCGCGCCCACGGATGTCGCGGAACTCGTTCTGGGTCAGGTCGAGCTGTGCCGTGGTCTCGCGATTCGAGTAGATCTCCGCCGTCATCGTGAACGGCTCCGACAGGCGGACGTCGTCCGGGAGCTCCAGGTTGCGAACGAGGACCTCGGCGGCCGGCTCGAAGGGCAGCTCGACGGGATACACCCGCACCTCGAAGTCGCTGGCCGTCGCAGCCTCGGCGATCAGGTCGCCGCGGTTCTGGTTTCCGTCGCTGATCAGGACCGCTCGCCGGAGGTGATCCTGGGGGCAGAGCCCGTAACTCAGCCGGAGCGCCGCCGCCGGATCCGATGCCAGATCGGTCCCCTCGGCGTGCCGTCGGATCGGCGGGATCTCCTGTTGACCAGGGGCGATGGGGATGATCGATGGGCGTTCGGCGAACGTGATCAGCCGCACCAGGTTGTCGCCGCGACTCTC
>CAZFPM010000011.1:0-3370 GCA_964520965.1 uncultured Myxococcales bacterium
CACCTGGATCTCCATGTCGTCGAGCTCCGCGACCGGCGGGCTCGGGGGGGTGGCGTTGGTCTTCGCGTGCGCCATCTTCGCCTTCTACTGCGTCCCCCTCGGCATCATGCTGAAGACCCTGCGGGGCCCCCGCGTCGCGAACGCGTTCGCGACCCTACCGGCGGCGGAGCAGGAAGACGAGGCCGCCGAGCAGAACCAGCCACCCGGGAGCCAGGGCGGCGTCGGCGGTTGAACAGCCGCAGGCGCGCGTCGCGGCCGCACCGTCGGCACCGTATCCACCGTCTGCGCCTGCGGTGCCGACATCGTGGGCGGTGCCGGCGTCCGGTGCGGAGATACCGTCGGTGGGCTCGTCGGCACCGACCTCGATCACACCGGCGTCTCCCGGGTCAGCGGCCGCGGGACCGTCCGACTCGACGCCTTCGATCGACCTCTACCCACGACCCGACGAGGGCCACGCGCTCCTGAAGCGGATCAGTTGAACAACCAACCCAACCAGGCGTCACGGACGACGTCGTTGATGGCGACCGCGAGACCGAGCGAGATGACCAGCCCGGTCGCGACGTACACGAGATCCTTCGCCATCAACCGGAACGCCGTCTTCACCGGACGCCCGTCGTTCGCCTTGACGATGCTCGTGGCGATCTCGCGGCCGCCGAGCAAACCGATGAAGACCCACGTGGTGCTCATCGGGATCTGATTCATCTGCTTGAAGTAGTAGAGGATGAACGCGTAGACGAAGCCGATGACCGCGGCCGGGCGCACGTCGGCGACATCGGTCTTCTCGTCCACGACCTCCTGGATCTTCTCTCCCCGCTGGAAGAAGAGCAGCCCGAGGCCGAAGAAGATCACGCTGGCGAAGCCGAGGAATTGCGCGAAGCTGAGGCTCCGCGGCAAGAAGACGGCGATGTTCGCCGCGTCCTGCATCAGCCACACCGACCAGAGCCAACCCGAGGTCACCCACAGGGCCACGTGCCAGAGCGGATGCGGTTTGCCGGTGAACCTGCGCTTCATCGCCCGGCCGAGGGTGAGCCAGACGATGATGGAGATGACGAAGGCGAGCACGTAACCGCCGATGCTCTTCTGGAGCACGCTCGTCACCCCGCTGGCCTCGGTGGCGAAGCAGGTCAGCAAGAGGAGCGTCGTCGACACCGGCATCTTCATCCGGGTGACGATCAACAGGAAGAGCGGCGCCGCGACCTGCAGGAACGAGAACTCGGTCGGAGCGGTGTCGAAGCCCTTGGCGAAGAGACGCCCGTAGCTGACGTCGCCGTCGTAGTTCACCCAACTGTAACCGACGGTCGCCAGGAAGATGCCGCCCACGAAGAGCCAGAGCACCCACCAGCGCGCCTCTTTGTTCGCGGCGATGAACGTCCCGAGCGTCTGGATCGAGTCGTTCGCGATCGCCGAGTACCCGGCGAAGGCGAAGCCCGTCCACATCGCGATGTTCGGCACTTCGTAGACGAAGGCCGTGAACATGAACGAGGCGAGGAGCAGGATCAGGAAGATGCGTTCTCGAAGCGCGAATTCGACGAACGCGCCCCTCACTCCGATTGTGCTCACGTGCCGCTCACGGGTGCGTGGGTTCCGCTGTGGAAACCACGCGGATGGGTCCGTCTATGGGACCTCTGTGACAACGAAGTGACGACCCCGTGGTCGTTTCATGGAGACGAGGATCGCGGGGCGGCGACGGCCGCACTTCGGACGCCTGGGCGCGGGGCTAACCGCCCACGTACGCGCTGGGGAAGCGGGCGAGGAACGCGATGGCGTGCTGGAGCTCGCGTGTGTCGACGCACTCGCCGATCTTGTGCGTGTTCTGCTCGATGCCGGGGCCGAACCCGAACATCGGCGGGTGCCAATACTCTCCGGCCACGACCCACTGCTTGTTCGGCGACACCTCGATGCCGCTGCCTTCGCGGGGCACCGGGAAGCCGACGCCGTCGGTAGAGAAGATCCAGCGGTCGACGCGGCAGTCGCGGCGGAGCAGGCCCGCGGGCTCGTCGTGCCCATGGCCCACGTGCGGCGAGACGACCCGCGCGTAGACCTCGACCGCCGTGGAGATCGCCGCGTGCTCTTCCGGCGTCGCCCAGCCCATGTAGATCTGCGGATTGCCCGGCCGATAGCCTCGCCAGGTCGGGTCGTCGTAGGTCGGGATCTCGACCGTGACCTGCAGCCCCGCCTCGCGAGCCCGGGCCACCGACGCCATGCTCTCGATGTCCGCGCGGGCCTGCTCGGGGTCCTCACCCACGGTCAGACGGCGATCGAAGCGGAACGAGAAGGTGTCGGGCACGGCGCAGTCGCTGGGCGTGTCGAGCCGGGACCACGACGCCGTGCGCGTGCCGTGGCCGAGGAACGCGTCATCGCCGAATCCGGCGCGCGCGTCGTAACGGTCGGCGGCCTCGGCGATGATCCGAGCGCCGTACTCGAGCGGGTTCAAGCCCTCCCAAGGCATCGAGCCGTGGCACGACCGGCCGACGACGGTCACCAGGATCTGCATGCGCCCGCGCTGGCCGCGGTAGACGCCGAGGGCGCCCTTCTGCGCGTCTCCGGTCCCTTCGGTGAGGATCACGACGTCGGGGACGAGCTCCGGACCGGCGTTCGGCAAGACGTCGCGCATCAGGTGCATCGGACCGGCACCGTCGTTGTCCTCCTCGGCGGCCGTTCCGTACGAGCGGATCGTCACCCCGCGCAGCGCGCCCTCGCTCTCCAGCTCCAACAGGATCTTCGTCGCGATGATCTGCGAAATCACGCCGGAGAGCTGGTCGGCGGAGCCGCGACCGAAGAGCACGTCGTCCCAACCTCGATCGACGGGCAGGTAGCCGAGCTCCTTGCGCAGGAACCCCTCGTCGACCTCGTCGCGGTCGGTGAGCCCGTCGTACGCGTCGATGCCGCCGCCGATCTTCTCGTGCCAGGTCGGGCGCAGCGCCTGCACGGTGTCGGTGTGGCCGTCGAAGTAGATCACCCGCCGATCGTTTGCCGGCACGTCATCGTCGCCCGACACGGTCCACACGATGTTGCCGTAGTCGTCGAAGAAGACGTCCTCCGGATTCCGCACGGCGCCGATCTCGACGATGCGCCGCTTCAGGTACTCGAGCCGCGGCCCCTCGTGATTGCTCAACCCACACTTCGGGTCGCCCCCCTCTCGCTCGGGCCGGTCGACGTAGTCGGCCGGGATCCGGATCGCTTCGGCGAGAATCTCACGCCCCAGGGGCAGGTACTTCGCCGCCAGCTCGGCAACACGGGAGTCGAGGTCGTTCGTCACAGCAGCTCTTTGCGCTTTCGGCCCGGGAGAGGCGCCGACTGAAGTCAGAAGGAAACCGCGACGCGGTTTCCGCGGGAGTCCAGAGGGCACGCCCTCTGGCGGAGCGCGAGG
>CAZFPM010000011.1:3380-50818 GCA_964520965.1 uncultured Myxococcales bacterium
ACCACTCTTCAACCCGGGGGGGGGTTGGGGGGGGCCCCGGGGGGGCCCCCCGGGGGGGGGGGGGGCGCGCCCCCCCCCCCCCCCGACGCTCGGACCTACGCCCGAGCCGCGAACACGCCCAGCTGCTCGGCCAGGCCGTCTACCTTGGCGGAGGCGAGAAGCGCCATGATCACGTAGACCTTCCAGTTCGCTTCGCGGGCGACGTTGGTTACGTGGCGGGCCATGACGCTGGCCTCGACCTCGTCGCCGATGTCGGCGGGCAGGCAGTGCATGTAGAGGGCGTCGCCGCCAGCGCTGAGCGCCATGCGCCGCTCGTCGCAGATCCAATCGCGGTGCGCGGCGTTCTGCTCCAGGCAACGGCGTTCGATGTCGGCCATCGCCGCGCCGTCTCCGGCGCGATTCGCGGCGACTCGCTCGTGCATGAGGACCTGCGGGCCCCAGCTCTTCGGGTAGACGATGTCGGCGCCGGTGAACGCGGCGTCCATGTCGTCGGCGATCGTGAACGAGCCCTCGCCTTCTCGGGCGTTGGCGTGGGCGGCGACGACGCACTCCGGAAGCAGCTCGTACCCCTCCGGGTGGGCCAGGGTGACGTCGGCGCCGAAGCGCGTCATCAGGGTGATCAGGCCCTGCGGCACCGACAGCGGCTTCGCGTAACTCGGCGAGTAGGCCCAGCTGACGGCGATCTTCTTGCCGGCGAGGCCTTCCGGGAATCGCTCGCGGATCCACATCAGGTCGGCCATGGCCTGGGTCGGATGGTCTACGTCGCACTGCAGGTTCACGACCGGTACGCCGCGCCGATCGTCCGTGGCGACGAGGTATTCGTCGATGCCTCGCTTCAGGTCGCGGATGAACGTGTTCCCCTCGCCGAGGATCAGATCGTGGCGAATCCCCATGGCGTGGGCGTTCATGCCGAGCATGGCGCCGGTCTCCGACGCGGTCTCTCCGTGCGCAACCTGGGTGGACGAGCCGTCGACGATGACCGGCTGCATGCCGAGGCGAGCGGCGGCGCCAGACCAGGCGCTCTTCGTGCGCGTGGAGTTGTCGAAGAAGACGGCGTAGGCCAGCTCGTGGGGGCAGAGTGGGGTCTTGATGCCGGCGCGATCTAGGGCGGCGAAGCCGGCGGCGACAGAGGCGAGCGCCTCGATGTCGGCGGTCGACCAGTCCTGGGTCAGGAGCAGCGAGCGACCGCGCAGATTGGCGACGGCCGCGGAGTCGAGGGCAGGAAGGTTGAGGCTCATGTTCGTGCGTTCCTGATGTGGGTGCCCGCTTGGCCGGCGAGCGCGTCGTTCAGCGCCGACGGGCGGCAGATGATCGCCTCACCGCCGTGGATTCGGTTCAGGTAGTGCAGGGCGGCGTCCATCTTGGGGCGCATGCTGCCGGCGGCGAAATGCCCCTCCCGGTCGAGCTCGCGGACTCGCTCGACGTCGATGTCGCCGAGGAGCTCCTGCTTCGGGGTCCCGTAGTGCGCGTAGACCCCGTCGACCTCGGTCGTGATCACGAAGCGCGGGGCGTCGAGTTGCACGGCGAGCAGGGCGGCCGCGCGGTCTTTGTCGATGACGGCCTCGATGCCGCGGATGTGGCCGTCTTCGGCCTGGGCGACCGGAATCCCTCCACCGCCGCAGCAGATGACGACGACACCGCTCCGCTGGAGCAGGTCGATCGTGCGGAGCTGGACGATCTCGACCGGCGGGGGCGAGGGAACGACGCGCCGCCAGCCCCGGCCGGCGTCGTCGATCATCTTCCAGTCGTTCTCGGCGGCGAGCCTGTCGGCCTCGTCGCGGGAGTAGAAGCTGCCGATCGGCTTCGTGGGCTCGTCGAAACCGCCGTCGTTCGGGTCGACGACGACCTCGGTGACGATGGTCGCGATGTCCCGGTAGATGTCGAGGTGCTCGAAGTGGTCGCGCAACGAACGCTCGATCATGTAGCCGATGGCGCCCTGGGTGTCGGCGACGAGGGCATCGAGAGGTACGCGATGCAGCTTGTGCATCGAGAGCTCGTTACGGAGCTGCATCCACCCGATCTGCGGCCCGTTGCCGTGGACGAGGATCAACGGCTCGCAGCGGGTGCTCAGCTCGGCGATCGGCTCCATCGCGTCGAAACAGACGGCGTACTGGTTCTCGACCGTGGCCGGCAGCGAGGGATCGAGCAACGTGTGCCCGCCTATGGCGATGATCAGCGGTGCGGTCATAGGGCAGCGGACCTTCTGCGAAGCCCATTCGGCCGTCAAGCAGAAACGCCCATCGACGATGCGACGGGGTCGAGGATGCACACGGCGATGCGGCGCCGACGCGGCGCTCTCGGGGTCCACTTCCGGGATTCACCAGCCGTGCTCGAGCGTCCGACGGCCCCGTCGCAGCTCAGCCCGACGGCGGAAATCGCGTCGGGGGTTCCTTGCGGCCCGCGCAGACGTCCTCGATGAACGCGACCAGCGACGCGGTGATCCGATCGTCCGATGCGCGACTCAACGCCGACCGCGCCGCTTCGAGTGCCGCGTCCGTCTGGCCGTCGTACAGGAGGGCGAGCCCGAGGTTGGCTTCGAGGCCGGGATCGTCGGGGTCGGCGGCGACCGCCGCGCGAGCCGCCTCGACGGCCGCCGCGGTCTGCCCCACGCTGAGGCACGCCGCCATCAGCTCGCGCGCCATGTCGGGCTGTTCGGGGTCCAGCCGATGCGCCTTGGCGAGCGCTTCGTACTCCTCCGAGTGGCGGCCGCGAGACCGCTCGGCCATGCCGATGTGCCACCAGGCCGACGCGTTGTCGTACTTCTCGGCCACCGCCGTCAACAGCGCGATCCCTCGCTGCAGATCCTCTTCGGCGTCTGGTGTGGTCGGGTCCGCGCCCTGCGCATCGGCGAGCCGCATGTAGGGCCGCACGAGCTCGATCCCGGCGATGTAATCCGCGTTTCCGGCCACCTCCTCCAGGAGCGCGAGCGCCTCTTCGCGCTGCGGCTCCGGGACGTCGACCTCGTCCAGAAAGGCGCGAAGCAGTGTCTCTCCCCGCTCGATCTCGCCGGAGCGCACGCAGAGTCGGCCGAGCATGAGACGGACGATGTTCGGCGCCGGCGGCTCGCACACCAGCGAGAATTCGAGGTGTTGTCGGGCGACCTCGGCGTACCGGCCCGAGACGCCGGGACGTGATCGGCCGCACTGCTCGACCTCGAGCTTGTCGACGTAGACCGAGCCGAGGTTCACATGAGCCTGGGCCCACCAGGGCAGGCTGTTCGCGAGCCGCAGAAAGCCGAGCTCCGCCTCTTGCAGCCGGCCGGCCCGCGCCGCGGCGATCGCCTCTGTGTTGATCGCGTTCACCTCGTCTTCCGACAAGAGCGCCGGGAACTCGAGGTGCTCACCCTCGCTGCACCACCAGCCGTCGATGGCGAGCGGATATTCCTCGGCGAGCTCGGGGTCCCCGCCGGGAGCGAGCGTCGTGATCAGCACAGGCGCGAGCGGCCCCGCGTGCTCCACGCACTTCGTCACCTCGCTCTGCCGACGGCGTGGGTGTTCGTCGGGGGGCACGAAGAAGGGAAGCTGCGCCGCCACGTCGGCGGACCTGATCAGGAAGACACTCCGCTCCATCCATCACCTCCGGTGGTGTGGTCGCTCTACCACGCGGCGAGCCGATCGCGAATGTCGATGCTCGAGTGGCGCGCCCGGCACGATGTCGGTCACCGCCCGAGCGCCAGCTCTCCACGAATCGTCTGGACCACGCCGTCGAGGTCGTTGCACACGTGAACGCTGCTGAGTCGCAGTACACGATAGCCGCGCCCTTCGATCGCTGTGTCCCTTCGCGCGTCGTACACGAGGTCGTGGAGCGAGCCGTCGACTTCGATCACGAGTCGCGCTTCGATCGACGCAAAGTCCACGTAGTACGGGCCGATGGGGAATTGGCGCCTGAAGCGCACTCCAAGTTGCCGCCGTCTGATCCGGCTCCAGAGCAATCGTTCAGGGAAGCTGGCCGCGGAGCGAAGGGCCCGCGAGCGGCGTGTACGTGGACACATGCAGCCACGGTCGGACTCGAGCGGCTGATGTTGCCGCTCACCTGTCTCTCCCGTGGGAAGCGCCGCGGCACTCGGACACACGTGCATGGTAGACTGGGGCTCTCCCCCTGCGTCGCTTCGCGCCGCTGTCCCCCACGAGTGGGGGACGGCTGTGTCACCACCTCTCCCGTGGGGAACACAGCCCCTCCCCGCGAGCGGGGAGGTGCCCGCCAAAGGCGGGCGGAGGGGAGAGCCACAGGCTGCCGATCACGTGGGGCGCAGGTAACGCACGAAATTCTGCTCATCGCCCCACAACAACGCGTCGCGGACGAGCGTCATCAGGCGGTGGTACGTGAGATCGACGGGGCCTTCCGCCTCGCCCGCGATCGTTCCCTCGGGATCGGTGGCATCGAAGGTGACGCTGAAGCCGGGGCCGGAGTAGGCAACGCGCCCGTCCGCCCAATCGCTGCGGTAGGCGCGCCCCTCGAAGCGGCCCAGGGCGAGGCCTTCGGATACGAAGAAGCCGTCGCAATCTCCGTCGGCGTGCCAGAGATCTGCGGTGGAGTGGAAGCGCGGCTTCAGCTTGTAGGGACCGCCGAGCTCCGGGCAGAAGACGTCGCAGTTGCCGCAATCGTTGCAGAAGTCGACGAAGTTCCCGATCTGAGCGTCCTTCTCGACGTTCAGTGGAGACGAGTCGCGCCGCGCCCAACCGCCGTCTGCCGGGATCATCTCCACGACCGGAATCTCTCCGAGGGGCAGGCGGTAGACGAAGTTCGCGACGTTGGGGCAGACGGGCAGGCACTTGTCGCAGCTGATGCAGTCGAGGAGCTCGAGCGTGCTCTCGATCTTCTTCGGGGGCTTCGCGTTCTTCGCCGATCCGTAGCGCGGATCCCCGTGCAGCTCGCCGACGTAGTGCTCCGTCCCGAGAAGGAGCGCCTGGGATCGCCAGCGGCCGAGGAGGTCGGCCCCCGCGGCTTCGGCGAGCGACGTGCCGGCGTCGAGGGCAGCTTCGCAGCGTGCGCGTTCGTCGTCCGTCGCTCCGGCGGCGGTGAGGGATTCTCGTCCGAGCCCGTAGGCGCGGATCACCCACTCATCGACGTCGCACGCGCCCATCGCCTCCATGCGGCGGCCGAGGTTGCGCAGGTAGAGGGCGGCGCGGCCGTAGCCCCCCGGACGCAGAAGGTCCGAACACACGGTCACCGGCGTCAGCCCGACGGCGACGGCATCGGCGAAGTTCTGGCGGTCGATCCCGGCCGAGAAGCTGATCGGAAAGCGGTCGCCGAACTCGGTGCGGAAGCGGCGCACCAATTCCATCGCCAACACGTGAAGCGGCTGACCGCTCAGGTACATCACCTTCTCGGACGCCGGGAAGAAGTCCCGGTGGTTCTCCACGATCTGCGTATTGGTGAACTTCGCGCCCAGGCTCAGCCCCAGCGAATCGGCCGTGTCGCCGAGCCGCCCCATGAAGTCGACCATCTGGTCCCAGGTCGTGTCTTCGTCGAACGCCGAGTCGGGGATCCGGCACTCCTCGTAGCCGAGCTGCGCGTTGAGAATCCGGCGGCCGTCCTCCCGACCGAGGAGCGTCGGATTGAGCTTGACCACGCACTTCAGTCGGTAGGTGTGCATCAGCCAGTCGACGATCGCCTCGATCTCGTCCGGCGGGCACCCGTGGAAGGTGCTGAGCGTGAGCGTGTCGGACAAGCGCGTCGTGAAGTCGATGTCACGCAGGTGCGCCAACTCGGCCGGGATCTGCGCGCGCAACCGCTCGACGACCGCGCGCGCGTCGAGCAAGCCCTCGATGAACGCGCGCACCTTCGGCGTCTTGATGCCCGCGAGGTCGTAGCCGACGGACATGTCGAAGACCGTCACGTCGCCGACGGTGTCGAAGCCCAATGCGCCGGAGTGTCGCAGCATCTCGATCAGCATCGAGGCCTTGACGTACTCCTCGATCGACTGGCGGACCTTCAGCTCCTGAGACCACTCGATGTTGTAGCCGACGGTGGCCATGTCGATGCACGGTCGCCCGATGTCGAGGTCGTCGTTCACCTGGATGGTCTTCAGCTCGAAGATCCGGCAACCGGCGAGCCACGACAGCACGATGTTCTGCGCCATCTGGGTGTGCGGCCCGGCGGCCGGTCCCAGCGCGGTCGTGGCCGCGTGGCCATGGAAACGCACCGAGAGATCCCGCTCCGGATCGCCGTTGAAGAACTTCTTCGCGGGCAGCTCGAAGATCGCCTGGGCGTCGGCCAACTCACGGAACATCCGTGTCGCGAGTCCAGCGAAGGGGAAGGGGTTCAGCTCAGCCATTTCACAAGGTCGGTTCGGGTCGATGGGGCGCACACCGCATCGGCGGGGCGACGTCCAGAGAGCGCCAGCAGCACCATGGATGTCAACAACCCCACCGGTCGCTCGCGGTATGCGGCGGAGCGGGCTGCGGCGTACGAAACGCGCTTCGCGTTTGCGAGCACCTGGTGGTGCGCGTAACATCGTGCGCATGAGCGATCAGCGCGCAGAGATCCTCGCCTGGACACAGCGCGTCGCGTCGACATTGCGGCGAGCCAGCGACGACGACGCGCGGGCGTATGCCGCATCCTCACCCAACGAGAGGTGGGAACGCGTCGCCGCCGCCTGCCGGGCCGCCGCCGTCGTGCTCGAGTCATCACCCGCTCGGGACCGCGTAGAGGAGGCTGCCGCGGAAGACCACGCACGGTGGGGCGAGCTGGCACGCCGTATCCGGGCCAGACTCGATGGCTGACGCCGCCGAGGTCGCCATCGAAGTCATCTCAGCCCTCGGGCGAGCCGGAATCCCATCGGCGTTGGGCGGAGCGCTGGCCCTGAACTGGTGGTCGGAGCCGCGTGGCACGGTCGACGCCGACATCAATGTCTTTGTCGAACCCGCGGGGTACGGCCAGGTCGTCGATACCCTCGAAGCTCTCGGAGCGAACCTCGATCGGGCCGAGTGCCTGCAACGATTCGCCGCCGGAGACGTCGCCGTCGCCCGCATGAGGGGGGTGCGCGTCGACCTCTTCGCTCCGTCGATTCCGTTCCACGCTGTCGCCGCCGAGACCGTGGTCTCTGCGGAGATCGGCGGCCAGCGCGTACCGGTGTTGAGTGCCGAGGCGCTCGCTGTGTTCAAGCTGCTCTTCTTCCGGCCCAAGGACCTCCTCGACCTCCGAACACTCGTCCGCCGCCGCGCGAGCGAGCTCGACTCGAAATGGGTGCGAACCCACGTGGCCGAGATGATGGGAAGCGACGACGAACGCGTCGTGGAGTGGGACACCATCTGCGAAGAGAGCGGCATGTAGGCGCCCCGTGTTTGGGCGCCTCGCTCGACTTGCGGCCCGCGGCGTGAACGTTCCTTTCTGTGTGTGAGTTACCTTCGGGCAGGAGCTGAGGCTGAGCGTGCGCAACGGAAGTGTCGCGTGGGTTGATTCAGTCGTTCTTTCAGGCTATTGCCGGTCTGTGCTCGATAAGGAAAAACGTTTTTTGTTGTGCCTCGAATGACCTGGGGTTTTTACGGCCGCTCGCGAGAGCTCGCCGACCTGACCGACGTCATCGGCCGCGATCGGTGGTTCTTCGCCCGGGTCACCGGGAGGCGTCGTATCGGGAAGACGACGCTGGTACAGCGCGCACTCCAACGGGTGGGGCGTCGTCCGGTCTTCTACGCACAGGTTCCGGACTCGGCGCCAGCCGGGGTACTGTCGGCCGTCCGCGACGCCATGGACACGTTCGAGCTATCGCCCGACCGTTACGTACGACCTGACACCCTCGTAGCGCTCGCCCGGACGATCGAGGCGCTGGCTCGCGACGGATTCGTCGTCGCGCTCGACGAGTTTCAGTACTTCAGCCGCAAGCACCTGTCCGCGTTCACATCGCACCTCCAGGCGGTGGTCGATCGTCTGTCGGCCGATGCGGCCCGGGTCCCCGGCGGCCTGATCGTGCTCGGATCGATTCACGCCGAGCTCGTCGCGCTACTCGATGACCGGAGCGCGCCGCTCTACAACCGGGTGACCGATCAGCTCGAGCTCAGGCACCTCGACGTCCCGTCGGTCCTGGCGATTCTGGACGCCCACGCCGATCGGGAGCCCGAGCGTCTGCTCTTCCTCTGGAACCTCTTCGAGGGGGTGCCCAAGTTCTACCGCGACGCGTACGAGCAGGGTGTGCTCGACGCGGACCGCTCGTCGCTCCTCGCGGGCAAGTTCTTCCGATCGTCAACGCCCCCGCGCACCGAAGCCGAGCATTGGTTCCTCGGCGAGCTGCGAGGGCGGTACGACGTCGTCCTGAAGCACGTGGCGCGCAACCCCGGCTGCTCGCACGGGGACATCGAGGCCTACGTACGCGAGGTCAGTCCCGAGACCGCCGAACAGGTCGGGGGCTACCTCAAGATCCTGATCGACCGCTACCAGATGATCGAGCGGCGCCAACCCATCTTCGCGAAACCGCGGAGCCGGAGGGGGCGCTACTACATTCGCGACAACTTCCTTCGGACCTGGCTTGCGGCGCTGCAGAGTCCGGTGTCGGCCATCAACTTCCGGCCCGAAGAGGGGCTGGTCGCCCAGGCCGACGCGCGCGTTGCCGATGTCGAGGGCCACGGCTTGGAGCGGCTCGTCGCGCAGCTCTACGAAGAGCGCAGCCGGCTCGGCCTCGGCGACTTCGGGCTGACGCGGCGTGTCGAGGGCTATTGGGACAGTCGAGACACGGAGATCGACCTCGTTGCCCTCGACGAGGAGCGCCGGATCATCCGGTTCGGGACCTGCAAGCGGAGCTCGGCGAAGCTCGTGTCCGCGGCCTCGGAGCTGCGAGACCACGCCGGGCGGTTCTTGGAGCGCCATCGGCGGTACGCAACGTGGGTCGCCGAGTACGCCGCGTTCGCGCCGCGAATCGACGAAGGCGTACGCAGCCGTCTGGCGGACGAAGGCGTGCTCGCCGAGGACCTGGTCGACCTCACACGAGACCTCTGAGGCCGCCGGCGTCCGCTGCGACCGATGCGTCGAGGCGGTCGAGCGGCCCGTACGAAAGCGCGAGCGGGCGCATGTGACCCTCGGGTGGGCGCCGACGGGTGATCGCACTTCGGCCCGAGCTCGGCCATCGACTGCCCAAGTACGTCCGAGACATTCGACCGACCTTCTCGTTCGACCCTTCCGAGACGACCGTCTTCCTGACCGCGGAGGGCACGCCCTTTTCGGCCAACCTCCGGCACCCTCCGGCACCCGCTCCGGCGCCCGCCTCCGGCGCCCGCCCGAAGCCCCGGCGCCAAGCCCCGGCGCCCGCCCGAAGGTACTCCGGCGCCCTCCGGCGCCCTAGCTCCGGCGCCCGCCCGAAGGCCGCCGGCGCCCGAAGGCCCGCCGGCGCCCGCCCGAAGGTAGTTTCCCCGCCGGCGCCCGCCCGAAGGTAGTTTCCACCGCCGGCGCCCGCCCGAAGGTAGTTTCCTCGCAACACTGCAAGGCGTTCGGACGACCACACCAGGAGCACGACCGAACCGCTCCAGGACGCCCGATGACCCCGCCGCGACAGATCCTCCCCGGACAGAACTTCGAGGTATGCGTCAGAACTCACGGCCGCGAGCTATCGCTCACGGCCACGACCGAAGTGCGAGACCTCGTCCTCTACGTCTTCGCCATCGCCGCCGAGCGGCACAACGTCACCCTTCACACGCTCTGCGTCCTCTTCTCGCACTTTCACCTCGGCGGGTGCGACAACGACGGACGGCTGCCTGAGTTCATGGCGTACGCCGACTCGTTGATCGCTCGGGCGCTCAACTGCCGCTACGCCCGCGACGACAAGTTCTGGTCCGGTGACGGCTACCACCTGCTCAGGCCGCAGACCCCGGAGGACCTCATCGAGCGCGCCGTGTACGTGTGCTGCAACCCGGCCGCCGCAGGGCTCGTCGATCGTCTGGAGGACTACCCCGGACTTGTCATCGGGCCCCGAGACATCGGTCGTGCGATCACGGTGCAACGGCCGAAGTTCTTCTTTCGCGAGGACGGCAAGATGCCGGCCCACGCGACGATTCGCTTCGAAGTGCCAGGGGAGTTCGCCGACCTCGGCCGCGACCGCTACGTCGCGCTGCTCGAGCGCCGGGTCAAGGAGCGAGAGCGCGAGCATCGGGCGGAGCGGAAGGCTGCCGGCCGGTCGGTGATGGGGGCCAAGCGACTTCGAGAGGTGCGGCCGGACGCGCGAGCGAAGTCGTGGGAGCAGTGGTTCCAGATGCGTCCGACGATCGCGGCGAGGCTCACGAGCGTGCGCGTGGCGGCCATCCGCGCCCTCCGCGAGTTCCGGGCCGCGTACCGCGAGGCATGGGAGCGCTTCGCTGCCGGCGACCGTAACGTCGAGTTCCCGGCGGGGACCTGGTGGGTGGTTCGCCACGCAAGCGCCCGAGCCGCACCGAGCTGAGCAGAGAGGAGCAGGGTGCACCAGTTTCGGGGAACGACTACGACTGGGATCGGTTCGACGGCGAGGTGCGTCCCAGACGCGCAGATTCCGCCGCTGTCAGCCACTGTTTTGTTGATCCGGCTCCCGCGAGTGTTCGTAACACCGCTCCTGGGTGCCAGCGGAAGCCGGTCCGGGATTACCTTCGGGCGGCCACCGAGGCGATTACCTTCGGGCGGCCACCGGCCACCGAGGCGAGGCGATTACCTTCGGGCGGCCACCGAGGCGGGGCGGCCACCGAGGCGGCGGCGGCCACCGAGGCGCGACCCTCGGGCGGGCGCCGACCGTTCCCCCACGTACCCGTCACATTCCGCGCCCCTTGCCCATCGCTGCCATGATTGCTAGTTTTTCCATGGTTCGCCATGCTTATCCAAGGCGTGAGCTCCGGAGGCAACCATGAGCAGCCAATCACAGGTTTCGGCCGCCATCTCGAAGGCCACCAAGGAACGGCTCGACCGCTTCACGGAGAGCCACGGGCTCAAGAAGAACTTCGTGGTGGAGCAGGCGCTGCTCTACTTCATGGAGGCCCGTCGCGAGCTGCCTGACGAGGCCCTCGTGCCCGCCCGCCTGGTCGTCGAGGACGAGGCCTTCGACCGCCTCGCCGAGCTGGTCGAGAGCCCGCCCGCGCCGACGAAGTCCCTGCGGGAGCTGATGCGTGGCCGAGACGATTGAGATCCGTCCCCTCGCGAAGGACGACGACCGCAGCGGGTTCTCGTGCGGACAGCCTGACCTCGACCGCTTCTTCGAGCACTACGCGGGCCAGAACCAGTTCAAGCTGCACCTGGCCGTCACCTACGTCGTCGTCGTCGAGGCGCACGTCTTCGGCTTCGCCACCGTCGCGGCGTCGTCGCTCGAGCGGGCGAGCGTGCCGAGCGCACGCCTGCGCAAGCGTCTGCCCGCCTATCCGCTGCCGGTGCTGCGCCTGGCCCGCATGGGCGTCGACACAAGGGCTCAGAGCCTGGGCATCGGCAAGGCCCTGCTTCGCCACGTGCTGGCCCTGGCCGTCGAGCAGCGCGACCGCATCGGCTGCGTCGGGGTCGTCACCGACGCCAAGCCCGAGGCCGTGAGCTTCTACCAGAGACTCGGCTTCGTCCCCGTCGAGGGCGTGCGCGAGGGCTTGCTTCACGGCGAGCCTCTACCGATGTTCCTGGCCATCGGCACCATCGCTTCGGCCCTCGAAGGCTGAGCAAGGGGCCGCTGGCCTGTGCGGGCGACACGGAGGGAGGGCGATACGGAGGGAGGAACCTGCGGATTTCCAAAGATGGAAGGTGCAGGAAACTCAGTTTCCTGCTGGGGTTTGGGGCGAAGCCCCGACGAACCCCGGGGCCTCGGGGATCCGCCTTACTCCAACTCGTTGTCGATGTAGACGCCGGCATCGCCGCGGACCTCGAAGTCCTGCACGTGTCCCATGCGTACGAAGGGCTCGAGGAGCGCGTCGGCGAGGGAGCGAGCATCGAGCGCGAGCCGCACCTCGCCTTCGACGCGCACCCCGGACACCTGCACGGCCCCCTGGAGCATGCCGATGTGCTCGCCGAGCTGGCGACCGAGGTCGCCGTCGAGGTCTTCGGTGAGCTCGTCGAACTCGGACACGGCCGAGCCGAGGTGGACGGCGAACGCTCCGACTCCGGGCTCGCTCAGTGCGTCCGCCACTTCGGGGCTCGCGGACCTCACGCTGCGCTCGACACCCCGGAGCAGCTTCTTCAGCGCGTCGTCGTCGATCGAGATCCAGAGGGCCTCCTCGTGCACCGCCAGACCGATGTCGGGACCGTACCGACCGGTGTCGACCGTGATCATCTCGGTGCCGTCGAACTCGTCCTCGTCGATGTCGACCCCGCCGGCCTCGAGCACGTCGACGAGGTCATCGAGGAGGTCCTCGGCCTGCTCGGGGTCGACGCCGTAGAAGAGGAGGAACTCGGCGCCCACCATGGACTCGTCGCGCGGCCAGTCCAGGAGCACGGCCCCGTACTCCCCGGTGAGGGCGTCGATCACGTCGTCGATGCCGAAGCCGAGCTCGTCGTCGAACTCCTCTTCGAACTCCGCGAGGTCCTCCCGGGCGTCCGGTGTCGCTTCCAGCATCTCCTCGACGAGCTCCCAGGTCGCTTCCGGGTCGAGCGAGTAGTGAGCGCCGGCGACCGCCGGCCCGGGGATGTCCCGGTAGATCCGGGTGTCGCGCGGCGGGCCGTCCAGCGCCAGCAGGATCTCGGCGTCGGTGCTCTCGGCGACCAGCGCCGATCGGAGCACGATCTCCTCGTCGGCGAGCTCGAGGCCGACCGCCGCTCCGACGACCTCCTCGAGCGGATCCGGGAGGCGCTGGAGATCGAGTTCGTCGAGCCACTCGGCGTGGATCACCCCGGGAACCACCACCCAGAGAACGGTCGCGCGCCCGCCGACATCGACGACCTCGTCCAGGCCATCGACCGCCGCCAGCGAGTCATCTGGCGCGAGCGTCATCACTTCGGCCACCAGCTCGTGAATCTCCGCGGGTTCGACCCGCCAGCCGTCGACATAGACGCCGATCAGACGGTCGCCCCGCACTGCGATCGCGAGCCGGGCGGTCAACCAGAGGCCCTGAACCTCGCCGAAGTCCGCGTCTTGGATCTCGTCTTCGTCCCACAGGCCCTGCTCCGTCGCGTAGGCCGCGAGCTCCGTCGCAGAGCTCCGGTCCCGTCACCCCGGCGGAGACCACCGTCACCTGCGCGCCATCGCGGTACAACGCACCGACGCCCATCGGGGCCGTGGCGTCGATGCCCATGCGCTGGAGCAGCTCCCGTGGACCCTCGGGGTCGGAGTCCGTGTCGCCGTCGACGAGCTGCTGGAACACCTGCTCGACGCGCTCCTCGCCGACCACTCGCAGCAGGGTTCGCTGGACCTCAGCGGGCGACGGGACGGCCATGAACACGGGCGTGTCGTCCGGCATGTCCCGAGCCACCGTCAGGGCGTACCGGCCGGACTTGTCGGCTCCCCCCGTCAGTCGCGGCAGGGCGACGGCGAGTCCGATCGCGAGCCCCAGAACTGCGAGCGCCAACCCGATTGCGATCTTCTTCATGGCTCCCTCGAAACACCTGGTACGCACCGACGCTACCCTCAAAACCCACGGCCCGAAACGGTTCTCGGGATCGCAAGTGTGGCTCGGGCTCGTCGACCAGCTCCCGATCACGCTCGCGACGCTCGCGGTGGCCGCGTTCGCCGCTATGACGGTCGTGACGGGCGATTGGTCGCTCGAGGTGGGGCCGTAGAGGCCGGCCAGGGTATAGGCCACATTCCTCACAGAGGGCCAACGCGGGCTGCCGCAACGGCGGCGGCGCCCTCAGTAGTTGCGCGAGTTGGCCATGAGGCCTGCGCAGCCGCCGCGTCCCGACGACGCGCGGCTCCCTCCGTCTCCGCGCAGGCCACCCGTACCCCCGTTGCCGCCAGATCCGCCGCGGGCACCACCCGTGTCGTAGCTCCGGCCGCCGCCACTCAGGCTGCTGCTACCGACCAGCGCGATGCCGATCGCGGGACCGCCGCACGCACCGTTGCCGCCGGCGCCGCCGCCGCCATCGCCGCCGGTGCCGCCGGTGCCGCCGCGCCCGCCCTCGTCGTTCGAGGGGCTGTAGCCGGCTCGGCCCGCGGCACCCGTGCCGCCGTCGCCGCCGCTGCCGCCGTCGCCACCGGCACCGCCGATGCCGAGCTCGATGCTCGTGTCACTCACCTCTACGGCGCTGTTGTAGAGGACGATGCCGAACGAGCCACCGCCCTGGTATCCGCCCGTACCGGCGGTTCCATGGCAACCCGCACCGCCACCACCGCCGCCGCCGCCACCGTGCTCGGTTTCCGACCAGAAGGCGCAGTACCACGGATCGACGTCGGTCCCGCCGGCACCACCGCCACCGCCACCGGTGCCGTTGTACCCGCGCCCTCCGGAACGCGCCCGGATGCCGGAGAAGAAGCCGGAACTGAACGAGCCGTCGGAGTCGGTGTTGGCGGTCGCCGCGCCCCCGTGGTTGCCGTCGCCACCGCCGCCGCCGGCGCCCCCGTTGCCGCCGGTGTCGTTGCATCCACTGCACCTGTTGCTGCCCGAGCTGCCACCGCCGCCGCCGCTGCTCGAGTCACCACCGGCGGTGCCGGAACCGCCGCCACCGTTGCCGCAATTCCACGACGAGCCGCCGCCGCCGCCGTTCGCGCTACAACCGGGCGACGAACCACCGCTCCCGCCAGAGCTGCCTGAGCCGGCCCCGCCCGTATTGCCGTTCCTGCCATCACTGCCCGAGCCGCCGTTGCCCGCCGCGCCCGCTGTACCGGCCTGCACCACGGAGTTGCGGATCCGGAGCCGCGACGACGGTGTCGAGCTCACGCGGATGGCATAGGTCGACGAGGCCCCGGAGGTATAGGATCTGCCGCGCACCGTGAGGCCGTCGAAGATGGTCGTCGTCGACAGGCTCGACGCCGAAACGGTGACCGACGCGCTACCGGAGATGATCGTCTCGTTGGCGCTGATGTTCCGGCCCCACGACCCGGGCGCGTATCCGCCGTAGAGATCGACTCCGGACCGTAGAGTGAGGTCCTCGGAGTAGGTGCCGGCGCTGACGAGGACGTCGCAGTTTCCGGGGCAGGCGTCGGCGATCGCCATCGCGTTCTCGATCGTCGCTACCGGCCGGTCGGGTGAGCGGCCGTCGTTGGTCGTGTCGTTGCCACCGTTCGCCGGCTTCGCCACGAAGACCGACGAGCCGATCTCGCCGTCGATGCCGTCGCAGTCTGCGTCGACGCCGCCCGTGTCGGGCGGATCCGGGGTGCCGGCGTCGCCCTCGCACCGATACTCGCACCCGGTGTCGGCGCGGCCGTCGAGGTCGACCCATCCGCCATCGCAGGTTCCCATCGCGCACCGGCCGTCGGAGCAAAGCGGTGTCGCGTGGTCGTAGCGGCACTCGGTGTCGCAGTCGCCGCAGTGGTCCACGTCGATATCGGAGTGCGTCTCGCACCCGGTGAAGTCGAATCCGTCGCAGCTGTCCCAGCCGCGGTCGCAGCCGACCAGCTCGCAGGTCGTGTCGCGGCAGAACGATGTGGCGTTGTCGAGGTCGCAGACCGCCCCGCACTCCCCGCAGTGGGCGTCGTTGAACGTGGTCCGCTCCTCGCAGCCCGCACCGTCGAAGTTGCAGTCGCCCCACCCCGCGTCGCACGGCCCCTGGACGCAACCCCCGGAGATGCACAGCGGCGCCGCGTTGAGGAACGCGCAGTCGGTGAAGCAGTCGCCACAGAAGTCCGGGTCGACGAGGTGGTCGCGTTCGCAGCCGGTGCCCGCCTCGAGGTCACAGTCGCCGTACCCCTCTTCGCAGGAGCCGACCGCGCACTCCCCGTCGACGCAGATCTCGAAAGCGTCGGCCAGGTCGCAGACGAACGCGGCCCCGCAGCCGCCGCAGTTCAGGGGGTCGGCCGAGGTCTCGATCTCGCATCCGTCGCCGGGCTGTTCGTTGCAATCGGTGAACCCGTCGGCGCAGTCCGCCACCCTGCACTCGCCGGCGGTGCAGACCGCGTCACCGTCGGTGACTTCGCAGAGATCGTCGCACTCTCCGCAGTGATCCAGGGTCGTCAGCAGGTTGGTCTCGCAGCCCGGGACCGCCGGATCGCAGTCACCCCACCCCTCGTCGCACGGCCCCTGCACACACCCACCGTCGACGCAGAGCGGCGTCGCGTTGAGGAAGTCACAGGCGATGTCGCACGTGCCGCAGTAGGCCGGGTCGGTGAGCAGATCGACCTCGCAACCCGTCTCCGCCTCTTCGTCGCAATCGCCCCGGTCTGCGTCGCAGACGCCGATCGCGCAGACGAAGTCGACGCAGATCTCGAACGCATCGCTCAGATCGCAGACGAACTCCTCGCCGCAACCGCCGCAGTTGAACGGGTCGGCCGCGATCTCGATCTCGCAACCGTCGTCCGGCAGGCGATTGCAGTCGGCGAACCCTTCGTTGCAATCGTCGACCTTGCAGTCGCCCCCGATGCACACGCCGCTGCCTTCGATGATCTCGCAGAACGCGTCGCAGGCGCCGCAGTGGCCCGTCGTCGTCAGCAGATCGGTCTCGCAGCCGGTCTCCGGGAGGCCGTCGCAGTCGCCCCAGTTCTCCTCGCAGGGTCCGAGCGCGCAGCCGCCCTCGATGCAGAGCGGCGCCGCATTGTCGAACGTGCAGACGTTGCCGCACTCACCGCAGTCTTCGGGATCGACCACGGTCTCGGTCTCGCACCCGGTCCAGGGCAGCCCGTCGCAGTCGCCCCAGCCGTCGCCACAGCTCCCGACAGCGCACTCGCCTTCTGCGCAGGCCTCGACCGCGTTCGCGAGGTCGCAGACGAAGTCCGTGCCGCAGCCACCACAGTTCAACGGGTCGGCCGCAGTCTCGATCTCGCAACCGTCGCCGGGCAGCTCGTTGCAGTCGGTGAATCTGTCGTCGCAGTCCTCGACGGTGCACGCTCCTTCGACGCAGAGCCCGGTGCCGTCGGCCACGAGACACGCCTCTTCGCAGGCGCCGCAGTGATCGAGGCTGGTCGGCAGGAACGTCTCGCAGCCCAGCACCTCCGGATCGCAGTCGTCCCAGTCGTCGGTGCACGGGCCCTGCTCGCACGTGCTCTCGACGCAGAGCGGCGCGGCGTTGTCGAACGCGCACGCGGTCCCGCACTCGCTGCAGTGTTCCGGGGTCGAGGTCAGGTCGACCTCGCAGCCGTCGAACGGGCTGTCGTTGCAATCGCCCCAGCCTTCGTCGCACTCCGCCACGATACAGCGCTCTTCGGCACAAGCGGCGGTGGCGTTGTCGAGCTCGCAGACGTGGCCGCACCAACCGCAGTTGATCGCGTCGGTCGCCAGATCGAAGCCCTCGTCGACATCGCCGTCGCAGTCGTTGTCCAGGCCGTCGCAGAGCTCCGGTGCCCCCTCGTACGTGTCGAGCGAGAGCTCGTCGCAGTCGGTGCCGGGGCAACCGGGGCCGACGCCGTAGGTGTCACCGTCTTCGTCGAGGCAGTCTCCGCAGATCGCGAGCTCGGGCACACATTGGCCGATCGTCCGATCGCCGTCCGCATAGTCGTTGCACACGAACCCGTCGGGGCACCCCTCGTCGTTCTCGCACAGCCGCCCGCAGAACGACCCGTCGCTCTGCACGATGCACAGGTCGTCGAGACCACCGCAGTCGATGTCGTCGACACAGGGCTGGCAGAGCACTTCGGCTCCCGGCACGCAGAGCTGCACGACATCGCCGCCGCTGTTGACCAGCAACCGACACGTCCATCCGCCGGGACAGGTCTCGCCGCAGGGCACCGTGCACACCCGACCGACCGACGTGCCGATGCAATAGCCGGAGTCGCAGTCGCCGTTGCCCTCGCACGGGGCTCCGAACTCGCCCTCGTCCGGCACGGCGCCGGCATCCGTCGCCGCATCCCCGGCCACGTCGGGATCGCCGGCGTCGTCAGCGGTCGTGTCGGTGGTGTCGAGCGGCGTGATTTCCTGGCCGGTGTCGGCGTCGATGTCGGCGTCGTCGGGTTCCGGCGTCGCCGTGGAGTCCGCGCCCACGGCGCCGCCGCCTCGCGCACACACGCCCTCGTCGGAACAGAACTCCGTCGGGCAGTCCGAGTGGTCGTCGCACGGAACGTCGGCCGGCGCCTCGGTCGTTCCGGCGCAGCCCGTCAGCAAGACACACGTCAGAAGGAGAGCGGAGCGGTTCGTCCTCATCGCGTCGTCGTCTTGTGCATGGGCGGGGCGCGTGGCCGAGCGTTCGAGGCGAAGACGTCGGGACACGGCGGCGGCCATTCTAGCATGTTCGGGGCTCCGTGACGCCGAATCGCCGCTTCCCGATCGGCGCCTCCGACATGCCGGTTCCCGGAGCCTGTCCTCAGTTCGGCTCGCCGGACGAGCCGGTGACGTCCAGCCCCGCGTGTTCCGGGGCATCCGGGTCCAGAGACGGATCGAGCGGGATCCAGAAGCCGAACGAGGAACCGGCGCCTTCGGCGCTTTCCGCGTGGATCTCGCCGCCCATCAGCCGGCAGTACTCTCGGGAGAGCGCGAGTCCGAGGCCGGTGCCTCCGAACCGTCGGGTCGTCGATGAGTCCGCCTGCGAAAACGGACGAAAGACCCGGGCGAGCTCCTCCGGAGTCATCCCGATCCCGGTGTCCGAGATCTCGAAGCGTACGACGTCGCGTTCGAAGCCGCGCTGCCGCTCCGCGTAGAGCCTGATGGTGCCCCCCGACGTGAACTTGCAGCTGTTGGCGAGGATGTTGAGCAGGATCTGCTTCAGCTTGGTGCTGTCCGCGACGAAGCTGCCGAGGGACTCGCACGCGAGGTCCAGCGTGTTGTCGTTGTGCGCGACCAGCGGCGCGATCGTCGTGACGACCTCGTCGACGAGCGCATCGCCGTCGATCTCCTCGTCGAACCTCTCGACGTAGCCCGTCTCGATCTTCGAGAGGTCGAGGACCTGGTTGATCAGTGACAGCAGATGCCGCCCGGCGTCGAGAATCGTCTCGAGGTCGTTCGCCGCCTGCGCGTTCCCGCTCTCGACCGCGTCTTCGAGCAACATCTCGGCGAACCCCAGGATCGCACTCAGGGGCGTCCGGAGTTCGTGGCTCATGTTGGCGAGGAACTGGCTCTTGGCCCGATTGGCGTCCTCGGCGGAACGCCGGGCCCGCTCGAGCGCGTCCCGAAGGATGGCGAGCACGCCAAACTCATCGCGGCGCTCCACCGGCAGCTCGACATCGTACTGACCGCCCGCGACCGCGTCCGCGGTCTGCGTGAACTCGGCCAGCTGCCGCGTCAGGAGCCAGGAGAGAACGAACACAAACCCGGCGCAGACCGTGAGGATCGGCAGCGCGACCAGCACACCCCGGCGGCGCATCTCGTTCGCCTGGGAAAGAATCGTCGAGTAGGGGGAGCTCAACACCAGGCGCACCGAGCGGTCCGACGGAGCATCGACCTGGACCCGAAGTTCGTGGACCGCGTGGTCGCCGTCTTCTCGCGCGGCCTCGAAAGACCGACCCGTTGTCCCGGGCACCGACCCCGGTCCGGCGGCGGCGAGCTCCGGGAACTCGTCCTGGATCCGATATGGCGATCCGAACTCGAAAGCGAACTCTCGCCGCGAGTCCGGGTGCAGTACGTAGTCGCCGGCGTCGGTGGCGATCCGGAGCTCCAGTCCCGGCGGTACTCCCGCCGCGGCGCCACGAAGCGTCGGACCGACGTCCCAGTCGAGCAGCGACACCGCGCGCAGCGAACCCGCGCTGTCGAACACCGGGACGGCGACGCGGATCACGGGGATGTTCCCCTCCGCGATCGAGCCGTCGGGGTTGTGATGGAGTCGAAGCGCGGAGATCACGATCTCGCCGGGACGTACCGCGTCGACCTGTGCCGCGAAGGTCGGGTCCCACAGCGGCGTACCGCTCTCCACCTCGTCGATCAGCACACCGTCCTCGCGCCGAACATCGACGATCGACCGGCGAGTCGCCCCGTCCAGCAGGCGGACGCGGTGGTAGTCGGTGTTCGATACCGCGAACGAGTGCATCAGCGTCGTCAGCTGCTGCGCCCACTGTGTCGCCGTCGCTTCGCCGACGGGATCCCATCCGGCGTTGCCCCGAGCCCGCACGATCCCCTGGGTCGCGGTGGTGGTCGCCAGTGTGCGAGCGTCTCGGCGAATCCGATCGAACGTGGCGGTCAATGCCGACCCCTGTACGCGAGCCTCGACCGCCAGCTCGGCGATCTGCTGCTCCACGAATGACCGCGCGCTGGTCTGGAACACGACGAACCCGGCCACCAGACTGGCGGCCAGGAGGATGACCACGGCAAAAAGCGTGATCTTGGCGCGTAGGGAGATGACCCCCATTGCTACACGACGTTGGGCGTTGGTACCGGGACTACAGTCGAGAATCGGCGCACCGAACCCGCTTGTCAACGAGTAGCGGACCTGTTTGTCCGCGAATTTTGCTGTGCAACCGGGAAGTTGTTTCCACCCACCAGCTTGCCCGGAGGTTGTCGTGCGCCCGCAACACCGGCCCGCGACGCGATCGCTGAGACCGGCGATACAGCCGGGTGTGTTCGGGGCCGCGGTGGTCTACAATCCCGACGGTCCCCGGCAGTACCGGGTGGTCCGGTTTCCGACGGTCTGTGTCTTCGAGGTGCCCGTGCGTCCGATTCTGCTTGCCACGTTCGCGATCCTGGTGGGGTGCGCAACGTCGGACCCGCCACTGCGCGGGAGTGACGACACGCCCTCGGCTCTGGATTCGCGCTCTGTCGGCGACGACGCCGGAACCGATGGCACGGAACCCAGCGACCGCGACACGGATCTGGAGCGCGACGCGACAGACACGGACCGAGACGGCACGGGCCCGACCAGCGACACCGGCGATGCCCTCGTCGATGGAGGGGGCGGGGGCGATGCAGGAACGGACGCGAGGACCGACGCGGGAGCGGACGCTCCGACCGACCTGGGGCCGACGGACGCCGGGACCGACGGAAGCGATGGCGGCCGCGACGCGGGCGACGACGTGGAAGATGACGCAGCCGACGGGGGCGACGGGGACGGAGACGCAGGCGGAGACGACGCGGGCGACGACACCCCCCCGGAGACCGACACCGGCGATCCACCGGTCGACCGACCCGCGAACGTCATCGTGATCTTCGCCGACGACCTCGGCTACGGGCACCTGGGCAGCTACGGTCAGCGATGCATCCGCACCCCGCGGCTGGACACCCTCGCCGCCGAGGGAGCGCGGTACACGCAGTTCTACTCCGGGGCCGCCTGGTGCCCCCCCGCGCGAAGCGTGTTGCTGACCGGGCTGCACACCGGGCACACCTGGGTTCGCAACTCCGCCCGGGACTTCGCCGGCGCCGGAACGCTGCTCCCCGGGTATTTCGGCGACGCGGGCTACCGAACCGCCATGTTCGGCAAGTGGGGATTCAACCCGCACGTCGGCGGCGCGTCGATCCGGGGCGCGACGCCAGGCGACATCGGCTTCGATGAATTCACCGGCCTGCTCACCCACCGAGACGCCCACGTCTACTACCTCGACTCGGTCCCGCCGGGCTCGTCCGCAAGTCCCTACTACGGCGAACCGGGAGCCCAGCGCTACGTCCACCGCACACTCTTCACGCAGGTCCGCGACGGGGATCTGACCGAGCTGCCCATCGGCACCACCACGTACACGCAAGACGTGTTCGTCGATCGCGCGCTCGCCTGGATCGACGACCATCGGACGGAGCCTTTCTTCCTCTTCCTGCCCTGGCAGCTCCCCCACGCCGAGCTGGTCCCTCCGCCGGAAGGCATCTGGCCCGAGTACGAGGGGGGCGGCCCGTGCGGCATCGCGGAGGAGCCGTGGACCGGTAACGCCGGCTACCAGCGACACAACGCGCAGCCCTACGCCACGTTCGCGACGATGGTCGCCCGCTTCGACCGCGACGTCGGCCGGATCATCGACCAGCTCGAGGCGGCCGGCCTCGCCGACGACACCTGGGTCTTCGTGACCAGCGACAACGGCCCACACTCAGCGGGCGCGAGGTGGTCGACGGACCCGTTCGACGGCAACGCCGACCTGCGCGGGCGCAAGTTTCAGCTCTACGAAGGCGGCATCCGCGTGCCTTTCATCGCTTGGGCTCCGGGTCGGATTCCCGCCGGTCGCGTGGTCGACACCCCACGGGCGCTCTCCGACCTGCTCCCGACCGCCCTGGACGCCGCGGAGATCTCCGTACCCGGGGGCATCGACGGTCGCTCGTTGGTTCCGGAGCTCACCGGCGGTTCGGTACCGCCGCACGAGTTGCTCATGTGGGAGAACTACGCCGGCACCGGGTTGCAGGCGATCCGCATGGGCAACCTGAAGGTGATCCGCGTGCACAGCCCCGATGGCGACGCGGGTCACTACATGGAGTTCTACGACCTGGGCTCGGACCCGGCGGAGACGACGGACCTCGGCCTGAATCTCGGCCGTTGCGAGGAGCTCCGGACGCTGACCGCGGCGATGAACGGGGCGCACACGACGTCGACGGATGGGGGCGCGATCCTCGTCGATCCGCGCGGCCCGTTCAGCGAGGACATGCTGCCGGCTTGCCAGCGCCACGGCGGCGGCGGCGACGACGTGATCACCGGTGACGGGCGTCCGGATCGCATTCGCGGCTTCGCCGGCAACGACACGATCCGGGGCGCTGGCGACAGCGACGAGCTCTTCGGCGGACAGGGCAACGACGAGCTCTTCGGCGACGAGGGCGACGACATCGTCATGGGGGGCCCGGGCGACGACACGATCCGCGGACTCGACGGTGCCGACTACGTGCAGGGCAACCAGGGCAACGACGTCGTGAACGGCAACCAGGGCCGCGACATCGTCCGCGGCGGCCAGGACGACGACGAGGTCCGCGGCGGCCAGGACGACGACGAGGTCTGGGGAGACCTGGGCAACGACACGATCTACGGCGATCTCGGCAACGATCGCCTCTTCGGCGGTGACGGCAACGACGTGTTCGTGATCCGGCCCGGCGACGGCAGCGACGTGATCTCCGACGACAGCGGCCACGACACGCTCCGTTGCGAAGACGGCGCGGTCCTGCGGCGCACCGAGCGCCGCGGCAACGACGAGGTCTTCTTCTTCGACGGCGCGCAGGTCACCGTCGAGGGGCACCACGCCGGCCGGGCGGTCGAGGTGATCGACTGTCCGTGAACGCAGCCGGCCGCCGCAGGGTCGGACCCCGCGGCGGTCGCGGACGAGCTCCCGTGCCTACTCTTCGCCCTGCGGAATCGTGACGTTCGCGGCGCCATGGCACGCGGCGCACGTAGCCAGCACCTGACCGTAGACGGCCGCACGCGGGCGGGCCCCGGTGGTCCGGGCGGCGACGTTGCCCATCTGGCGGAGCGCGGCCTCGCGCTCGAGCAGGCTCTGCCCAGCCACCGTCGTATCGTCGGGAGCCAGGTCGAAGACGTCGGCCCGTCCGAGCACGGCGGCGCCCTCGTTCCACGCTTCGTCGGAGGGACCGATGACGCCTTGGAGCAAGCGCTCTGCGGCCCATCGGTGATTCGTCATCGTGCTCAGATCGCCGGAGCCCTCGGGCGTCGTAGCCACGTGCACCGTGTCGGTCTCGGCCGCGCTATGACACGCGCCGCACGCCTCGACGACGGCGGACATGGCCTCGGCCGCGGTGTTCAGGCACCGGCGCCCGCTGCGTTTCGCGCCGCCTCGAGCAGGTTGTCGTACAACGGCTGCCAGCTCTCGGGTGCCCCCTCGGGAAGGGGCCGTCCTTCGAGCTCGCCGAGGTGTTGGCCCATGCCCCGGAGGTCGCCGACGATGAGCGCCGTGTGGGCGGCGAGCACGGACGGGTAGTGGTCACCCATCAGCACCGTCATCTCGTCTCCGACCGCCGCACCGGGTCCGGACCCGGCCGGATCGACCGGAGAGGACCCCTTGCAGGCGGGAATCCACGCCAGCAGAAGCGCGCAGACGGACAACGAAATGACTCTGAAAACCTGGTTCATTACGCCTCGTTCCTTCCGTAATGCGAAGCTGCGAGATGTTTCCGTCCCGACGGAGCAGGCTTCACGCTGGAGCCTGCCCCGGTCCGGTGCAACATCGATGAGGTCGCTGCGACCAATCGTGGTGCTCTGGTTCTTGCGCCGGTGGAGTCCCGATGACCCCGCTCGAGAGGCATTCTCCAGCGCCGGAGCCCCGAAGTCTCCTTCCGCGCCGACGACCGGATGGTATCGGGACGGGTGCCGCAACACCAACGCGCAGGAGCGGGGCTCGCACACGCGATCGCCCAGGAGGTCTGATCGCCCGTCGGGCCCGATCGCCCGGCGCCCAAGGGGATCGCAAAGTCGAGGGTCTTGGGTTGCCTCAGGGGTGTAGACCGGCTCTGCGAGCCGGGGGCGAGATAGGATCTCGCCCTTGATGGCGGATGGCCCGGACTTTGCTGCCGCCCAGGTCCGGCGCCGGGTAGCGGTAGCGCGCGCCACATCGATGCGTTACGGTGTCTCAGGGTACTCACGTCGCACCGAAGACCATGAGCGAACGGCTCGTCTTTTCCGGTCACCAGGGACAGCGACTGTCCGGATTGTTGGAACATCCGCCGGACACCGCGGATGCGTGCGCGGTGTTCGCTCACTGTTTCACCTGCTCGAAGGACAGCCTGGCCGCCGCCCGGATCTCGCGGGGTCTGGCGCGCCACGGCATCGCGGTGCTCCGCTTCGATTTCACCGGTATCGGACTGAGCGGCGGTGACTTCTCCGAGACGACCTTGTCGACGAATGTCGACGACCTGGTCGCCGCGGCCGCCTACATGCGCGAACGATTCGCCTCTCCGTGCCTGTTGGTCGGCCATTCCCTCGGCGGCACGGCAGCGCTGATGGCCGCCACGCGGATCGACGGAATTCGCGCCGTCGCGACGATCGGCGCTCCCGCCGAGCCCGAGCACGTCCGGCGACTGCTCACCGAAGTGGAGCCCGAGCTCGAGCGCACCGGTGAAGCGACGGTGATCGTCGGCGGTCAGCCCTTCCGAATCACGCGCAACTTCCTCGACGACCTGGAGCGCCAATCCGGCACCGGCGCGGCGGCGGAGCTCGGAGCAGCCCTCCTGATCTTCCACTCCCCGGACGACGTCGTCGTCGAAATCGACAACGCCGCACAGCTCTTCAAGGCCGCGAGACACCCGAGGAGCTTCGTCGCGCTCGACGGCGCGGATCACCTCCTGACCCGGCGTGCGGACGCGGAGTTCGTGGCCAACGTCCTGGCCACGTGGGCGCGTCGCTACGTCCCCGGACCAGCGCTCGGCTGAGCGTCGCTGCGCCCCGCGGCTTCAGTCGTGAACACAGACCGGCGGCGGCGCGTGAAAGCCCCACGACGCCGGCTCCGTCTTGCGCTATCAGGGAGGGGTCTCCAACCCCGAGCCCGTCATGGGAACGACCAGCCGCCGACGCTCGATCTTGCTCGTTTCGCCGTTCGTATTCGCGCTTGCCTTCGGCTGCGGGGGATCGACCGACCCCATCGCCGTCGGAGAGGACACGACCTCTGCTCGGGACACACGCGACGGAAGCTCGATCCCGGGTTTCGACGCGGACGAAGTCGGATCCGACATCGTGCCGGACGTCGGGGGCGGGGACGCAGACGCCGGTCTCCCGGACGCAGACACCGCCGACGTGCCCGGCTCGGACACCGATGCCGCAGATACCGGAACGGACACCGCGGACGCCGACGCTGCTGACACCCCTGACGACACCGACGTGCCCGACGCTCCGGAGGCCGACTGCGGGAACGGGATCCGCGAGGGTGACGAGGCCTGCGACGGCGACGATCTCGGCGAGTCGGATTGCGAGTCGGCGGGCTTCTACGACGGCACGCTCCGCTGCACGCTCTCCTGTCGCCTCGACGTCTCCCAATGCCGCCTGGACCCGTGTCTCGGCGAGGAGTGCGGCGATCCGCCCGCACCCCGGTGCGAGGGTGACGAGGCGGTCGCTTCGACGGGTGAAGGGACCTGTTTCGAAGGCGAGTGCCGCTACACCGAAGACCGCGTCGACTGCGCCGGACTCGGACAGATCTGCCTCGACGGCGCGTGCGCGGTGACGGCGCTCCCGGGCCAGATCCGGATCACCGAGTACATGGCGAACCCCGTCGGCACCGACACGGGCGAGGAGTGGTTCGAGATCGTCAACCTCACGGATGGGCCGGTGAACCTCGACGGCGTGATCGTCCACGACGACAGCACGAACCGGTTCACCGTACCGGCGGGGACCCGCATCGAAGCCGGCGCGCTCTTCGTCTTCGGCACGGCCGATGGTGCCGCGCCCGAGCGCGTCGACCTCGCCTGGGGCGACCTGGGCACGTTCCAGCTCGGCAACGACGACGACGAGATCGTGCTGTCGATCGGCGAGACGACGCTCGCCCGGGTGGCTTGGGACGACAGCGCCGAGATCCCGATGCCCGACCCGAACGGCGCGTCCGTCGCGCTCGGTCCGGACGCCGACGACCCGAGCGATCCCCTCGCCTGGTGCATCGGCATCGACGACTACGGACTCCCGCCGAACCTCGGCAGCCCCGGGGTCGAGAACCCGCCCTGCCCGAGCTGCGGCGACGCCATCCTCGACGAGGGGGAGGAGTGCGACGACGGCAACGTCGAAGACGGCGACGGATGCGCCGCCGATTGCACCCTCGAGATCGATCCCTGCGACGGCATCGTGTGTGACACTCCGCCGTCAGCGACGTGCACGCTCGACGTGCTGACGACCTACGCCGACATCGGCGAGTGCGCGGAGGGGGTCTGCGGCTACACGCCCACCGACCGCGGCTGCGCGGACGATGGCCTGATCTGTCGGGAAGGGGCCTGCGTGGTTCGCATCGACCCGGGAGACCTCGTGGTGACCGAGTTCCTCGCCGACGCGACCGGCTCCGACGACGGACTCGAGTGGATCGAGATCTACAACGCGAGCGACCGGACCCTCGAGCTCGAGGGGATGGTCGTCCGCGACGACGACAGCGACGCGATCACGGTCGCCGCCCCCACGGCGGTGGGCGCGGGCGCGTACGTCGTGCTCGCGGAAGAGCTGACGTCAGCCCCGGATCGGGTCGGGTACGCGTGGGGGACCGGTGCGAACCTGACCATCGGGAACACGGCCGACGAGATCGTTCTCGAGTTCGGCGGTCTCGTCATCGACCGCGTCGCGTACGACGAAGCGGCGGAGCCGGTGGCCTGGGAGATCCCGGGAGGCCAATCGCTGTCGCTCGACGGAGGCGTCCTCGCCGCCGATGGCAATGACGACCCGACCCAATGGTGCCCCGGCGAAGGCGACTACGGGATCGTCGGGGCGACCGGGACCCCCGGCCTGGCGAATCCGCCGTGTCCCTATTGCGGCGATGGCACCGTCGACCCCGGCGAGGAGTGCGACGATGGCAACAACGACGACGGTGACGGGTGCACGTCGGTGTGCACGAGCGAGGTCGATCCGTGCGAGGGCGTGACGTGCGAGTCGCCGCCGGCCGCCTTCTGCGACGAGACGATCTCGAACGTCGCCACGCTCCCCGGCGAGTGCGTCGAGGGCGCGTGTCGCTACGAGACGGTCGTCACCGACTGCGCGACGACGGGTCGTTTCTGCGAAGAGGGCGTGTGCGTGACCCTCCTCGACCCCGGGGACCTCGTGATCACCGAGTTCATCGCGAATCCGGACGGCACGGATACGGGTTTCGAGTGGTTCGAAGTGTTCAACGCGGCGGGCCACGAGTTGGCGCTGGGCGGCGTCGTGATCCGCGACGACGGAACCAACAGCTTCACGGTGTCCGGCGTGACGATCGCCGCGGATTCCTGGTTCGTCTTCGGACGCAGGGCCGAGGCCGCGCCAGGCCGGGTCGGGTTCGCCTGGGAGACCGCCGGCTCGTTCACGCTCACCAACGACGCCGACGAGATCGTGATCATGCAGGGTACGACCGAGATCGCGGCCGTGCGCTACGACTCGATCACGGGCGACTGGTCGATCCCGAACGGCGCGGCCCTGGCTCGCACCCCCGAACCCGCGAGCCCGGACGCGTCGGACCCGGCGAACTGGTGTGTCTCGGCCGGCGACTACGGGGTGGGCGTGAACACGGGCTCCCCCGGCGCGGCCAACGTCTGCACAGACTGACCGCTTCACTCCCCGACGATGCTTCGGTTCCGGCCGCTGGCAACCATCTTGGGCTTGCTCGCCCTCCTGACGACGGATGCGATGGCCGATCCCGGGAGGCCCGCGTCGGGCGACCGGGTGCACACGACCGCCGCGGCGCCGCCGTCACCGCCGATCTTCGGGTCACGCCCTGCAGCTTCGTCGACGTGCCGGTCGGCGGTGTCGACGCGTTGGTCGACGGTTGGAATTGCGATCCGGGGCTCCTGCACTATCGTCTGCACCACGAGGCGCCCCCCGAACCGTGCGCATCGTGCCGATGTCGGACGATCTGCAAGGGGGGGGTGTCGCGTGATCGCCGCGCGCCTCCTCGGTGACCCGTTCCTTCCCGACCCCGAGTGCCCCAGAGTGCTCCACTCCTGGTCCACAGATCCGGTAGCTCGTCGACGAATGGAGCTTGCGATGCCTTCGAAGACGGCTCGATGACAGGTGAAGCACGGCAAGCGTCCGCGCCGACGCCGGTCGGTGCGCCGCGTGCTGCCGAGGCGACCACCCGGCGCGCCGCGGCAACGGCCGTTCTCACCGCGCTGGCCTGCTGCGCCTTCTACTCCCTCGACCGCACCTACAACGCCATCTGGCATCCGGGACCGGATCCCGCCCAGGTCATGGCGTCGGTACGCATCGAGTACTTCTGGCGTCTGATCGCGGCCGGCTACCTCGCGCCCGTGTTCGCCGCAGCAGCCTGGTGGGGAGCTCGCGGACGCGAGGCACGAGCACTGCGGATCGCCACCGTATCGGTCGGCCCGATCGTGGTCATCTGCGCGATCCTGTCGGTGGTGTGGCCATGAGCTTCTGGCTCTTCTGCGAGAAGATCCACGGGCACATCGCGATTCTGGCGATCGCGCTCTCTTGGCACCCGCCGATCGCCCTGCGACGAGCCCGGCGCCCGAGCCGCGGTGTTCGTTGGTCGGCGTATCTGGCTGCCCTCTTCATGGCGGCCGCCATGGGCATGGGCTGGTTCATCTACCCGGAGTACCGCCGCGAAGTCCGCCAACAGCTCTACGTCGCCAGCCGGACGCTCGGGCGACTCTTCGAGGTCAAGGAACATCTGGGCACCTACGCGCTCTTCCTCGTGTTGGCCGGTGCACTGCTGGTCGCGCTGTCCCGCCGCGCGGCCGGCTCGGACCTGACGCCGGCGATCCGCCTCTGCTTCGGTGCCGCCGCGGTGCTTGCCACCATCTCCGCGGGCATCGGGATCCTGTTGGCATCGACGGCGGGTTTCTCGTACGCCGGATGATCGTGCTCGCCGGCAGCCGTCCGATCGCCTGGACGCGGACCTCGGCGGTGGCGAACACCGGATACCTCGGAAGCGCCGCCAGCAAGCCGAACAACGACGAGTACCAGGGCACTCTGGTCGCCCCGGTCGCGGGCGAGTATGACTATGGTTATCGGTTTTCCGGAGACGCCGGCGCGACCGGGCTGTATTGCGACTCGGGCGCGCCGGGCGTTGCTGATGGCTATCGGACCGCGAACGCGGGACGTTTATCGGTCACGGACTAGTTGATGAGTCGGCACGACACCCTCCCTCCTCAGCAGATCTCCGACGGTCGCTTCGACATCGTCCTTTTCGGGGCGACCGGGTACACGGGGCGCCGTTGCGCCCAGTACTTACGGCGCCACGTCCCCACGGGTGTCCGGTGGGCGATCGCCGGCCGAGACAAGGCGAAACTCGAGAACGTGCGACGGCAGCTCGGGGCCGAGTTCGCCGAGCAGGTGGGGCTGATCGTCGCCGACGCAGAGCGCCCGGAGACGATCGATGCGATGGTCGAGAAGACCCGGGTGATGTGCTCGACCGTCGGGCCCTACGCACTATACGGGACCTACCTCGTCGAATCGTGCGTGAAGAACGGGGTCGAGTACGTCGACATCACCGGCGAGACACCCTGGGTTCGAAAGATCATCGACACGTGGCACGGCGGGGCCGCCGACCGCGGCGTGCGCATCGTGCCGATGTGCGGCTTCGACTCGGTGCCGTCTGACCTCGGCGTGCTCTTCATCTCCGACCACGCGCGGCGCGAGCTCGGGGCCGGGCTCAAGAGCGTGAGCGCGGTGTTCGACACCAAGGGTGGCGTGAGCGGGGGAACCGTCGCGTCGATTCTGAACATCGGCGAGTCCGGTGGTCGGAGCGACCTCGCCGATCCCGTGCTTCTCAACCCTTCGGCGCAGCGGACCCAGGACGTGCGGGCCCGCTCTCGGGACCAGACGGGGCCGGTGCTGGATCCGGACTTCGACCAGTGGACCGCTCCGTTCGTGATGGCGCCGGTCAACACGCGTGTCGTGCGTCGCAGCCACGCGCTTTCGGCGGAGTTCGGCGAGGGATACGGCCCCGGGTTCGCCTATCGGGAGGCCCAGGCCGCGACGAGTCGGTGGCAGGCGATCAAGATCTCGATCGCGATGTGGTTCTTCGCGTTCATCGTGGGCACCACGTGGGGAAGGAACTTGATCCGCAAGCGTACGCCGGCCCCCGGAGAAGGACCGAGCCCGGCCGAGCTGTCCGAGGGACGCTTCGACGCGCGGCTGGTCGGTCACACCGAGAACGGAAAGCGCGTCTTCGCGAGAGTCGCGGCGCAATCCGACCCGGGCTACCAGGCGACGGTCACCTTCGTGTGCGAGGCGGCGATCCTGCTGGCCACACGCCGGGATTCACTGCCCGGCGGGGGGGGGCGAGGAGGGGTGCTGACGCCCGCGACCGCACTCGGGCTGCCGTACATCGTCCGCCTCCAGGAGCGGGGCATCACGTTCGAGACGACCAAGGTCGTCTGAGGAGCCTCGCGAAGGGGCAGGCGCCGATCCTACCCCTGCTTGCCCCCTGGGCGGCACGCATCGATAATGGCCGGCGGCGTCCTCACGACCCTGGCCTCGCTGTCCCGACCGAATGCCGTCGAACCTCCCAAAACTGCGCGATGCCATCGCGGCGCACCAGGCCCAGCAGATCCCCAGTGGAATTCTGGCGCGTTCGCTGATCACACATCGCGATTGGAGCGTGCCCTGCCGAGTGCAGGAGAGCCGCGTCGCCGTCGTCGCCGAGCCCGACGACTCTGGTGACGGGCCCATCGTTCGGATCTTCTCCGACAAAGAGGCCCTGCAGACCTACGAGACCCGGGCCGGGCGCTTTTCGGCGGACCAACAGATCATCCGGAGCAACGGTTTTTCGATCTTCGGGGAGCTGAGCGCCTCGTGGGGCCGGGTCGACGTCAACCCCCTCGACGCGAGCGGGTTCCACTACAAAACCCACCAGTTCGGCCATCTGCGCGACATCGCGCGAGCGGTGCAGGTCGAGCAGGTCTTGTGGCGCGAGGGAGATTGGGATGACGGCTTTGGGATCCTCGCCCGCTATACCGGCTACCACATCATCGTGACCGGGCCCGAAGATGCGCCCGAGCTGATGCTCGCACCGGACGACCGGGGGCGACGTTTCGCCGCTGTGTTCACCGCGCAAGACACGCTCCGGGCATTCGTCGAGCAGATGGAGATCACGACGGGGAGCGACGCCTACGCGAATCCGAGAACGCTCCAACTCGACGGGCGCGCGCTCTTCGCGCAGGTCGCCCAGCTGCCGTTCGACGGCATCGTCTTCAACTGCGCCGGCCCGGTGAACCCGCGGCCCGTCGCGGCCGACCTGGCACGGCTCGTGCGCGACCAGACCTGAACCGGTCCTTCACCGAGTCAGCGCGCTCCTGCCGTTCCCGATCAGCCGCCGAGCAGCTCCACGACGTCGGAGTCGTGGGACGCGACCCGTCGCACACGCCACCGGCGGCCGTCGTTGGTGAACGCCAGCTCGTAGCGACGAATCTGGCCACGCGTGTCCGCCGAGAGGATCGGGCCGTCGGCCACGCCGGCGATCACCGTCGCCGACGCCTCGGTCTCCGTCGACACGACCACCTCGACGATCCGGGTCGTCACGGTGAACCCCGATCCGCGCTGCTGCCAGAAGAAGAGCTCGGCGCGCAGCGACGCGAGATCGTTGCCTCGATCATCCGAATAGTCCTCTGCCAGGTGGTCGCAGAAGTCTCCGATGCGACCCTCCTCGGCCGCCAACTCCAACGCCTCGACGACCGCGCGGATCTCCGCCTCGGGCCCGATCTCCGGTTTGCAGCCCTGCACCACGAACGTCAGCGCGAGCACGGCCAGCACCCCGGCGAAGAGGCGTCCGACCGGCGTCGATCGGGGGTCGTGGAGCCCGGTCGGAAGGTCGCCGCGAAACAGCGGTTCGAATGCGTTCATCATCGCCTGTGGGTTGACGCCAGCGCAAACGCCCCCATGGTAGGCGACTGCTCGGGCTCGCGCACGCTCCGCGGACACACCTCTCGGCGGCCGCGTCGACCCTGCAAGATGTCTGACGAGAGGCCCCCCACGGGGCCGGCTGCAAGCCGCCGCTGACACGGCAAGACACGCGGTTGTTGTTCGATTCTCGCGGCTCCCTATCATGCTTCGGGTCGATTCCCCTGACAGAGACTTCATGCGACACCCATTCTTCCTCGTCCTCGCGCTCGTTGGCGCGCTCTTCTGCGCCTGGTCGTGTGGCGGAGGCGATACCCCAGACGACGCCGAGCCAGACGCCTCGATCGACACCGAGGACACGATCGTTTCGCTGCCCGGTGACACGGCGCCCGATCTCATCCCGGATCTGCCCGAGGACACGGCCCCGGAGGTCGAGGACATCGAGGAGGTTGAGACGGTGGACGCGGTCGACGAGCCCGACGAACCCGACAGCGACGACCAGGATGTGGAGGCCGGGGACGCCGACGTCGACGCCGAGGTCGATGCCGAACCCGAATGTGTCGTCGATCGCGATTGCGACGACGACAACGTGTGTACCGCCGACCGATGTATCGATGAGGCCTGCACCTACCGCCCGCGTGACACTGATTTCGACGGGTCGCCGGACAGCGCGTGCGGGGGCAACGACTGTGAGGACGACAACCCGGATGTCAGCGCCGGGAGCACGCGCCCGTGCACGAGCGAGTGCGATCTCGATGGCATCGAGCGTTGCGTCGACGGGGAGTGGCAGGACTGTACCGCTCCGACGGAGTGCACGTGCCGGTCTGGCGACATTCGCCACGAGCCCTGCGGCCGCTGCGGAACCGCCGGTCGGGTCTGCCTGCCCGGCAGCGAGTGGGGTCCGATCAGCGAGTGCCTCGGCTTCGGTGCCTGCGAGCCCGGCAACGTCGAGGTCGAGCCCTGCGACGAGCTGATCTGCGGCCTGACGGCGATCGCCGGGTTCCGCTACTCGACCTGCAGCGACGAGTGCCGCTGGGAGACCGGCGCGTGCGAAAGTCCTCCTGATTGCTGTCCCCGAACGACTTCTCGGGAACGCTGCGACGACTGCACATCGCGAAATCGGACCTGCGACGCGACCGGCCAGTGGGGCGAGTCCGGCGAGTGCACGCCCGACGAGTGCTGCCTCGACGAGACTGACGAGCGTCCCTGCAACTCCTGCGGCGTCCAGCGGCGAGCGTGCACTGACGAAGGGCGCTGGAGTACGTGGGGCGTCTGCCTGGAGCCCGCGTGTTGCGACGGAGAAGAGGAGACGACGGCATGCGGATTCTGCGGCGAGCAGGAGCGGATCTGCGAGGGCGGTCGATGGACCAACGTCGGCGAGTGCGCCGAGCCCTTGTGCTGCGAAGGAGACATCGAGATCCTCGAGTGCGGGATCTGTGGCGAGGAGCGCCGAGAGTGCATCGATGTGTCGTGGACGACGGGCGATTGTGTGGAACCCGAGTGCTGCCCCGACGACACCGAGGAGCGAGACTGCAACGACTGCGGGCGGCAGAGCCGCGCATGTGTCGCGCGTACGTGGGCCGATTGGGGCGACTGCGCGGGCGCGCGCCCCTGCCGGGTGCCCGATGAGTGTACCGAAGACGGATTCTGCGAGTGCGTCGGCAGCCCGGACGAGTGCCGCCTCCCCTCCGAATGATCGGGACCGCAAGTCGCTCCTGTCGCGCTCCGACCCCCGACCGACCGTGACCCTTTCGACTCAGCCCCCGCTCGACGAGATCCTCGCTCTTCGCGGTGGGGAGACCCACGTTGCGGTCAGCGCCGCGGTCTACGCCGACCTCGACACGCCGATCTCGATCTTCCGGAAGCTGGGCGGCGGGGGTCCAGGCTCCTTCCTCCTGGAGTCGATCGAAGGCGGCGAGCTCATGGGGCGGTACTCGTTCATGGGCATCGGCATCGACGATCGCATCGTCTTCGACGACGGCGTCGCGGTGGTCCGCCGACGCGACGTCGAGGCGCGGATCGACGCGGCGGACCCGCTCGCCGTGTTGGAGCAGATTCTCTCGGAGTACGTGGTCGCGGCACGTCCCGATCTGCCTCGCTTCCAGGGGGGCGCCGTCGGCTACGTCGGCTTCGACGCGCTACAGCGTTTCGAACGCGTTCCGTTGCCCCCGGGCGCGGGCGTCGGAATGCCGGAGACGTGCATGCTCCTGCCCGACCAGGTCGTGATCTACGACCACCGAGACCACTGCGTGATCGCCGTGGCCCACATGCCGCTCGCCGGTGATCGCGAGGCCGGTTACGCCCAGGCCGTCGCGCGGGTCGAGGCGCTGCTGGCCCGGGTCGCCGACGCGAAGCTCCCCGCCGAGCCGCCCTGGCCCGTGCATATCGCCGGCCAGGCCGACCCGCAGCTCCCCACGGAGAGGAATCGAACCGCGGCCGATTACGAGGCGGCGGTCGTCGAAGCGAAGCAGGCGATCGAGGCCGGCGAGATCTTCCAGGTCGTCGTCAGCCAGCGGACCACGGTCGAGGCCACCGTCGATCCGGTGACCCTCTACCGGGCTCTGCGGGCGCTGAACCCGTCGCCCTACATGTTCTTCTTGGGGCTCGACGATGCCTGTGTCGTCGGCGCGTCACCCGAGGTGCTGGTGCGACTCGACGGAGACGAGCTCCTCGTCCGGCCCATCGCCGGGACCCGGCCGCGGGGAAGGACCCCCGCGGAAGACGACGCGCTCGAGCGGGAGCTGCTCGCCGACGCCAAGGAGCTCGCCGAGCACCGAATGTTGGTCGACCTCGGACGCAACGACCTCGGACGCGTCGGCCGCATCGGCTCCGTCCGCGTCGAGGACCCGCTGCACATCGAGCGCTACTCGCACGTGATGCACATCGTCACCGACGTCCGAGCCACGCTCGCCGACGCCAAGACCGCATTCGACGTGTTCCGCGCGTGCTTCCCGGCCGGCACGGTCAGCGGAGCACCGAAGATTCGCGCCTGCGAGCTCCTCGCCCGTCTCGAGCCCGACCGGCGCGGCCTCTACGCCGGCGCCATCGGCTACTTCGACTACGCCGGCAACATGGACACCTGCATCGCGATCCGGACGCTGGTGGTCGAGCCCGAACGCGTGCACATCCAGGCAGGGGCCGGTATCGTGCACGACTCCGTTCCGGCCAACGAGGACCGCGAGTGCCGCAACAAGGCCCGCGGCGGCCTCACCGCCGTCGCCATGGCCCTGGCCCGCCAGGCCGACGCCGCACGATGAGCCTGCTGCTGATCGACAACTACGACTCGTTCACGCACAACCTCGCCCAGCTTCTCGGAGGTCTCGGCGCAGATGTCGTCGTGCATCGGAACGACGCCGTCGACATCGACGACATCGACGCGATCGTGCCGTCGCATATCGTCCTCTCGCCCGGACCCGGCCACCCCGAGAACGAGCGCGACTTCGGGGTCTGCGGACCGGTGATCGACCGTTTCGGCCCCAGCGTTCCGATCCTCGGCGTCTGCCTCGGTCACCAGGGCATCGCCCACCGCCTCGGCGGAAACGTCGTCCGCGCCCCCGAGATCGTGCACGGGAAGACGAGCCCGGTCCGACACGACGGAACCGGTCTCTTCGCCGGCGTGCCGAACCCGGTCGATGTGATGCGCTACCACTCCCTGGTCGTCGAGCGCCAGTCGCTGCCCACGGTGTTGCGGGTGACCGCGGAGACCGTCGACACGGGCCTGGTCATGGCGTTCGCGCACCGGGAGTGGCCGATGATCGGCGTTCAATTCCACCCCGAGAGCATCGGCACGCCGACCGGGCAGACGATGATGCGCAACTTCCTGGAGGCGAGATGAGCGCGTACGAGGTCGCGATCGGCAAACTGGTCGCGGGCGACGACCTCGCGCGCACCGAGGCCGTCTCGCTGATGGCAGAGATCATGGAGGGGAGCCTCGAGCCGACCCAGGTGGCCGCTGTGCTCACCGCGCTGGCGACCAAGGGGGAGGCCGCCGACGAGCTCGCCGGGTTCGCGGCGGTCATGCGCCGGAACGCGCTGACCATCTCGGTCGGCGAACCCGTCCTCGACACCTGCGGCACCGGCGGCAGCGGACTGCCCACGATCAACACGTCGACCCTCGCCGCGTTCGTCGTCGCGGCCGCCGGCGCGAAGGTCGCCAAGCACGGAAACCGGGCCAGCTCCGGTCGTTGCGGCAGCACAGACGTGCTCGAACACCTCGGCGTGCACATCGAGCTCACCCCGGCTCAAGCCGAGGAGCTGCTGCGCCACGGCCCGATCGTGTTCATGTACGCCCGCCGCCACCACCCCGCGGTCGGCCGGGTAACGCCGGTTCGTCGCGCCCTCGGCTTCCGCACGGTCTTCAACCTGCTCGGCCCGATCTGCAACCCGGCGGGGGCCACCCGGCAGGTGCTCGGCGTCTCCGACCCCCGGCGGGCACCCGACCTGCTCCACAGTCTCGTCGAGCTCGGCAGCGATCGGGTCATGGTCGTCCACGGCGAGGACGGACTCGACGAGATCAGCGTGTCGGGGCCGACCCGGATCTGGGAGCTGCACGACCACCAGATCACCGAACGCGTCTTCACCCCCGAGGCGATCGGCCAGGAACGTCTTCCCTTCGAGGAGGTCGCGGGCGGCGACGTGTCGGTGAACACCACGCACTTCATGAACATCCTGGCCGGCCACGATCCCGGTCCGCGGACGATCCTCGTCGCCCTCAACGCGGGCGCCGCGCTCCAGGTGGCCGGACTGGCCGAGAACCTGGGGCATGGCTTCGAGCTGGCTTTCGAGCTGCTCTCGTCCGGGGCCGCCCTCGAGGTCTTCGAGACCTATCGGCACGCTTCGCAGGAGGTCGGGAGAGCCTGATGCGCGCACCTCCCGGAGTCCTGGGCGAGATCGTCGACCGCACGCGGAACGATCTCGCCGTGCGCGAGGGGCGCGTGCCGATCGCGACGCTCGCCGCGCGGGCCGAGTCGGCGACCCACGACTTCGCGGCGACGCTGGCGCGCCCGGGGTTGAACCTGATCGCCGAGTTCAAACCGCGCTCTCCGTCCCGAGGCCCGATCCGACCCGACGCCTCGGTCGAAGACGTAGCAAGACTCTATGCCCCGTACGCGGCAGCGATGTCCGTGCTCTGCGACCGACCGTGGTTCGGCGGTGGCTTCGACGTGCTGGCCAGGGCCCGGGCGGCGACCGACCTGCCCCTATTGTGCAAGGATTTCGTCGTCGGCCGCTACCAGGTCTACGAAGCGCGCGTCGCGGGCGCCGACGGCATCCTCCTGATGGCCTCGGTTCTCGACGACGACGAGTTGAGCGAGCTGTTGGCCCTGGTGCGATCGCTCTCCATGGAAGCGCTCGTCGAGGTGCACGACCGCCAGGAGCTCGATCGCGTGCTCCGCCTCGGCCCGCGCATCGTCGGCGTCAACAGTCGCGACCTGCGCTCGTTGGAGATCGACCTCGGTCGCATGTGCGACCTGCTCGACGACGTCCCCGACGGCGTGGTGCGCGTCGCCGAGAGCGGGCTGAGCAGGCCCGAAGACATCGAGCGAATCCGCGGACGGGCCAACGCGGCGCTGATCGGGTCGGCGTTCATGGCGGCCGCCGATCCGGTCGCGAAGATCGAGGAGCTGGGATGGCGACGCTCGTGAAGATCTGCGGGGTACGCGACCCCGCTGGCATGCGCGCGTGCGTCGAGGCCCGCGTCGACCTCGTCGGGCTCAACTTCGCCCCGCGGAGCCGGCGGAGGATCGAGCCGGACATCGCCCGCGACCTGGCCGCGACGCTTCCCGACGACGGCCCGGAGACGGTCGGCGTCTTCGCGGACCAACGGGCGGGCGATGTGATGCGCATCGCCCGACACGTTGGGCTCCCCTGGGTTCAGCTCCACGGTGACGAACCGCCGGGCTATTGCGCCGCGATCGGCGGCGCCACGCGCCTGATCAAGGCGTTCACGGCCGAGCAGGTCCGGGCAGGAACCCACCGGGACTATGCCGGTCTGATCGACATGGCGCTGGTCGACGGGCGCGTCGCCGGCAGCGGTCAACCCTGGGACTTCGCGGCGATCGCGGACAACGAATTCGAGGTCCCGGTGCTCGTGGCCGGTGGGCTCGACCCGGACAACGTCGCCGATGCGCTGCTGGCATCCCGAGCCGACGGCGCGGATGTCGCGTCCGGTGTCGAGACGAAGGGCGAGCAGGACCCGGAGCGGATCGCGGCCTTCGTCGCGGCCGTCAGAAAGGCGGAGGCCTCCCGATGAAACAGCGAGGACGATTCGGACCCTACGGCGGGTTCTATGTGTCGGAGCTGCTGATCCCCGTGCTCGCCGAGGTAGAGGCGGCGTGGCTCGACCACCGCGACGAGCCCGGGTTTCGGGCCGAGCTCGACGGTCTGCTCCGCGACTACGCCGGGCGGCCGACCCCCCTGTATCGTTCGGCGGCCCTCTCCGGCGAGCTGGGCTGCGGCGTCTGGCTGAAGCGCGAAGATCTCCTGCACGGCGGCGCGCACAAGACGAACAACACGATCGCCCAGGCACTGCTCGCCAAGCGCATCGGCAAGACGCGCCTGATCGCCGAGACCGGTGCCGGACAACACGGCGTCGCGACGGCGATGGCCGGCGCGCTACTTGGCCTCGACGTCGAGATCTTCATGGGCGCGAAGGACATCGCGCGGCAGCGGCCCAACGTGCTGCGCATGGAGCTCTTCGGCGCGACTGTGCGTTCCGTCGAGGCAGGGTCTCGCAGCCTGAAGGACGCCATCAACGAGACCCTGCGCTACTGGACCGAGACCGTGCGCGAGAGTTTCTACGTGTTCGGAACGGTCGCCGGCCCGCATCCCTTTCCCGGGATGGTGAAGGACTTCCAACGGGTGATCGGCGACGAGACGCGCGCCCAGATGCTCGCGACGACCGGCGAGCTGCCCACCGAGATCGTCGCCTGTGTCGGCGGGGGCAGCAACGCGATGGGCATCTACGCGGCCTTCCTCGACGACGCCGAGGTGAAGCTCGTCGGCGTCGAGCCGGCCGGTGAGGGCATCGAGACCGGGCGTCACGGTGCGCCGCTGTCGCACGGGACGCCGGGGTGCCTGCACGGCTCGATCTCCTACGTGCTCCAGGACGAGCACGGCCAGATCCACGAGGCACACAGCATCTCGGCCGGGCTCGACTACCCCGGGGTCGGCCCTGAACATGCCTGGCTCCGCGACACGGAGCGCGCGGAGTACGTCTCGGTCACCGACGCCGAGGCGCTGGACGCCTTCCGATGGCTCTGCCGCCACGAGGGGATCCTGCCGGCGCTGGAGTCGTCACACGCGCTGGCCCACGCGCTGCGAACGCCGGGGAGAGACCCGGACGAGCGCGTCGTCATCAACCTGTCAGGCCGCGGCGACAAGGACATCGACCACGTCGCCCGACTCGTCGACGGGGGTCCGTCATGACGCGTCTCGACCGGACATTCGCAGGGCTTCGCGAGCGCGGACACGCCGCCTTCGTCCCCTTTCTCGTGATCGGGGATCCGACCCCGGACGACACGGTCGCGCTGACCGACGCTCTCGTCGCCGCCGACGCCGACGTATTGGAGTTCGGCTTCGCCTTCTCGGACCCGCCCGCTGACGGCCCGGTGATCCAGGCGGCGGACGTGCGGGCGCTCGAGGGTGGGATCACGCCGACGCGGTCGTTCGAAGTCCTGGCCGAGGTCCGCCGACGCCACCCGGAGGTGCCGATATCGCTGTTGCTCTATTACAACCTGATTCTCCGCGCTGGCGTCGATCGATTCTACGCCCGTTGTGCCGAGGTCGGCGTCGACGCCGTGCTCGTGGCGGACGTGCCCCTCGAGGAGTCCGATGACGCGGTCACCGCGGCCAGGACGCACGGCATCGCACCGGTGTTCATCGGGAGCGAGCTGAGCACCGACCAACGGCTCGCGAAGGTCGCCGAGGTCGCTGACGGTTTTCTCTACGCCGTCGCGCGGATCGGAACGACGGGGGAACGCACAGACGTCGCCGCGGACATCGACGCCTCGCTCGCTCGTTTCCGTCGCTACGTGCCGCTGCCGATCCTCGTCGGGTTCGGGATTTCCGGTCCGGAACAGGCCCGGCAGGTCATCGACGCGGGCGCCGACGGGGTGATCGTGGGCAGCGCGATCGTGCGACGGATCGCCGCACACCTGGACGATCGCGCCGAGATGATCCATGCCGTGACGGCGTTCGCCTCGACGATGGCCGAGGCGTGCCATCGCTGACAGGGCGATGCCCGAACGGATTGTGGAGCGAGGACCATGCTCATCGTGATGGACAGCAAGGCGACCCCCGAAGACATCGAACATGTCTGCGAGGTGATCGTCCGCCTCGGATACGAAGCCCGACCGATTCCGGGCGGTCAGCGCACGGCGATCGGCCTCGTCGGCAACGACGGGAGCGTCGACCCCGGGCGGTTCGTCGGATTGCCGGGCGTGCGCGACGCGATCCAGGTCTCCGCGCCGTACAAGCTCGTCAGTCGGGAGTGGAAGCAGGAGAACACCTTGATTCGACTCCCGAACGGCGCGCTGATCGGAGACGGGAACGTCTGCATGATGGGCGGTCCGTGTTCGGTGGAGAGCGAAGCGCAGATCGAGGAGTCGGCGAAAGTCGTCGCTGCCGCAGGCGGCACCGTGCTGCGCGGCGGCGCATTCAAGCCGCGGACCTCGCCCTACGCGTTCCAGGGCCTCGGCGAGGAAGGGTTGCGACATATGCGCGCAGCCGCCGATCGGCACGGATTGGCCATGGTGACCGAGGCGATCGACCTCGACAGCGCGGCGATGGTCGCCCGCTACGCGGACGTGATTCAGATCGGCGCCCGCAACATGCAGAACTTCACGCTCCTGAACGCGGTCGGGCGCCTCGACAAGCCCGTGCTGCTCAAGCGGGGCATGGCCGCGACGATCAAGGAGTGGCTGCTCGCCGCCGAGTACGTGCTGCGCGGCGGCAACGAGCAGGTGATCCTCTGCGAACGCGGGATCCGGTCGTTCGACGACTCGACGCGCAACGTGATGGACATCGCAGCGATCGCGGTCGCGAAGGCCCGCAGCCACCTGCCGGTGATCGCCGATCCGTCTCACGGAACCGGCCGCCGCAACCAGGTACGCGCGCTGGCGATGGCCGCCGTGGCCGCCGGTGCCGACGGGTTGATCATCGAGATGCATCCGCGCCCCGAAGAAGCGCTCTCCGACGGCGCACAATCGCTCTACCCCGACCAGTTCCACTCGATGGTCGAAGACGTCGCCCGCATCGCCGACGCCGTCGGCGTCAAGCTCAGCACCACCGGCTGACCCCACCCCACCTCAGCGGTGGACACACAGCCGTCCCCCAGTGTCCCCCAGTGTCCCCCAGTGTCCCCCACGCGTGGGGGACAGCGAAGCGAAGCGGAGCAGGGGGGGAGCCGCAATCTACCGACCACGTGCGGGCTGGGCGGCCAACGGCACCAACAACCCTCGTGCAAAGCAGACTGCGGCTCCCCCCTCCGCCTGCCTGGGGCAGGCACCTCCCCGCGAGCGGGGAGGGGCTGTGTAACCCACGCAAGAGGTCGACACACAGCCGTCCCCCACCGGATCGTCGCCCGCCCGTTTTCGTTTGAGATACCGCTCCGCTTTCGCTATGGGGCGGCCCACCTTGAGAACCTGGACCCCCGCGGATCGACTTCCGCACTCGGAGCAGCCTGTCATGTCACGAACCCTCGTCATCATCGCCGCCGCCCTGTTCGCCCTCACGGCTTGCGTCAACGAGTCGGATCCCGCCACCGACACCGAAGACACCGGTGGCGGTCGCGGCGGGTCGACCGACGTCGGCGGTGACGCGAACGGCACGCCGGACACCGGGTCGACCGCCGACACGGACGCCGGCGGCGGCGACGGCTCCTCCGTCGGCTGCGGCGACGGCGTGCTTCAGTCTGACGAGCTCTGCGACGGTGACGACCTCGGTCTCGCCACCTGCGAGCGCCTCGGATTCGACAGCGGCGCGCTCGCTTGCGCCGACGACTGCCTCCAGTTCGACACGGCCGGGTGCGAGACCGAGTGCACGCCGGACTGCTCCGGGCTGACCTGCGGGCCGGACCCGGTCTGCGGCATCTCGTGCGGCTCGTGCATCGAAGGCGTCTGCGGCGACGACGGGAACTGCCAACCCACCGACGGCTGGCCGCCGGAGATCCTGATCGTGCAGGCCGACGCCGAAACCCTGACCGAGGGCGAGACCATCGGTCTCCGGGCGATCGTCGCCGACCGCAACGGCCTCGACGACATCGTCTCGGTCGACGTGATCGACGGCGACGGTGACGAATCCTACGGCGCGATGACCGCCGGAGAGGCCACCGGGGAGTGGGTGCTCTCGCTCACCTGGGCGGAGCTCCACGCGGCGCGGGCGATCGACTTCACCGAAGACACCGAGCGCACCTTCGCGGTGGTCGTGACCGACACCGCGTCGAACACCGTCCGCGGCGAGACCGCCGTGACGCTCACCTGCGGAGACGGCGGCGGGGCCTGCGACGGCACCTGCACCGATCTGACGACCCTCGACAACTGTGGGGTGTGCGGCTTCGTCTGTGAGTCCGCCGACCCGCTGGCGGCCTGCGTCGCTGGCACCTGCGGATGCAGCGAGGGCTATGCCGACTGCGGCGAGTGCCTCAACGTGTTCAACGTCGGCAACTGCGGCGACGGCTGCGGCGACTGCACCCCCGAGCAGACCTGCAACGGCTTCGAGTGCGTGCGCCGACTGACCGACGACCTGCGGGTCTTCGGCGAGAACGACGTGCTCGAGGTCTTCCACGCCGGCGCGTGGTGGGGCGTCTGTGACACCGGCTTCGGTATCGAAGAGGCGACGGTCGCCTGCCGCCAGCTCGGCGGCGAGCTGATCGACTACGAGACGGGCCAGATGGGACCCGATGATCGCTTCTGGCTCGACGGCGTGGTGTGCGAGGGCACCGAGTCCCGCCTCGGCGCCTGCGACCACCGCGGCTGGGCGCACGAAAGTTGCGGCCAGGGCCAGCATATCTCGATCAGCTGCGGCCCCGTGCCGCGGCCGCCGCGCGACTGCGAGACGCCTCCACACCGCGGCGGCGTCGTGATCAACGAGGTCTTCTTCAACGCAGAGGGCGCGGACGACGGACAGGAGTTCGTCGAGCTGGCCGCCGCGCCCGGGACCGATCTCTCCGGTCTGCACATCGTCGGGATCAACGGTGCGCGCGGCAACGAGTACATCCGCTGGACGGTCCGCGAGGGCACCGTCGACGACTCCGGTTACTACGTCGTCGGTGGCAGTGACGTCAGCGGGGTCGATCTCCTCGCCGAGGGCAACATCCAGAACGGCCCCGACAGCGTGGTGCTCGAGGAGTGCGACGGCTCGATGATCGACGCGGTCGCCTACGGGACCTTCGAGGCCGGCGAAGTCGCGGTCGGCGAGGGAGAGCCGGTCGGCGATCCGGGCGAAGGCAAGTCGATCGGTCGCGACGCGGAGAGCACCGACACCGACGACAACTTCGTCGACTTCAGCGGGTACGACGCCCCGAGCCCGGGCACGGTCAACGCCGGCCGGGAGTAGCGGCGCTCCTTCAGATTGCGATCGGCGGGGCCGCTACGGGTCGACGACCTCGAACTCGGTCGCGAGGTTCATGCCGCCCGGGTACCCGTAGCTGACCGCGGTGTTGTAGCCGAACATCGCGATGCCGAACGCGGTCTCCGTCGGCGAGACCAGCACGTGGGGGCCCGGCTCGACCGGCATGTACGCGTGCTCGTACTCGAGGGTGCCGAAGGGGGTGAACGCGTCGTCGGGGATCGTGGTTCCGTCGAGGTCGACGCGGACGCCGGTCGGGCGAATGACGGTGATCCAATCCTCGTCGTAGTCGTCGGGCGTCAGCACGACGTAGTCGTCGCGGTACTGCGCCGCCGGCACGGCGAGGATGAACGCGGGGTCGCCCTTCGTCGCGTCGATGCCCTGGTCGAGCTGGCTGACGAGGTACTGCCCGACCAGGATCGGCTCCGACCCGACGACCTCGAACGACTCGACCGTCTCCACTTCGACCCAGTCGCCAGCGTTCAACGTCTGGCCGTCGAGACCGCCGATCGGCGGCACGGTGGTGATGCGGGTGCCGTCGTGGGCGGCGAGCACGCGCCAGACGTCGATTTCGCGTCCTCGCGGCGGGCTGTGCACGGCCATGTAGCGGGTGCCCCAGGTGTCGACCGGGAAGAGCTGCTGCTCCAGGTGATCGGCGCAACACGGACCGCTGCCATCGCCTTCGTCCCCGATCACCGCCTCCTCGTGGCCGGCGAAGACGACGATCGGGCGGGTCGACTCGATATGCGTTCCCGTCAGGTCACCGATCGCGAAGAACGAGCTCAGGGCCTCGAAGTTCATGACCGCGAACTGCTCGAGCTCGAAGGTGTGGGTGGAGTCGGCGGTGATCCCCCGCAGGTCGGCGTCGACCCCGTCGATCAGGGGCGCCGAGAAGGTGATCGTGACCTCGGCGGGCTCCTCGGTCGTGCCCACGATGGTGAACCAGCCGGTCTGGGGCGCGAAGCCCATCGCCCCGACGCCCGAGGGCCAGCTCATCACGTAGTACTCGCTGCCGATCGCGTTGGCCGGCAGGAGCAGTGACGCGTCGTTCGAGGCGACGCCGACGTCGTTCAAGGGGTTGAACTGGTAGGCGACGACCGGCTCCGATGTCTGGATACGGAAGCTGCGGTTCGACCGCGACGTGTCCTCGACGTCGGCACGCGGGAAGAGGAGCGTCGCCACCGCGCCGGGCGACACGTCGACACGCTCGTCGACCAGCGGGATCCCCGAACGTGTCTCGATCGTGACCTCCGCGACCCGGTCCCCGGTGTTCGCGACGACGACCGCGTGCGGGATCACGCGTGGGTCGCCAAACGGGTCCTGGTATTGCGGCAGGTCGACCGACCAGTACTCGCAGCCGATGTAGGCCGGGTTCTTCAGCGCAGCCGCGCAGCCGCTGACGCACTCGCCCAGGTTGCAGACCAGGTCGTCGCGCGGATTGCATTCCTCGACCTGGACCCACTCCTCACCTGTCGGCGCGCAGAGCGTGACCCAGCGGCTGTCCTCGGAGCACGAGCGCCGATCGGGCTCGCAGATCTGGGTTCCGCACTCGCCGCGGAAGCAGAAGAGATCGTCGGGGCACAGACGGGCCTCCCAATCGTTGCCGGCGTCGTTGCACACCCGCTGTTCGGTCTCCGACCAGCATCCGGCGACCTCGCCCGAGTCGCATTCGGCACCGGCGACACATCGGCCGCCAATACAGACCTGGGACACGGGGCAGGGCTCGCCGTCGACCCAGACTCCGCTGATGCACTCCTGCGGTACGCCCAGCTCGCTGCAGCCCGTGGCGCCGTCGACGCAGCCGGTGTCGTCTCCCACGCCGTTATCGGCGGCGGTGTCGGGCGTGATCCCGGTGTCCTCGCTGACGTCTGCACTCGGGTCATCGCCGGTGTCGGTCGCAGACTCGCCGCCGTCGTCGATCCCGGCCGTGTCGTCGGCGCCACCCACGTCACGCCCGGGAACGCACTCGCCGCCGATGCGCTGCTCGTTCGGCCCGCAGCGCTCGGGGACATCGGCCCCGTCGTCGGTTCCGCAGGCGCAAAGGGAGACCGCGAAGACGCAGGCGAGCAGGAGGAAAAGGCGCAGCTTCATCACCGAACTCGTGCGGGGGAGCGAAAGCCGCGCCACTGTATTGTGGTGGTCGGTTCCGGGCAAGCCGCCGCGCCACGGAACCAAGGCGGTCGCAAAGTCCCGCCCCCCCCCTCAAGGGCGAGCTCCACAGCTCGCCCCCGGCTCGCAGAGCCGGCCCGGTCGCCGGTCGAGCCGAAGGCCGCTACCAGTCCGATCACACCCGCTCGGACCCGACCCGCGGGACGCGCTCGTCATGAGGGCACGACCGATGCTAACGGGTACCACGGAAACGCGCGTGCCCCGGACGCCCGCCCCGGTGACCTCTCACCGCCGGACACCCGTCGATCCGCCGAACACGTCCCACGCCTCCCCCCAAGACATGCAACACCAGGTCGACCCCGATCCGCCGCTCTTTCCCGAGCTGCTCGCCCTCGACGTGAGGACCTTTCGCGACTGGACCGACGATACGCGGATCCGACGGGGGATCCGTTGGTATCGAGACGGTCGCATCCGAGGCATCGTCGAGCAATCCGACGGTGTCGACGCGGACTTCGACGACTGTGCCACCGGCAAGTTCGCGCACGGCACCGTGCGGGTGCGGCTCATTGACGGCACGCCCGATGTCGACGCGGTGCTCGGCAAGCCGTGGGAACTGGACAAGGACTGCTGGTGGTAGTCCGTGAAGCCAGTCATATCCGATACTTAGCGTCCAAACGGGCAAGAATCGGCGAAATGGGCAAACGCCCCCCGTCCTTGCGGTTCGTGGGACCACCACGGTCCCAGACACAACATCGCCCATCCGGCGTGCGGCATCAACCGAGCAGGGTGCGGAGGCGGTCGTCGCCGGGGCGCAGGAACCCGTGCTCTAACAGGAGATCCCGCATCTTCGCCACCCGCACCCGGGGCGCGTTCATGCGGTCGAGCACCTCGAGGACGACGTCGCCCTCTTCGTCGACGACGCTGAGTTGGTGGGCTCCGCAAACCGGGCCATAGAAGTGCGCCTCGACGGTCGCGTGGTAGCCGCCGAGCTCCGGGTGTTCGAGGACGACGGTGTGCTCACTCACGGCTATGCCAGTGCGGGGGCGAGGAAGGCCACAACCTGTCCCGCGCGGCGCATCCCCTCGGTCTCGAGGTCGTCGACGGGGACGCCGTGCAGAACGGCTATGGCCTCGGCATGGTCGTCGTCGCCGAAAAAGCCGTAGCCGGCGAGGGTCATGAGCAGGCGGGCCAGTCTCCGCGGCCTCGGTCCTTCAGCGTCCTCCTGTTGGAAGTGTCCCTCGGGTCCTTCGATGCGGAGGACGAAGGCTCCGGCCTCGTCGACGGAGACGGACGCGGTCGTCCCTGCGTTTGTTGGATGCTCAATCGTCCCGGAGGACGGTCGGCCCTCGGGTCGCAGGCGGACGACCTTCGCTGGGGTGTGACCCTCACCTTCAATGCCGAGTTCTGTCTTGCCCATCGTGCCCGTCTCCTCGCGAATAGGTCGCTCGTCCCATGTACGGTTGAGAGCAAGCAAAGGACCCCACGGCGGTTGTTCTTTACCCCTAAATCGCGTAACTTTGGATTGGTAG
>CAZFPM010000012.1:0-38658 GCA_964520965.1 uncultured Myxococcales bacterium
TGGACGGCGCGATCCTGGTGGTCTCGGCGGCCGACGGCCCGATGCCGCAGACGCGAGAGCACATCCTGCTCGCGCGCCAGGTCGGCGTTCCGTACATCGTGGTCTACCTCAACAAGGTCGACCTGGTGGACGACGAGGAGCTTCTCGAGCTGGTCGAGATGGAGGTCCGCGAGCTCCTCGACAAGTACGAGTTCCCGGGCGACGACACGCCGATCATCGCCGGCTCTGCGCTGTTCGCGATGGACGGCACGAACGAGGAGCTCGGCAAGAACAAGATCATCGAGCTGATGGAGGCGGTGGATTCCTACATCCCGACTCCTGAGCGCGACATCGACAAGCCGTTCCTGATGCCGGTCGAGGACGTGTTCTCGATCTCTGGCCGCGGCACGGTGGTGACCGGTCGCGTCGAGAGCGGCGTGATCAAGGTCGGTGAAGAGGTCGAGATCGTCGGCATGCAGGAACAGTCATCGAAGACGGTCTGCACGGGCGTGGAGATGTTCCGCAAGCTGCTCGACCAGGGTCAGGCTGGCGACAACATCGGAGCGCTGCTGCGCGGTATCAAGAAGGACGAGGTGGAGCGTGGTCAGGTTCTGGCGAAGCCGGGGTCGATCACGCCGCACACGCACTTCGAGGCTGAGGTCTACATCCTGTCGAAGGAGGAGGGTGGTCGTCACACTCCGTTCTTCACCGGATACCGTCCGCAGTTCTACTTCCGCACGACGGACGTGACGGGAATTTGCACGCTGCCCGAGGGCACCGAGATGGTGATGCCGGGCGACAACGTGAAGATGGTGGTCAAGATGATCACGCCGATCGCGATGGATCAGGGTCTGCGCTTCGCGATTCGCGAAGGCGGCCGGACCGTCGGCGCCGGCGTCGTCGCCAAGGTCATCGAGTAGTTCGATACGAACGCCGGCCTGGTGCCGGCGAGGGTTGCGCAATCACGCACAGGCGAAGAGATGGCGAGCGACAAGATTCGAATCAAGCTGAAGGCGTACGACTACACGCTTCTCGACCGCTCCGCAGCGGAGATCATCGACACTGCGAAGCGGACCGGGGCGAGTGTGGCGGGACCGATCCCGTTGCCGACCTCGATCAACAAGTTCTGCGTCCTGCGCTCCCCGCACATCGACAAGAAGTCACGGGAGCAGTTCGAGATCCGCACGCACAAGCGGCTGATCGACATTCTGGAGCCCACGGAGCAGACGCTCAACGCGTTGATGCGCCTCGACCTCTCCGCAGGGGTCGACGTGGAGATCAAGTCGTAAGGCCCGCGCGAGCGGTCGCATCGGAGGAGCCGATGAAGCTGGACGTTTACAACCTGGACAATGCCAAGGTCGGCGAGATCGACGTCTCTGACGAGGTCTTCGCGGTCGAGGTCAAGCCGCATCTGCACCACGAGGTGGTGCGGTGGCAGCTCGCCAAGCGGCGCCGCGGCACCCACAAGGTCAAAGGCCGATCGGAGATCGTCGGCACGACCCACAAGATCTACCGTCAGAAGGGTACGGGCAACGCGCGCCATGGCTCGCGGAAGGCGCCGATCTTCTCCGGTGGCGGTGTCGTGCACGGCCCGAGCCCGCGGAACCACGCATTCAAGCTGCCGAAGAAGGTCAAGCGCGGTGCGCTGCGGTCGGTCCTTTCGCAGAAGGTCGGTGAGGGCAAGCTCAAGGTCGTGCAGGCCTTCGAGCTCTCAGAGCCGAAGACCAAACTCGCGCTGGCCCACCTCGCGAGGCTCGGTGCCGAGCGGGCGTTGGTCGTCGATGTCGACAACGAGACGCTGAAGCTCTCGGTGCGGAACCTGCCGACGAGCAAGTTCCTCCGCAGCGTCGGAATCAACGTCCGCGACCTGGTCCATTACGACACGCTCGTGATCACCGAGACCGCGCTGCGGGAGATCGACGGAGTGCTGAAGCCATGAACAGCATCTTTGAAATCATCAAGCGTCCGATCGTCACCGAGAAGACGACCCTGAATCAGGACCTGAACCAGGTCGTGTTCGAGGTCGCGCTGCACGCGAACAAGCACCAGATCCGCGAAGCGGTCGAAGGGCTGTTCGACGTCCGGGTCTCCCGGGTGCAGACGGCGGTGATGCAGGGCAAGCGGAAGCGTTTCGGTCGCCACTTCGGCAAGCGGGCGAACTGGAAGAAGGCGGTCGTGACCCTTCGCGAAGGCGACTCGATCGACCTCTTCGGTGCGGAGGAGGAGCTCACCTGAGCGGGCTCCGCCCCGCCGGATCGGCCTGTGGCCGGTCTAACGAGACGAGGAATTCCACATGGGCATGAAGAAGCACAAACCATCGTCGCCGGGTCGCCGCTTTGCGGTGAGGCCGACGTTCGATGAGGTGACGACCGACAAGCCGACCCGCAGCCTCCTGGGCCCGCGGCGGCGCAGTGGCGGTCGTAACAATCACGGTCATATGACGGTGCGCCGCCGCGGCGGTGGTCACAAGCGGCGTTACCGCGTGGTCGACTTCCGGCGCGACAAGATCGGCGTGCCCGGCAAGGTCGCGACGATCGAGTATGATCCGAATCGCACCGCCCGCATCGCGCTCATCCACTACGCCGACGGCGAGAAGCGTTACATTCTCGCGCCGATCGGGCTCGCAGTGGGCAACGAGGTCATCTCGTCGGCGCACGCGGACATCAAGCCGGGCAATAGCCTGAAGTTGCGGAACATCCCGCTCGGGACCGTGGTGCACAACATCGAGATCCGCCCCGGCAAGGGTGGTCAGATGGTGCGCTCGGCCGGAGCGGGCGCGCAACTGATGGCCAAGGAGGGCAAGTACGCGACGATGCGTCTGCCCAGCGGCGAGTTCCGCAAGATCTTGCTCCAGTGCCGCGCGACCGTCGGTCAGGTCGGCAACATGGAGCAGGGCAATCTGAAGATCGGAAAAGCGGGACGCTCCCGCTGGCTTGGCCGTCGACCGAAAGTCCGCGGCGTCGCCATGAACCCGGTCGACCACCCGCATGGTGGCGGCGAAGGCCGTTCGTCAGGTGGTCGCCACCCGGTCACGCCGTGGGGCTTCCCGACCAAGGGCAAGCGCACGCGCAAGAACAAGTCCACGACCAAGTTCATCGTGAAGCGTCGCCGCTGACGCAGAGGAGGAAGCTGTGCCCCGTTCAGTCAAGAAAGGCCCATTCATCGACGACCACCTGCTCGCCAAGACGCAGGGTGCCGCCGATGTTGGAACCAAGCGCGCGATCAAGACGTGGTCGCGTCGGTCGACGATCCTCCCGGAATTCGTCGGCATGACGTTCGCGGTCCACAACGGCCGCAAGTTCGTCCCCGTCTTCATTACCGACAACATGGTCGGTCATAAGCTCGGCGAGTTCGCACCCACCCGGACGTACTACGGCCACGGGTCGGACAAGAAGTCGAAGAGGCGGTGATCATGAACAACGAGTTTGGAAACAAGGCCAACATCGTCCGTCTCGAGGGCGTCCGCGTGGCGCCCCGAAAGCTCCGTGTCCTGGTCGATCAGATCCGGAACATGGACGTCAACGAGGCGCTCGCGGTGTTGAGTTTTTCGGACCGGCGCGCGTCCCGTGACCTGATCAAGCTGATCGAGTCCGGCGTCGCGAACGTGCGGGAGACGATCCGAGACTGGAACGTCGACGACCTGTACATCGCCCAGGCCTTCGTCGACGAGGGCCCGACGTTGCGCCGATTCCGGCCGCGCGCCCAGGGGCGTGCCACCCGGATCCGGAAGCGCACATCAAGAGTGACGATCGAGCTGCGCCCGGAAAGCGCAGAATCGTAGGATAGACGGCCCTGTTCGGGCCGCGTCGGCGACGCCGACACCAGGAGGATTTCCATGGGTCAGAAGGTACATCCCACCGGTCTCCGCCTCGGAATCATCGAGGACTGGAGGAGCAAGTGGTACGAGGACAAGAACTACGCCAAGTGGCTCCACGAGGACCTGGCGATCCGCGCGTTCGTGAAGAAGAAGCTCTTCTCGACCGGGATCTCCAAGGTGGAGATCGAGCGGGCCGCCAACAAGGTGAAGGTCAGCGTCCACACCGCCAAGCCGGGGATCATCATCGGCAAGAAGGGCCAGGGTGTGGAGGATCTTCGCGATGAACTCCAGCGGCTCACCGCCTCGAACGTCCTCCTGAACATCGTCGAGGTCCGCAAGGCCGAGCTCGACGCCCAGCTCGTCGCCGAGAACGTCGCGCAGCAGCTCTGCCGCCGCGTCTCGTTCCGCCGCGCGATGAAGAAGGCCGTGTCGACGACGATGCGCTTCGGTGCCAAGGGCATCCGAATCAACTGTGCCGGACGGCTCGGCGGTGCCGAGATGTCTCGGCGCGAATGGTACCTCGAGGGTCGCGTGCCCCTGCACACGCTCCGAGCCGACATCGACTACGGTCTCGCAGAGGCCAAGACGACGTACGGCGTAATCGGCGTGAAAGTGTGGATTTTCAAGGGAGAGGTCCTCGACAAGCAGCCGAAGGTACGTTAGAGGGGCGAGCCCCTCGACCGCAGACCTCGCGAGAGACGAGTCATGCTGAGTCCCAAACGATTCAAATTCCGCAAGCAACACAAGGGCCGCGTCCGTGGCGTCGCCCAGCGTGGAACGAAGATCTCCTTCGGCGATTACGCGCTGATCACGCTCGAGAGCGGGTGGCTCACCGCGCGCCAGATCGAGGCCGCCCGTGTTGCCGCCACGCGCCACATGAAGCGGCAGGGTAAGCTCTATATCCGGATCTTCCCGGACAAGCCGGTGACCAAGAAGCCCGCCGAGACCCGTATGGGTAAGGGCAAGGGCGCGCCCGAGTACTGGGTGTCGGTCGTCCGTGCCGGTCGGGTGCTCTACGAGCTCGAAGGGGTCACCGACGAAGTCGCCGTCGAGGCCTTCCGTCTGGCCGCCCACAAGCTTCCGCTGAGGACGAAGTTCATCCGCCGTGGAGAACTGACATGAAGCTGGCAGAGATCCGCGAAAAGGAAGACGGCGAGCTCCGCGAGCTCTCCACCCAGCTCCGCGACGAGCTGTTCCGCATGAAGATGCAGCACTACACCGGCCAGCTCGACAAGCCGAGCCGCCTCAGTGAACTGCGCAAGTCCATCGCCCGCGTCGAGACGATCCTGCGCTCGCGCCAGATCGAGGCGGCCCCCTGAGGCCCTGAGGAGCGTTCGAGATGAGCACCGAAAAGTCACTTCGAAAGACCCGCGTCGGAACCGTCGTCAGCGACAAGATGGACAAGACCGTCGTCGTGATGACGTCGAAGAAGGTCCAGCACCCGGTCTACAAGAAGTTCGTGACCCGCCGCGCCAAGTACAAGGCGCACGATCCGAACAACGAGTACCAGGTCGACGACAAGGTCGAGATCGAAGAAACCCGTCCACTCAGCCGCGAGAAGCGGTGGCGCGTGACCCGCTTGATCGAGCGCGTGTCCTGACCGCCTTGGGCGGGCGAATTGGAGAATCCCGATGATTCAGATGCAAAGTCGACTCGACGTCGCCGACAACTCCGGTGCCAAGAAGATCCAGTGCATCAAGGTGCTCGGCGGCTCGAAGCGCAAGTACGCTGGTATCGGCGACCTGATCGTCGTGTCCGTCAAGGAGGCCATCCCCAACGGGAAGGTCAAGAAGGGTGACGTGCTCCAGGCCGTCGTCGTTCGCACCAAGAAGACGGTCACCCGCGACGATGGTTCGTACATCCGTTTCGACGAAAACGCGGCCGTGCTCCTGAACAAGCAGGGGCAGCTGATCGGAAACCGCGTCTTCGGCCCCGTCGCCCGTGAGCTCCGCGCGAAGCAATTCATGCGGATCGTCTCGCTGGCGCCCGAAGTGCTGTAGGTCCAGCCATGCACGTGAAGAAAGGAGACCTGGTCAAGGTCATCGCCGGAAAGGACCGCGTGCTCGGTCCAGCGAAAGTGCTCCAGGTGATCCCCGATGCCCGAAAGGTCATCGTCGAGGGACGCAACCTGGTGAAGAAGCACATCCGCGGAAACCAGGCGATGGGAACCGAGAGCCGGATCGAAGAGACCGAGGCGCCTATCGACGCCTCCAATGTGTTGCTCTGGTCGGAGAAGCTCGGAAAGGCCGTCCGGACACAGGCCCGCTGGGTCGGTTCGGACAACGCCCTCTTCACCAGCGCCACCGACGCCCGTGACAGCTTCTCCGAGCCGCCGAAGCGCATTCGCAAGGTCCGGTTCGCACCCAAGAGCGAAGAAGTCTTCGACTGACACCCAGCCCCACCCGGCGCACGTCGCCGGAAGCTGACACTCCGCTGCCCGGTATGGAAACCCGGGGGCCCGAGGAGACGGCGAGATGAGACTCAAAGAGAAGTACGAGAGCGAGGTCGTCCCTCGGCTCCGTGAGGAGTTCGGGTACGCCAACGCGCACCGGGTGCCGAAGCTCGTCAAGGTGACGCTGAACTTCGGTCTCGGAGAAGCAGTCCAGAACGTGAAGGTCATCGACCACGCGGTCGCGGACATGCTCAAGATCGCCGGCCAGAAGCCCGTCGTGACCAAGGCCCGCCGCTCCGTCGCCGGATTCAAGGTCCGCGAAGGCCAACCCATCGGCGTGATGGTCACGCTGCGGGGCAAGCGGATGTACGAGTTCCTCGAGCGCCTGCTCCACGTCTCCCTCCCCCGCGTCCGCGACTTCCGCGGCCTGTCGCCGAAGTCCTTCGACGGCCTCGGCAACTACACGCTCGGGGTCAAGGAGCAGATCATCTTCCCCGAGATCGAGTACGACAAGGTCGACAAGATCCGGGGAATGAACATTTCGGTCGCCACGACCGCACAGACCGACGAGGAGGGCCGGAGCTTGCTCCGCCACCTCGGTTTCCCGTTCCGCAACTAGCTCCTCGTCGAGAGAGAAGACAGTGGCACGCAAGAGCATGATCGCCAAGGCGAACCGCAAGCCGAAATTCCAGGTTCGCGCCAAGAATCGCTGCAAGCGCTGCGGCCGCCCCCGCGGCTACTACCGCAAGTTCGGCCTCTGTCGCATCTGCATGCGCCAACTGGCACACCGCGGCGAGCTGCCCGGCGTCGTCAAGTCGAGCTGGTAAGACCGCGCCCTCCGCGGCCAACCAACCGGAGTATCCGAGATGACCACCGATCCCATCGCCGACCTGCTCACCCGTATCCGCAATGCGGGTATGGCCGAGCACGCCACGGCCAAGTGCCCCAACTCGAAGACCAAGACGGAGATCTGTCGGGTCCTCAAGGACGAGGGGTACATCGAAGACTACAGCCACGAAGACGGACTTGGTGCCGGGACCCTCCAAGTCCGGCTCAAGTACCACCGCGGTGACCACGTGATCACCGGCCTGAAGCGCGAGTCCAAGCCCGGCCGACGGTGCTACGTCTCCGTCTCTTCGGTACCGGAGGTGCTCAACGGGCTCGGCGTCGCCATCCTCACCACGTCCAAGGGCGTCATGACCGGCCGCGACGCGGCCGCGCAGGGCGTCGGTGGCGAGTACCTCTGCTCCGTCTGGTAGGAGAACCGGGCTACGGCCTAGTCAGGAGACCATCATGTCACGCATCGGAAAGCTCCCCATCACCATCCCCGCCAAGGTGACCGTTTCGGCCGCCGAGCGGGTGGTGCGTGTGAAGGGACCGAACGGAGAGCTCTCGGAGCGGATGCCCGAAGGCGTTACCGTCGCCATCGAGGGCGGAACGGTCCTGGTCACCCGCAACGACGAGACGCGGCCTTCGCGCGAAGCGCACGGGCTTGCGCGTACCTTGATCGCCAACATGGTCATGGGCGTCACGACCGGGTTCCAGCGAAAGCTGGTGATCAACGGTGTCGGGTACCGTGCCGAGCCCAGGGGCAAGAACTTCGTGCTCTTCACCCTCGGCTATTCCCACCCGATCCTCTACGAGCTGCCGACCGGCATCGGCGTGGAGATCAACGCCAAGGCCAAGGAGCCCACGGTCACCCTCAGTGGAGCCAGCAAGCAGGTCGTCGGCGCCGTCGCCGCGGAGATCCGGAGCCTGCGGCCGCCCGAGCCGTACAAGGGCAAGGGCATTCGCTACTCCGACGAGGTCATTCGCCGCAAGGAAGGCAAGGCGGGCGGCTGATTCGCCGCCTTCACGGAGACAGTCATGACGAAGCGAACCTCAAAGAAGCTCCTCGGTTGGCAGCGCCGCAAGCGCCGCACGCGGAAGAAGATCTCGGGATCGTCCGAGCGCCCGCGGTTGACCGTGTTCCGGTCGAGCAAGCACATCTATGCCCAGGTCATCGACGACGACGCGGGGACGACCCTCGCCGCCGCCTCGAGCCAGGACGAGGATCTCGGCGACAAGGCCGAGCTCGACAAGAAGGGTCAGGCCAAGCGCGTCGGCGAGTTGCTCGCCGAGCGCTGTGCCGCCAAGGACATCGGCCAGGTCGTATTCGACCGAAACGGCTACCTCTACAACAGCGGCCGTGTCCGCGCCCTCGCCGAGGGCGCGCGCGACGGCGGGCTCAAGTTCTGAGCGGAGATACGACGTCATGATGCAGAGACCTGGGGGCCGCCGTGCCCAACAACAGGAGTCCGAATTCGTCGACCGCGTGGTCCACATCAACCGTGTGGCCAAGGTCGTCAAGGGCGGGCGTCGGTTCTCGTTCAGCGCGATCGTCGTCGTCGGTGACGAGGCTGGTCGCGTCGGCGTCGGCCACGGAAAGGCCAACGAAGTCCCCGAAGCGATCCGCAAGGGCAACGAGCGGGCGCAGAAGGCCCTCACCGAGGTCCCGATCATCGACGGGACCATCCCGCACGAGATCATCGGCGAGTTCGGCTCCGGGCGCGTCCTCCTGAAGCCGGCCGGACCCGGTACCGGTGTCATCGCCGGTGGGGCCGTCCGCTCGGTCGTCGAGGCTGCGGGAATCCACAACATCCTCACCAAGTCCCTCGGGTCGAACAACCCGCACAACATGGTCTACGCGACCATGGAGGGGCTGAAGGCACTGCAGAGCCCCGAGGCCATCGCCGACAAGCGCGGCAAGGCCGTCGAGGATCTCTGAGCCACGGAGAACGGATCATGGCGAAGGTACGAGTGACCCTGACCCGGAGCCCGATCGGGCGGCCGGGCACGCAACGCCGGACGCTGCAAGCGCTCGGCCTGCGGAAGATGCACCAGACCGTCGAGCTGAACGACTCGCCCGGCCTCCGAGGCCAGATCGAGAAGGTCGGCCACCTCGTGACCTGGACGGTCGACGAGGGTTGACGACGCCCGTTCCCCGGGCGAGCAAGCGGCGGCGAGAAGCCGCCCACCTAGGAGTTCGAAATGGGACTGCACGATCTGTCTCCAGCCGAAGGCTCCCGCAAGGCGGGTAAGCGTAAGGGCCGTGGTCCGGGCAGTGGCACGGGCAAGACCGCCGGCAAGGGCCACAAGGGTCACAAGGCGCGCTCGGGTGGCTCGACGAAGCTCGGCTTCGAGGGCGGCCAGATGCCTCTGTACCGCCGGCTGCCAAAGCGCGGCTTCCGCAACGCGAAATTCACCAAGACGTGGGTCTGCGTCAATGTCGGTGACCTCGCCGGCATTGCGGCCGATCAGGTGGTCGATCTCGACTTCCTCGTCGCCTCCGGCAAGGTGAAGCGCGACCGCTCGGCCGTCGGTCTCAAGGTGCTCGGAAACGGGACGATGGAGACCGGTCTGACCATCCGCGCGACCAAGTTCTCCAAGGGCGCCCTCGAGAAGATCGAGGCAGCGGGTGGCACCGCCGAGGTGATCTGACGTGGCGAGTACCATCGCGAACATCACGCGAATCCCCGAGCTGAGGAACCGCATCCTCTTCACGATCGGGCTGCTCAGCATCTACCGGCTGGGCATCTTCGTGACGACCCCCGGCGTCGACCGGACGGTCATGTCCGAGGTCATCGCCTCCAGCGGCGGCTTCCTCGGCCTGTTCAACCTCTTCTCCGGCGGCGCGCTCGAACAGCTCTCGGTGTTCGCGCTCGGTATCATGCCGTACATCTCCGCCTCCATCATCCTGCAGCTGCTCGCCGTCGTCGTACCGACGCTGGAGCGGCTGAAAAAGGAGGGAGAGCAGGGGCAGAAGAAGATCAACCAGTACACCCGCTACGGCACGATCCTCCTGTCGTTGATCCAGGGAACCGGCATCGCGTTCTACCTGGAGAACCTCAATGACCAGTACCAGGGCCTCGTGGTCACCGAGGGATGGGCGTTCCGCCTGATCACGGTGCTCTCGCTGACCACCGGAACCGCGTTCCTGATGTGGCTGGGCGAGCAGATCACCGAGATGGGCGTCGGCAACGGCATCAGCCTGATCATCTTCGCGGGCATCGTAGTCGGTCTGCCGGCCGGCACGTTGAACACGTTGCAGCAGGCGTCGAGTGGCGAACTCAGCCCATTGCGGGGCGTGATCCTGTTGATCCTGCTCGTCGCGGTCGTCGCGATCATCGTCTGGTTCGAGCTGGCTCAGCGCCGGATCCCGGTGCAATACGCCAAACGCACGGTCGGTCGAAAAGTCTACAGCGGCAAGAGCTCGTTCCTGCCGCTCAAGGTGAACACGTCTGGCGTCATCCCGCCGATCTTCGCGTCGTCGCTGCTGATCTTCCCGACGACCCTCGCCGGCTATTTCCAGAACGAGTCCTGGTCGGCGGCCGTCCAGCGGATGTTCACGCCGACCGACTGGCGATACAACGTCATCTACGTGTTGCTCGTGATCTTCTTCACGTTCTTCTACACGGCTGTGACGTTCAATCCGGTCGACGTCGCGGACAACATGAAGCGCGGTGGCAGCTTCATTCCGGGCATTCGCCCAGGGAAGAAGACCGCCGAGTACATCGACTTCGTGCTGACCCGGATCACGACCGGTGGTGCGATATACCTGGCCGCGGTCTGCGTGCTGCCCATCCTGGTGCAGGGCTACTTCCCGGTCAGCTTCTACTACGGCGGCACGAGCCTGCTGATCGTGGTGTCCGTCGGCCTGCACACGGTGCAGGAGATCGAGGGCCACCTCATCACCCGGCACTACGAAGGAATCACGACGGCGAAGTCGTCGCGGATTCGGGAACGCGTAGGTGCGACGGAGTAGGATCCCGCCTTCCAAATCAACAGTTGCGTGAGCATCCCCCCCGGTATATAGGGTGGCGCCCCTCGCGGTAGCGCCCGAAGCCGGCGAGACCCTGGCCCCTCGGCCGACAGGAACGAAGATGAAAGTCCGACCCTCGGTGAAGCGCATTTGCGACAAGTGCAAGATCATCCGCCGCAAGGGAGTGGTGCGGGTCATCTGTGAGAACCCCCGCCACAAGCAACGGCAGGGCTGAAGGAGATCTGAGACATGGCTCGAATCGCTGGCGTAGACCTGCCACACCGCAAGCGCATCGTCGTTGGCTTGACCTATATCTACGGGGTCGGTCGTTCGACGGCCGAAGAGATCCTGGCCAAGGCTGGAATCGACTTCGACGTGCGCACCGATGACTTGACCGAGGGCGAGATCCGGAAGATCCGGCAGCTCCTCGAGACCGAGTACAAGGTCGAGGGTGACCTTCGGCGCGAGAAGGCGCTCAACATCAAGCGCCTGATGGACCTCGGCTGTTACCGGGGCCTCCGACATCGCCGAGGCCTTCCCTGCCGTGGGCAGCGGACCCGCACGAACGCTCGTACGCGGAAGGGTCCGCGTCGGACGGCGGTCAAGAAGAAGAAGTGAACCGCGCTCGCCTGATCCGGCGCAGCCCCTGGAGTTAGAGAAATGGCCAAGCCCCAGCGCACTGGTAAGAAGCGCGTCAAGAAGAACGTCCACAGCGGGATCGCGTACATCTCGTCGACGTTCAACAACACGAAGATCACGATCACGGACGTGCAAGGAAACACGATCTCGTGGTCGAGTTCCGGCGCACGCGGCTTCAAGAACTCGCGTAAGTCCACCCCGTTCGCCGCCCAGATCGCCGCCGACGACGCGGCCCGAAAGGCGATGGACCACGGGATGAAGACCGTTCAGGTCTTCCTCAAGGGGCCGGGCTCCGGACGCGAGTCCGCCCTGCGCGCGCTCTCGTCCGCCGGACTGAAGGTGTCGCTGATTCGCGACATCACCCCGATTCCGCACAACGGGTGCCGACCTCCGAAGCGGCGCCGCGTCTGAACCCCTGAAGAGATCCCACGGGCCGGGGACCACCGCGTGAGGTGGCCCCGGCACGGTGCGTTTCACGCGCGAGAGAAAACACTCTCCGCACCACGCCGATAGCGAGGACCGATGGAAACGATCTGGAGAAACTGGCGAGACCTGATCAAGCCGCGCGACGTTCGGATCGAGCCGGATACGCGGAGCGAGACTTACGCTCGTTTCCTGGCCGAGCCGCTCGAACGTGGCTTTGGGATCACGCTCGGCAACTCCCTGCGCCGCGTTCTCCTCTCGTCGCTCCAGGGCGCCGCGGTCACCGCCGTGAAGATCGACGGCGCGCTCCATGAGTTCCAGACGCTCCCCGACGTCCGTGAGGACGTCAGCGACGTCATCCTCAACGTCAAGGACATGCGCCTGCGCACCGCGACGGTCGAGGAGCAGGTGCTCACCCTGGACGTCGAGGGCCCTGCGACCGTGACCGGCTCCGATGTCGCCGCGCCGCCCTCCGTCGAGATCCTCAACCCCGAGGTCGTGCTCGCGACCATCTCCGAAGGCGGACGCCTGCAGATGGAGATGCGCGTCAACGTCGGTCGTGGCTACGTGCCCGCCGAGGTCAACGCAGACGAGGAGTGGCCGGTCGGTTGGATCCCGATCGACTCGCTCTTCTCGCCGATCAAGAAGGTCAACTTCAACGTGACCAGCTCCCGTGTCGGCTCGCACACCGACTACGACCGCCTCTCGTTGGAGGTATGGACCGACGGCGCAGCCGTTCCCGAGGACGCCGTGGCATTCGCCGCGAAGATCCTCAAGGAGCAGATGTCCGTCTTCATCAACTTCAACGAAGACGCGGAGCCCGAGCCCGTCGAGGCCGCGGTCGCAGAAGAGGAGTTCAACGAGAACCTCCTGCGGACGGTCGACGAGCTCGAGCTCTCCGTGCGCTCGGCAAACTGCCTGCAGAACGCCAGCATTCAGTACATTGGCGAGCTGGTGCAGAAGACCGAGGCCGAGATGCTGAAGACCAAGAACTTCGGCCGGAAGTCCCTCAAGGAGATCAAGGAGATCCTTGCCGAGATGGGGCTCTCCCTGGGCATGAAGCTCGAGGGTTGGCCGCCCAATGACTTTCGCGAGTCAGCGACCAAGGAAGCCGGCGTCTGACCAGGACCCACGCGCCCCTCGGGCGTGAACCGATCAGGATCGAACGATGAGACATCGAAAGGTTGGCCGAAAGCTCAACAGAAACGCGTCGCACCGCAAAGCGATGTTCTCGAACATGGTGACGTCGCTCTTCGAGCACGAGCGGATCCAGACGACGACGCCCAAGGCGAAGGAGCTCCGGTCTATCGCCGAGAAGCTGATCACGCTGAGCAAGCGCGGTGACCTCCACGCGCGCCGGATGGCCGGCCGCGTCGTTCGCGACCCCGCAATCCTCGGAAAGCTCTTCGACGAGCTCGGACCTCGTTTCAAGGACCGCCCGGGTGGTTACACCCGCGTCCTGCAGCTCGGGAAGCGCTACGGCGACAACGCGCCGATGGCCGTCATCGAGCTCGTCGATACCGGCGAGGCCGACGCCGATGTCGTAGAAACCGAGGAAGAAGTCGCCGCCGAAGAGTAGGCAAGGCTCATGAGCACGTTCGCGATGGAGCGCGCACGGCGGATCGTCCGCTGCGCGCTCCTCGCCGTTTTTGCCGGCTCCGCATGCGCCGGTGTTCAGGTGCACGAAAACGGACGGGCGCTCGTCGTCATCGAGTGTGAGCCGCCTCACGCCCTGGTCACCGTCGACGGCGCTGCCGTCGGACGGCTCGATCTCCTCGGTGGCGCGGTCCGCGTCGCCGCCGCGGCATCACGCTTGGAGATCTCCGCCCCGGGATATCTCGTCTACCGCGAGGATCTCGATATCGAGCCAGGCGCGACCTACGATCTTCGGGTGGAGCTGTGGCCGTGCTTCCCCGACGTCGACCCGGGCTGCATCGCGGCCTCAGCAGCGCCCGACCCAGGCGAATCGACTGTCGGCGACCCCGCCGGAGGGGGTTGACCCACCGCGCGTTCGACGTGCGGTCATTGATGATGGTCGGGGTCGACCGGGCCGCCCTTCGGTGACGGCGGGCTCTCGCCGCCAGAAGCCGTCCCGGCGACCGCTTCGCTGAGCAACGTGCGGTCGAGCGCGACGGTCGCGGTCTCGTCGAAGTCCGACGCTTCCGTGCCCGGCTCGGCTCGATCGACGGAGGTGGTCCCCACGTCGTCGACATCCGCGGCTGCAGCGGCGTATTCGGGTCGGTACGTGGCGGTGGTGACCGCATCATCGACGTCCACGCCCGCCGCGGGGTGTTCGGGTCGGTGCGTGTCGATGGTGACCGCGTCATCGACGTCCGCGCTTCCGGCCTGGCCGTTCGCGCGATCGAGCGTCCGCGTGTCCTCGAGGTCGGCCGCGGTCTGGGACGCGCCGTGCCCGGGTGCGGCAACGGGAGCCTCGACGACGCCGGACAGGGTCGCTGTTTCGTCGAGCGGCGGAGCCCGCCGGTCCGCGGCCGACGGGGTACCGGGCACCTCGACGCCGGTCCGAGTCCCCTCAACCGTCGCGCGCTCCAGGTCGCTGAGCGAGAGAGACTCGGTGTGCTCCGGCGCCCCGGGCGAGCCGGGGTCGATGTCGGCGCTTCGCCGGTCAGCGGCTTCGCGCGTGATACGGAGCCCGACGCGGGTCCCGTCGGATACCCAGACACCCTCCCCTGAAGCTCGGCCCTTGACGCGCAGCTCACCGCGAGCGGCCAGCGCCAGCTCGATGGTCTCTGTCTCGTCACCCCGCCCGACCTGCCCCGTCACCTCGAAGCAGAAGTCGCGAGCAGTGCTCCGCGCGACCCGGAGGTCCCCGAGCGTGCACCGCAGCGCGTCGACACAAAGGGTGGCTTCCGCCCACGCACCGTCGATCTCTGCGTCGACGCGTAGCGGCACATCTGCGTCGAGCGCGAGCAGGCCGCCGTCAGACACCACGTCGGCCGGCAGAGGAATCCGCAGTCGGACCGCGGTCCCTGCGGCGGGCCGGGGAGGAGACGTCGCGAGCAGCCACTCACGGCTGGCGTGCAGCGCGACGAAGCCGGTGGCCCCGCGGGCGAGCGCGTGCACTGCGTCAGGAACCGCGCCGATCGGACCTTCGACCGGGAGGATCCGCAGGGGCACGCCCAGTCGGTCTACGACACCGGTGGCGACCTCGCTGGCGAGCAGCGCGTCGTCGAGGGCCGGGTCGTCAGCCTCCTCCGCGCCGGGTCGCAACACCGACGCTACGGCCGCACGCCCCTCGGGCTCGACGAGCAAGAGGAGACGTTCCCGGTGTGAGGGCGGCACCCGGGCGACGGCGTCGCCAGCGAGCACGCGGGTGCACGGCTTGCCGAACACCACGTCATGGAGCGCGGCGCACCACCGCCGCGCGCTCGCTGCCAGTGCCTCGTTTCCCGGGCCGCTCTCTTTCATCGTCATCCGTCGGCCGGTCACCCCGGGTCGACCGCGTCTCCGTCACGCGCCAACCTCGTGCACCAAGTTCACGAATCATCGGTGCCAATGCAAGGGAGTCGTGGCAACTCGTCAGGACGACGGACCGAGCCTGCGGTGTGGCGACGATCTCGACGTCGAGGCGGCCGGGAACGTGAATCCGAGCGCGCTCTGAGGGTCGGGTCGCGACTGTGGGATCCGTCGCGGGCCCCTTGGCCCCGCGCGCCGTCGCGCACCCGTCGATCGTCGACGAGCGCTTGTCGGCGCGCGGGGTGGGGCCCCCGGGGCGGAGCAGTTCCCCGGGGACGAGCAGGTCCGCGAACCCGTGTTGGTCGTTGCCTCCCCGACGTCGTCGCAGGCGCTTCGGCGGCGCCCCTGTGGTCGGGCTGTCAACTCGGCTGGTTCGCATGGTCGGTCCGTGGTGTCGGTGTCTGTGTGGACATGGTCGGCCACCGGTCGCAGTTGTTGCGCGAAACCTCGCCGAGCGCCCGACGCGCCGTCGGATGTTCGTGGCTGCACGCCGAATCGCCGGCCGCGGACGCACCGCTCGGTTCGGCAGTTCCTTGACGCACTTTCACCGGCTGGGTGAGTATTCGATCGTCGACCAGCCATGCGGAGGAATGTGTCGGAGCCGAGTTCGTCAACGGCGGGCGTCGTCGAGCAGTATCAAGGTCTCGTCCGAAGCATCGCGACTCGGATCCACCGACGGCTGAAGCTGCGCATCGATCTGGAAGACGTGGTCCAGCTCGGCATGGTCGGCCTCCTCGAGGCGGCGGAGCGCTATGATCCGGATGGCGGCGTCGCCCTGAGCACGTTCGCGTACCATCGGATCCGCGGACGGATCCTCGACGACGTGGGGTCGATGACAGGTCTGTCCCGGTCGCGGGTCCGCGTCGTAAGGCGCGCACAGGCTGCCGCATCGTACGCCGAGTCGATCGCCGACGGGGCGCCCGACGGAAAGGACGCCGCCGCGGCATCCGCCTACGTCGCGCAGGCGGTCGAGGGCGTGATGTTCGCGTCGGACTTCGCGGAACTCGTGGAGGACCGGCACTCCGAGGACGAGGACCACGTCCAGCGGGGTAGCCCGGAACGGATCGCCGGCCGTCGGGAGCTTCGCCGGCGGATCAAGGACGTGATGGCTGACCTGCCGAAGGAAGAAGCGGCGCTGCTCCACGCGCACTACTTCGACGGCCGCACGCTGGCAGCGATCGGCGAAGAGATGGGGGTCAGTCGATCGTGGGCGTGTCGTCTGCATGCGCGTGCGTTGGGTAGCGCGCGTCGATTGCTGCGGAACGACTACGGAATCGAGGTGGAAGATCTTTTTCGCGCAACGAGACCTTGATGTGTCCGACCACTCATTGCAGGACCGCGGCAGTCGGCGAACGGTCCATCGGTCGGAGCAGGAGCCATGCAGGTCAACAGCGGATACCAGGTCACCCCGATGAGGCACGGAACGGATTCCCGGACCGACGCGCCGTCGTTCTCGCTCGTCGCGTCGGCGTCGACATCGCGGGCCAGCGACTCGACGGCAAGTCCGTCGACCGCTGCCGTGTCGAACGAGACGCCGGAAGTCGGTGCATCCCTGGGGGCGTCGCTTCGAGCGAGTGTCGAGACGATCAACGCGCAAGAGGCGGAGCTCGAAACCGCGCTTCGACGGACGTTGCGCGGCGACACTCCGGACTCCCGCGAGCTCCTCGAGTTGCAGGCGACGGTCTACGCGTACAGCGTACGGGTCGATGTCGCGACACGCGTCGTCGATCGGGCGGCGGGAGGTCTGCGACAGCTGCTCCAGATACAACTCTGAGTCCGGACCGGGCGGCAATGTCGTTTCTGCTTTCCGTTTGCCTCTTGTTCGGTGCCTGCACGGCCGATGTGCATCATGGGCTCGACGAGCGCGGCGCGAACGAGGTGATCGCGGCCTTGTTGGCCGAAGGCATTCCGGCCCGGAAGACCTCGGAGACGCCACCGACCGGACCCTGGACGGTGTCCGTCCCGCGGACGGTTTCGCAGCGAGCGGTTGCCGTGCTCGCCGAGGCCGGTCTTCCGAGGCGCGCCGACGATCTCGACTCGTTGCTCGCCGACGGAGGCCTGGTGCCGTCTTCCGACCAGGATCACGTCCGCCGCGTGGCCTATGTCGAGCGGAGTCTCGCGACGACGCTTCGGGCGTTGGACGGCGTCGTCGATGCCCGGGTCCACACCGCGCTCCCGGCGTCAGAACCGGCGCTGATGGGCAGCCGAACTCGCGCCGAGCCCCGGGTCTCGGTTCTCCTCGTCCAACGCGTGGAGTCGCCTGGGCCTCCCGACGAGGCGGTGCGTTCGATGGTCATGGGGAGTGTCGACGGACTCGCGTCCGACCGGATCGCCATCGTCCGATCCCAGGTATCGGTCCCGCAGGCGCCGGACCTCGCCCTCGTGAGCGTCGGGCCATTCGCGGTCGCCGAGGACAGTGCGACGCCCCTGCGACTCGTATTGTTGTCGGGCCTTGGCTCATGCGGGCTGCTGGCGCTGCTCGTGATCGCGCTGGTCGTCCGCTTCCGGCGGGTCGGCAGGTGACCGTCCTGCTTCCCGGTCTGGCCCAGGAGATCGCCGCCGCACGGTCGTCGGGGAGCGTACCGTGGTCGGTGCGCGTTTCTCCGCTCGCTGCGCGGTGGCTGAATGGCGACGGCCCCCCCCCGGGAGAAGACGCGGATCCGATGTGCCGTAGGACCTCCCGCGCGCTCGCCCGGAGATACGGGCGCTTCCCCGGGAGCTTCCTGTTGTCGGACGCTCCTCCACTGCCGCGGATGACGGTGCGCGCGGGCCGTGACATGAGCGAGATCCCGGGGTGGGTCGGGCCGATTCTCGGGTTCGGACTCCTGGAGATCGAGCGGTCGTCGCGCCCGGCAGTGTTGGCCGCGTTGCCCGAGGATCTCCGGGCTCCGACGCTTCGGGCGTTCGAGGTGGCGCGAGTTCATCGCGCTACCCGGTCAGACGCGCCCACGGGGGCCTCGGCTGCGTTGCGGGTCGCCGTGGAAGCCGGAGGCGGCTTGCGCGCGATCGCGGTGCAGGCGGTGGCCGTGCTCTTCGGCGACGTGTGGGCTCACGAGCTGGCGGTGGTCGGTCGAGCGTCGTTGGACCGTGTCCCACGCCTCCCGGCAGCCGGGGGGCACCAACGTGAGCGAATCGTCCACTGGTGGTCGGACTACCTGGAAGCGGAGTTGTCGTGAACGAAGACGGCGGAGAGGTGATCGCAGCGTGGGCGCGCGTGCCGGCGGACGAAGCGGAGTCTTGGGTTCTCGGCACCGGCGCTGTCGGCTGGGTCCGGGCCGAACACCTCGCCGCCGCCGCGCGTGCGACGGAGCGGGTCCGCGAGCTGGAGGAGAGGCATCGGCAGCTCGAGTCGGAGTGCGACGACGCTCGGGCGGCCGCACGTTCGGCCGGCTTTGCGGAGGGACGCGCGGCTCTCCGCGACGCGGTCGACGAGCTCGCTGGGGCGCGCGATGCGCTCTCTTCGCGCGCTTGGGAGTTGGCGCTGAACGTCGCTGCGGTCGTGATCGAGGGTGAGCTTCGAGCCGACCCGTCGCGGGCGAAGCCCCTGATCGACCGGGCTCTGTCCGGTCGGGTCGGCCGATCCCCGACGGGGATTCGGCTCGCGCCCGGCATTGGTGAGGCGTTGGCGGCGGAGATCCCGGATCTGCCACCGGTGGTCGCTGACACCCAGCTCGGTCCGGGCGATGTCGTCCTCGAGTACTCCGACGGCAAGGTCGATGCGCCGCTGAGTCGTGTGCTGGAGATGTTCGCCCGGTCGACTCGCGACGGGGAGGAGTGATGGACGATCCGGGAGAGCTGGGCCGCAAGTTGCGCGAGCAGTGGGAGCGCACCGCCACCCAGCCGGTAGTCGGTCGCGTCACCGGCGTGCGCGCGGGCGGCGTGCGTGCGCGCATTCCGGACGCCGAGATAGGTGCCTGCTATGCGGTCGAACGCCGGGAGGGCGAGCTGATAGCGGAGCTGACCGAGTTCGACGACGAAGAGGCGTTCCTGACGCCGCTGGACGTGCTCGACGGCGTGGTACCGGGGGCGAGCGTCGTTCGCACGCCGCTCGGCGCGCTCGCTCCGGACGCCGAGGCGGTGCTCGGGCAGGTGATCGATCCCCTCGGTGTCTCTTTGGCCGACGGAACCGCGTTTCCGTGTACCGGCCGCGCGTTGCGGTCGGCGGCTCCCAACCCACTGGAGCGGCAGAGCATCGAGACGCAGCTGCCGACGGGTGTGCGCGCGGTCGATGCGCTGCTACCGCTCGGCGTCGGCCAGCGCGTGGGGCTGTTCGCCGGCTCCGGCGTCGGGAAGTCGACGCTGCTTGGGCAGCTCGCCCGCGGTGCGCGCGCGGACGTCTGCATCGTGGGGTTGATCGGCGAGCGTGGCCGCGAGGTGGCGGAATTCCTCGACAGCGCTCTCGACGACGAGACCCGGGCGCGGACGACGGTCGTCGTGGCGACTTCGGACGCCCCACCTCTACTCCGCGTGCGAGCGGCGGAGATGGCGACGGCGTTGGCGGAGGATTGGCGTTCCCGCGGCCGTCATTGCCTGCTGCTCGTCGACTCCCTGACCCGCTATGCGCGGGGTCTGCGAGAGACGGCGTTGGCGAGCGGCGAGCGTGCGGTCCGGCGCGGATACCCCGCCCGCGTCTTCTCCGAGCTCCCCCGTCTGCTGGAGCGCGCGGGAACGAGTCGCCACGGCGCGATCACGGCGGTCTACACCGTGCTGGTCGAGGGCGACGATATGGAGGAGCCGGTCTCCGACGAGGTCCGCGGCCTGGTCGATGGCCATTGGGTGTTGTCGCGACGCTTGGCCGAGCGAGGGCATTTCCCGGCGATCGACGTGCTGGCCAGCGTCAGCCGAGTGGCCGGGCGCATCGTCGACGGGGAGCACCAGTCCGAGGCGTTGGCGGTCCGGCGCGTGCTGTCGACCCTCGCCGAGCACGGTGACGCCATCGACCTCGGGATCTACGAGCCCGGCAGTCGCGCGGAGGTCGACCTCGCGATCGAGCTGCGCGACGATGTTCGGCGATTCCTCGTCCAGGACACCGAGCTTGAAGCCGAACTCGACGAGACCCGACGCGCGCTGGTCGACCTCGCCGACATGGCGGCCGGGTGACGACCGATGAGTGATGACTCCAGGTCGGGTCTATCGGCGGCCGCTCTCGCGGCTCGGGTGCGTCGAGAGCGCGCGGAGTCTGCGCTCGTCGCAGCCCGGCAGCGGGCCGATCGCGCAGCGACGGTGCGTGAGGCCGCAGAATCTGCTCTCGCCGAGGCGAAGCAACGAGCCGAAGACGGCTGGGGCGACGGTGTGACCGCCGCGGGTATCTTGCTGGCGCGCTCGGGTCTCGCGGCCGACGTCGAGGTGGCGGTCGGTCAGCTCGCTGCGGCTCAGGAGGCCTGGAAACGGGCGGGCGAACAACTTCGAGCGGCAGAGGTCAGCCATGGTGAAGCCGTGGCGCGTGACGAGGCGGTAGTGCGACTCGCGGGACGGCGTGAGCAGAGCGCTTTCCGTGCCGCCGAACGGCGGCGGGCTGACGACGATGACTGAGCCGACCCCATTGCGCGACGGTGAGCGCCGGTCGTTGTCGGGCGACATCCGTCGCATTCGCTGGGAGACCTCCGACGGGGATTTCCAGGTCGTGTTGATCGCCGTGACGACGCGACGCCTGGTGCCGGCCGTGATCCGTGGGGCAGCGCTGTCGGTCGGAGAGCAGGTGTCGGTCGCGGGCACGGTTCAACGGCACAAGTCCGGGGAGCTCCAGCTCGTCGTCGATGAGTGTCGTCGGATATTGCCGAAGACCGCCGACGGCATCGCGACGTATCTCGGGTCGGGGATCGTGTCGGGGATCGGGCCGAAAATCGCCCGGGACATCGTCGAGACGTTCGGGGAGGAGACGCTCGACGTGCTCGACTCGGCGCCGGAGCGGATTCGTGAAGTGCCGGGGATCGGGGCGAAACGCGCCGAGGCGATCACGGCGGCCTGGGGACGCCAGACCGCGGTTCGCGACATCATGATCTTCCTGCAGTCGCACGGCATCTCGCCCGCATACAGCGTGCGCATCTACAACGAGTATGGCGCCGGCGCGGTTCCGGTCGTTCGACAGGATCCGTATCGGCTGGCGAGCGACGTGCGGGGCATCGGGTTCCGGATCGCGGACCGAATTGCCGGTGAATCCGGCATCCGCGGCGACGATCCGCGCCGGGTCCGAGCGGGGGTCGCCTTTGCGCTGACCGAGGCTGTCTCCGACGGGCATATCTATCTGCCGGAGACGATGCTGGTCGAGTACGCGGCCGGACTGTTGGAGGTCGGCGAGGACTCGGTTCGCGAGGCGATGGAGGCGCTGGTCGCGTCGCAGCGCCTCGTGCGGGACGGTGACCCGTCGAGCGACCCCGACGATCCGGGGGCGCCGATCTACCAGCGCGAGACCTTCGAGCAGGAAGAGGAGCTGGCTGCGCGGCTCCGGGCCCTCGCCGTGGTGCCGACGAAGCTGCCGGCCCCCGACGCGCGTGCGATGTCGGCCGTCGAGCGGCGGCTCAGCTTCCGACTCGGTGGGGGGCAGCGAGCGGCGATCCAGGAGCTCGTAGGGCCGGCGGTCGGGGTACTCACCGGCGGCCCGGGAACCGGGAAGACGACCATCGTCCGCGCGATGGTGCTGCTGGCGCGCGAGCACGGTCTGAAGGTCGAGCTGGCCGCCCCGACGGGGCGCGCGGCAAAGCGGATCGCCGAGAGCACCGGGTTCGAAGCCCGTACGGTGCACCGATTGCTCGGTTACGACCCGCGGACGGGGACATTTCAGCGAAACGAGGATGCCCCGCTTCCCTGCGACGTGGTGATCGTGGACGAGTCGTCGATGCTGGACCAACAGCTGACGTTGGCGGTTGCGCGGGCGCTTCGTCCGGGGACCGCGTTGTTGCTGGTCGGAGACATCGAGCAGCTGCCGTCGGTGGGGCCGGGCGACGTGTTGTCCGACGTAATTCGATCGGGCGTCGTGCCGGTGGCGCGTCTCGACGAGGTGTTCCGCCAATCGGGGGACTCGGAGATCGTCTCCTGCGCCCACGCGATCCGCCACGGCGAGTTGGCGCAGCCATCGACGTCGCGGACGGGCCAGTATTTCTTCATTCGGGCGTCGGATCCGGAGGCGGTCGTCCGCACGGTGGTCAAGCTGGTCGTGGAGCGCTTCCCCGCGGCGTTTGGCCTGGACCCCAAGCGTGACGTCCAATGCCTGGTGCCGATGCATTCGGGTCCGGTCGGGACGCAGGCGTTGAACAGCGCCCTGCAGGAGGCGCTCGGCGGCCGCGGGCCGGCGCTGATCAAGGGAAATCGTCGGATCTGCGCCGGGGACAAGGTCATGCAGGTCAGAAACAACTACAACCTGGAGACCTTCAACGGGGACATCGGGGTGGTGCGGTCGGTCGACGTCGACCGGGTCGCGGCGGAGGTCGAGTTCGACGGCCGCGTCGTGGGATACGAACGCAACGACCTGGACGATCTGGTGCTGGGGTATGCGGTCTCGGTGCACAAGTCGCAGGGGTCGGAGTTCCCGGCGGTGGTGCTGGCGCTGACGACCCACCACTACAAGCTGCTGCAGCGCAACCTTCTGTACACGGCGGTCACCCGGGCGCAGCAGCGCCTGGTGATCGTCGGTTCCCCTCGTGCTCTGCGGATGGCGGCCGACGGCGTGTCGTCGGTTCGGCGGCACACGCGCTTGGCGGATCGGTTGCGCGGGGTTTCAGATCGGCAGTAGCGGGATGAGCGCCTTCCAGACGAGGGCGCCCCCGATCTGGAACCCGACGATGGCGAAGGTGCGGCTGATTCCGAGGCCGAAGTACTCGGCGAAGATCAGCAGGTAACTGACGCCGTAGACGACCCAGAGGATCGGCACGGCGATGGGGAAGACGGGGAGCGCGATGATCAGCAGGGTCTCGAGGAGCCCCAGCCACAGGGCGACCCAGAGCATTGCGGACACTGTGGCCCGTTCGCGCTTGGCGTTGCCGGGCAGACTCAGCCAGTCGACGCCAGCCTTGAACACCAGCGCTTTCCAGAACCACCCCGCGAGGGCGACGATCACGTTCATGACAACTCCGAGCCCATACAACTCAAGAGCTTCCCTACAAAATGGCGCCGAGGCGAGGGTTCGACTGGGGCGCCAGATCGGCACTACGACATGTTGTGGTGTACCGGGAGTACTCCGCTACATGTCGTAGTGTCGAGATGGCGTGCACGGCGAAACCTGGGCCGGTGGGCATCTTGTGGGGAAGCTCTCAAGGAATAGCGCCGACAGGGGCCGGTCGCAACTCGCCGGGGTACCCGACAGGGCGGTCGCAAAGTCCGGGCCATCCGCCATCAAGGGCGAGATCCCATCTCGCCCCCGGCTCGCAGAGCCGGTCTACACCCCTGAGGCAACCCAAGACCCTCGATCTTGCGATCCCCCTGGGTACCTGACTGGGTACGTCGGTGCGTGCGCATCGGTCTGCTCGGACCGGGCGCGGTCTGCAGTACCCAGGGTCGAACCAGCGCTCGTTTCCCGGGATTCCCGACCGTGTCCCGTCGTGCGGTCCGCCAGGGGTCAGCTTTCTTCCCGCTTGCCCGAACGGATCAGAAGACCAGACGTCCGGTCGCCGAGAGATAGGAGCCCACGAGATACGCGACGTAGGCCGTGAGCAGCACCGCTCCATCGACGCGGGTGACGCGGTAGTGCAGCCGCATCAGGGGGAAGAGCAGCAGGCAGATGAACGCCATCGCCGGCAGATCGAAGCGCAGGGCTTCGGGTGCGATCGCGATGGGACGAATCGTCGCGACACCGCCGAGGATGAAGCAGGTATTGAAGATGTTGGAGCCGATGATGTTGCCGAGCGAGATGTCGGGCTGTTTGCGCAGCGCGGCGACGACGCTGGTGGCGAGCTCCGGGAGGCTGGTGCCGATGGCGACGATCGAGACGCCGATGACGAGCTCCGAGATGTCGAACGCGCGGGCGATTTCGACGGCCGAGTCGACCATGAGGCGAGCGCCGACGACCAGGCCGATGATGCCACCGCAGACGCGGGCAACGTGCTTCGGAATCTCGCGCTTGAGACTCTCGAACGCCGGCATCTGCCCGGTCTGGCGGAAGTGCCGGTTCTGCCGAACGGCCAACTGCAGGCATAGAGAGAGGAAGGCTCCGAGTATGGCGAGCAGGGCGAGTCCGTCGCCGCGGCTGAGCCGCTCGCCCGCCGCGGCGGCGGCCCACGCGATCACGATCGCGACCATCATCAGCGGATAGTCGCGGACGAGCACGGGTCGGTCGACTGCCATCGGGAAGATGACGGAGGCCGCGCCGACGATCAGGGCGATGTTGGCGACGTTGGAGCCGACGACGTTGCCGATCGCGAGATCGGGGCTATCTCCGAGAGTGGCGAGCAGCGAGACGACGAACTCGGGTGCGCTGGTCGCGAGCGCGACGATGGTCAGGCCGATGACCATCGGAGACAGGCCGAGGCTGAGCGCGATTCTGGACGCTCCTTCGACCAGGTACTCGGCGCCGAAGTACAGGACGACGAGGCCGACTATGAGGAGGAGCACGGCGACGAGCATTGCGCCCACGGCAACGGACGTGAGGAGCGGTTGTCTTAGCGACCGTCCATCAGGTGGTCAAGGCGGGGTCCTACCAGCCGGCGTGGGTGATCAGTCGGGCGCCGCCGATCACCAGCAGGGCGACTGCGAGCCCGATTCCGACAGTCGTTTCGACCCGTGTTCGTCGGATCGGTCGGTTCCTGACGATCGCGATCACGGCGCGGAGGACGACGGCGATGAGGCCGAGGTATAGGGCAGGGCCGAGCGGGTGAAAGGCGAACGCCGTGCCCAGGTCACCGTTGCCGATCGCGACGAAAGACCGGGTCAACCCGCAGCTGGGGCAGGGAATGCCGGTCAAGCGCCGGACCGGGCACACCGGGGAGTCGCCAATCCTGACGAGCGGGTCGAAGATCAGGCTGGCGCCGAGCGCGATCAGCGCGAGCGCGGGCACGGCGATCTCGGCCGCCCTGAATCGGTCACGACGCTGGCGGGTCCATGGGGTCACGGCGGTGCGATGGAAGTGCCCTCGCTTGCGCCACGCGGGTGCTCTTGGTACACAGTTGTCCGTTCGGATGCAGCCATTCGGTGCAGCCGAGACAGAAGCCAGAGGCTGGAAGGACGCCATGTTCCCGAATCGTCGCCCGGCGGGTCAAGCGCTCGCTGTACTCTTCTCGTTGATCGCGTGCGTTTTGACCACCAGCTCATGCGGTGGTGGTGGCGCGGTCGTCATGGCGGAGTCGGAGGTAGTGACGCGACCGGCGCGGGCGAGATACGGGAATCTGACTCCCGGGTCCTTCCAGTTGGAGACGTCGGACATGAACCTCGACGGGGCGCCGGACCAGTTCCGGTACTCGGGCAACGGACGGGTGGTCTGGTCGGAGCGGGATCTCGACTTCAACGGAACGATCGAGGTCTACGAGCACTACGATGCGGCGGGCACGATCGTCGAGCAGGAGTTTCAGCTCGACTTCGACGACGCGATCGATGTCGTGCGGGTCTATCGAGGCGGTGTCCTCGTCCGCAAGGAGCTATCGGAGGGCTTCGACAACCGGCCGACCATGTTCAAGTATTACGACGCCGCGGGGAACCTGTTGCGCCTGGAGCGGGACACGGACCGTGACGGCGTGATCGACGCCTGGAGTTACTACGAGGACGGGCGCATCGTGCGTGTCGGACGCGACGTGAACGGCGACGGAACTCCGGACTCGATAGACTTCGTCGACTGAGCGGGCTTCGGTCTCGGCCTGTGCGCTCCATGCCGCCAGGCCACATTGATGAATGAGATCCCCACGGTCCTTGCGGCCGTCGATGACAGTGACGCCTCTCTCGGGGTGTTTCGGCTCGCCCAACGCCTTGCCCGCCAGGAGGACGGCGGGAAGCTGATGACGGGGCACGCGGTGGCGGCGGTGTCGCCGGAGATGGAGTCGATGCTCTTCCCGTACGCGTGTTTCGGCGACGACTTCGACGAGGTCCGCGTCGAGCTGACGCGGGCGGCGGCCAAGCGGGTCGGACGTCGGCTGAAACCGGTGGCGACCGAGTCGGTCAACGACTCCTTGCGGGTCAGCTACGGCCGTCCGGCGGATGCGATGCTGGAGATGATCAGTCACGTCGGGCCGGACCTCGTCGTGGTCGGGAGGACAGGCCGCATCGGAGCCCTGGGCGGCCTCGGCGCCGTCGCTGCGGAGCTCGCCCGTCGCTCTCCTGTCCCGGTGGCGGTCGCCCGCCCCGGCGATCTCGAGCGACCGATCAGCCGGATCATCGCGGCGGTCGACCTGAGGGACGAGTCTGTCCAGGTCTTGTCTGGGGCCCTGGAGTTGGCCCACCGCTTCGACGGTCAGGTCCAGCCGATCGTCGTGGTGCCGCGGGTGGGCTCCCTCGATCATGCCGGGGTGCTCGGGGACGACCGCGGTGGCGTGGGCCGCGCGAAGAAGGAGGTGGCTCGGCATTGGACCCGGATCGAATCCGGGTTGGAGCTTCCGTTTTCGATGGCGGCGGATCTCAAGACCCGCCTGCGGAAGCCGATCTTCACGGCGGGGAGTCCGGCCGAGAAGCTCGTGGAGCTGACCGCAGAGATGGAGGCCGATCTCGTGGTGATCGGCCGGTGTCGGGAGGATGGGACTTCCGGAGCGCGCCTGGGTCGGGTCGCGGAATATGTCGTTCGAAATGCGGCGGCCGACGTTCTTCTGCTACCTTGGGTGGTGCAGGACGACTCTGCCCATTGACGCGAGACCCGTGACACCGCTCGAACAACGCCTGATCCGACGTCTCATCGACGACCCGTCGTCGATGAGTCGGAACAGGAACTTCCACACCTTCGACGACCCGGCGTTCGCTCGGGCGCGCCGGATCGCCCGGCACCTGCGCTCGATCCGGTCGGCGGTGCTGGCCGCGGGTGAGGGGTGCGTGCGAATCGTCCGGGCCGGTGGGGCGTGGTCGATCCGGGTGCTCTCGCCGGAGGCGGAGTGCGTCCGCGACTCCTTCCTCGCCGACGCGGAGTTCGACGTCTTGCGTGAGGACGCGACCGTCGCCGAACTGTTGGACCGCGCGCAGGACAGCGGCCGGAGCATCGCCTGACGGAGTCCGCTCTAGCGCGCGTCAGAGCGAGAGCGTGGTGACGACGATCTCCGGATCTTCGGCGCACCAGCCGTCGCTGCACTCCGGCAACGGTGAGGAGCAGTCGCCACCGTCGGAGCACCCGTGCCGACATCGGCCCGATGGAGCGCAGGTGCGCGCCGCGGGGCAGTCATCGTCGCCAGCGCACGGCACTCGGCAATATCCGCGGTCGCAGATCCCCGTATCGGCGCAATCGCGGTCGACGCCGCACGGGTCGAGCGCGGGCCACGGTCGGCGGAGCTCGACGTGGAGCACGCGCCTCGCTTCTCGGGCGTCGTGTCCGAGGTTCCAGAGGGCGAACGGGCCGAACGTGTCCCGCTCGCTCACTTCGCCGGCCGCGGAGATCAGGGTCTGGAAGCCGCGAGCCGCGAGCATCGCCAACACGCGCCGGGATTGATGGGCGGAGCGGAAGCCCGCACTCGGGTCGCGATCGATGACCGGCCACTCCGCGATGACGACTCCGGGCAGCTGGCGGGTGTCGACGGTCTCGACCTCGTCGAAGTGCCGGTCGGAGAGACGAGCGGCGGACGTATCGAGCACGAGGTAGCGGAACGCGCCGAGCGTGGCCGCGAACGTCGTCGGACCGAACTGATCGGCGAATGTCGCGGCGTCTGTGCGGGCGTCGGAGCGGGTCAACGAGACGCCGTAGGGTATGGTCAGCTCCGCGACCGCATCGGCGAACTCACCGAAGGGATCGGTCTCGTCGCCGGATGCGACCGAGCCGGTGAACTGGACGAAGTCGGGGCGACGTTCGTTGGCCGCGGAGATCACGGCGTTCAGGTAGCTGCGTTGTCGGTCGATCGGTCCGACGACCATCACTGACAGGGACGCGGCCTCCTCCGAGGGTAGGGTCGCCAGCACCGTGCGGGAGCACCGAGGCGCGTCGAGCGTCGTGACCGCGCGGAGCTCGCCATCGGCAAAGGTCGGTGTTGCCGGTGCGGCCAGCAGGGCTATCTCGTCAGCGTCGAGCCGAGTGCACCGCGCGTCCTGTCGGCGTCGGGAGGGCAACGGCGACACCCGGGGCACGAAGCGAGCGTCGCGGGCGACGTTCTCGATGGTGACGACGATGCGATGTTCCGAAAACGTGCCGTTGTCGATCTGGATCTCGGGGTACGGCCCTCCGGCGCGCAGTTCGATCGCGAACCCGGTCTCGGTCTCCTGGGTTCGTCGCACCCGCCCGGGCCCGACGGCGACAGCGAGCCTCTCGTCTTCTCCGAAACGCGCTGTGGCGGCGGCGTGATCGTCGTCGACGCGTTCGGCGATCGCGTCGCTGCACGCCGAGAGAAGGGCGACGCCGGCGAGGAGCATCGTCGCGGTGACGCTCATGGGCACGGTCCTGCGGGGCGCGACGTAGGCCTCGGAATGCCGTAGGATTCGTGGTTCCGGTCGTGCCGTCGTATGGTCGAGCCGGGACGGCGGCCCCCCGTCGTCGCGCTCCTCCGCGAAATGACCGAGATCGAACGACACAGAGTCCGGAGCCCGTACCGGATCGGCTACGTGTTCGCCGGCCCTCTGGCAGCGCTGATCGGCTGTTACGCGGCGGTGTTCCTGCTGCTGAACAGTCACTCGGGCTCGGTCTTGCTGTCGAACGTGATGAGCGACGTCGTGCACGGGCGGTTGGAGTTCGAGTTCGTGGAGTTCGGAGCCGATCTCCTCTCGGTTCAGCTGTACGACACGCGGGTCGCCGACCTCTCGGGGCGCTCGGTGATCGAGGCGCGCCAGCTGACCTGCAGCTTCAACCCGGCCAGCCTGTTTCGCAACCGGATCATGATCCACCACTGCGAGGGAAGAGAGGGGAGGCTTCTCTTCCACCAGGATCCGGACGGGCAGATCGGGCTCGTGAAGGCGTTCCAGGGCGAGTTCCGACCCAAGGCACGGACCGAGGCACCCCCAATCATCTCGTTCACCGATGTCCACCTGGTCGATTTCGACGTCTTGATCGATCTGCCGGATACGATGATCCGCTTCGACTCGGTCGAGCTGCGCGACGGCCAGCTGGAGGCTGGGCGAGGTCACCTGGAGATCACTGCCAGCGCGACAGCGGAGTCGGGCCGCGTCGTATTGAGCGAGCGGGTGTTCGACCTGGGGAGCGGAAAGCGCTCGTGGTCGACCGTGCAGTGGGAGATCGACCGCTGGGCGCGACCATGGGCGGCGGCCTATTCGGCAACGCCGGAACCGGAGCCTGGCGACCGCGGGCTATTGGACGTCGCCGTCGATGGGGTCGATATCGAGCATTTCCGTTGGCACGACGGCGACATCGACGTCGATCGCTTCCTGATCGTCGGCGAGGGCATCGTGTTCGACTCCGGGGGCATGCTCCGCCTGATTCCCGAAGAGCCGAAGGTCGCTCGCAGGGAGCGGGGTGTGATCTACTACGACGGGCATGCTCGAATCGAGCTGGTGCCCGACTCGGGGGTGCTGGATTACTTCCTGCCAGGCGTCTTCTCGTCGCCCGACACCCCCCTTACCGGCGCCTCGACGGTGGAGCCGCTGCAATTCGAGGGTCACGGATCGGTTCGGTTCTTCGACGGCGCGACGAGGCTCCGGCTCGCGGACGTCCAGCTCCTGGACTGGACCGTACGATCGTTCGACGGCGCTCTGTCGTGGCGCGACGGGCGCATGGTGCTGGCCGACGATGCGCGCGCCGAGATCTTCGACGGCGTGCTCACCGGCGGGGGCTGGTTGGTGCCGCGTAACGGCACCTGGGAGCTGTCGCTCTGTGCGGATGGTGTCGGGATCGATCACGTGGCGAGGCCCTACCTGTCCGAGGCCGACCCGTCGATCGTCGAGCTGGCGAACGTCGTGGCGACGACGTCTCCGGCGACTTGCGAACCGGGGGTCGCTCCGGGCGCGTTCCTGACGGGCGACCTCACGCTGAAAGCGCTCGAGGTCGCCCCGGCTTGGAGCACGCCGGAGGACAAGACGATTCAGGGGCCGATGATCCAGGGCGTCGCACGTGACCTCGCCCTGCGTTGGCGCCGACAGCCGGCGGTGTTGCCGCGGTCCTCACTCCGTCTCGATGTCGACGCCACGTTGTCTCAGCGCGGGGTCGTGACGTTCGGTGCGGACGGCGCGCCCGTCGGCCTGTCCCTGGTGTCGGCCCACGATCGCGTCGACTTCTTCGGGAGCGTGGACACGGTGTCGGCCTCGATCGCAGACGGCCGGATGGCGCTCGAGACGGACGCACTGGGCGATTGGCTGTCGGTGTTCGGGGTTGCGTCGCCGCCGGCCGGGGTGTCGGCGAGGACCGAGTTCCTTGTCGATGGCGCGCTGTCGAGTCCGTCGATCGGCGACCTCGAGGTCGTCGTGGACAAGCCCACGTCAGACCCGGACTATCCGCGCTTTCACATCGACGCGACGCTGGGCGTGCGGGGGGACGCGTTGGTCATCGACGACCTGACCCTCGACTCGCCGCTGGCTTCGCTGCGGACTCGCGGCGAGCTGGAGCTCTTCGACGGGTCGGTGTTCTCGACGCGTCCGGACCCAGGGCTGGACGTGTCGGTCGTGCTCGACGACCTCGATCTGGCGTCTCTCGCCCCGGACGCTGGCATCGACGCAGAGTTCGATGCCACCTTCCACCTTGGCGGATCCGTGGGGTCTCCGGTCGTCCTGGGCACGCGGTTCGAGGTGCTGGACTTCCGCGCCTTCGGCGAGCCGATCGACTACCTCATGGTCGATCGCTACCTGCTGAGCAACGACCGGGTGGAGATCGACGGTGCCTTCGTGGTCAAGGGCAAGGGCACGCTGACCGGCGACGCGATGGTCGACCTCGGCGAACGCACGTTGTCGTTGACGGCGCACGGCCGACGTTTCCGGCTGGAGGAGTTTCTGCTCGTCGACGAGCTCGGCATCGAGGTCGAAGGGCGCACCGACTTCGACGTCCGAGTCGAGGGCACGTTCGACTCGCCAGACGTCGCCGGTCGCCTGGTGTCGACGGACATCGAGATTCTGAACTTCGAGGTCGGCGGCGCAGCGCTGACGTTCGACACGTTCGACGGGGCGGTGGAGGTCGCTGGCACGGTGGCGAGCGACGTCGGGTTGTCGGCGGTGATTCCGCTGGACGGCTCGATCTGGGAGTTGACGGGCGAGTTTGACAACGCGTCGATCGAAGCCCACTGGCCCGGGTTCGAGGATGTCGTCGACCGCTCGTCGTCGACCGGTCGCCTGGTCGCGCACCTGGACCCCATCGGCGGCGAGGTGTTCGAGGCCGAGCTGGCGCTCGACGAGCTGGAGCTGCAGATCGACGAACGCACCTTCGACATCACGACGCCGGCGGTGATTTCCTGGGCGACGAACATGACGGACGCGGGCGTCGATCACCGGGTCGGGTTGCGCTCGCTCTCGATCGGCACGGGTGAGCACTATCTGCGGGTGTCGGGGAGTCTGGATCTTGGCGGCGAGCAGGACCAGATCCGGTTCGTCGTGCTCGGCGAGACAGATTTCTCGCTCCTTCGCTTCCTGCCGGACCTCTTCGTGGACGCCGAGGGGACTGTGCACGTCGATCTCAAGGTGTTCGGCGACCTGCGCGCCCCGGGTCTCGACGGGGAGTTGTCGTTCGAGCGTGCGCGGATCGCGCCGCGTGGCCTCGGCACCAGCGTGTATTTCTCGTCCGGTCGGATGCGGGTGGACAGCGACGCGATGGTCGTCCCGCGCGCCGATCCGCTGGTCGGCACGGTCTACGGCGGGGATTTCACGGCGTGGGGTGAGATCGGGCTCTCCGGGTTCACGCCATCGTCCATCGACTATCGCGCGTTCGTGACCAACCTCGCGTATCGAATCCCGAACCAGCTCAACGTCACGCTGACGAGCGACGAGCTGCGCTTCGAGGCCCCGGACCTGCAGGACGCGGAGACGTGGAGGGTGTCCGGCGACGTGGTCATCGTCGACGCGCGCTTCTACCGGGACTTCGATGTGGTGGGCGATTCGTTGTCGTTCGGAGGTTTCGGTCGCACGGTCGACGCGTTCTCACTGCCAGTGTGGCACCGGGTGCCGACCCTGGGCGCGATCGACACCGCGTTGACGATTCACGGTCGCGACCGTTTCCTGGTCGAGAGCACCGTCGCGGACGCCGAGCTCGATATGGAGTTTCGAACGGAGCTGTCGCTCACCGGGAGGCTGAGGGAGATGACGCTCACGGGCGAGATGGAAGCGCTGGAGGAGGGCACGGTCAGCTATCGCGGTCGCCGCTTCGACGTCCGATCGGCAACCCTGGAGTTCCGTGGCGAACGCGATGACGCGGGGTACCCGATGCCGGTGTTGGACTCGGAGCTCTTCGCCTCGATTCGGCCGTGTGTGCGCCGTGCCCGGGAATCGACGTTCGACTCGACCGAGCGAACCGGGACGCTCGACGAGGCGGATGAGGTCTTCATCACGGCGTACGTGCAGGGGCTGCTTCCGTACGATCTCACGTTCGAGTTGGAATCGACGCCCTTCTACGACCAGCGAGATCAGCTCTCTCTGATCCTGACGGGCTGCACGGTCGACGAGTTGAGCGCGGGGGGCGCGGGCGGACAGACCCTCGAGGTCGTGTTGCGGCCGGTGATCGACGTGGTCGAACGCAACGTCGAGGAGCGGCTCGACCTCGATGAGGTCGATCTGATCCCGAGCGCGCAGGGGTCGACCGGCATCACGATTCAGGACGAGGTGTCCGAGCGCTTCATGTGGGGGCTGGATGCCACTGTCGGTTCAGAGACCGACACCCGTCAGGTCATCCGCGGGGAGTACCGGCTCTTCGACTGGCTGCTTCTCGAAGTGCAGGAACAGACGACCCGGAGCGAGACCATCACGGTCGATGGCGGTCTCCTCTTCCGGCTCAAACTCGACTGATGCGCACGATCGTCGCCACCACACTCTTCGCGATCGCCGTTGTGGCGGCGTCGGCGTCGCGTCCGGCGTTCGCGGAGGACGCCGTGGCGGCGTCGGCTTCGCGTCCGGCGTTCGCGGAGGACGCGACGATCGAGGAGGTGCGTGTCGAGTGCGATCTGCCGGAGTGCGGAGACTCGGCGTTCGTGGCTAGACTGGTCGCGGTATCCGGACTGCGGACGGGGGAAGCGCTCGACGAGGCAGCCCTGGCCCGCGCGGTCGGCGACCTCGGAGCGACCGGGTACTTCCGCGAGGTCGTCGTCGAGACCGCCGAAGGCGCCGCGGGGGTCACGGTGGTGATCCGCGGGGTGGGCGCGACGATCATCCGGAATGTCCGCGTCCGCGCCGGGGTGGCGCTCGGATCGGAGATCCGGCGTCGCATCTTCCTGCGGAGCGGTCAGGACTGGAGCGGTGACCCGCAGATCGCGACGCGACAGGTCCGGGAGATCATCGAGTACTACGAGGGCCGGGGCTTCTTCGGCACGCACGTCGACATCGACGCGGAGCGCATCGACGACTTCGTGGTCGACCTGACGTTCCGGGTTCGCCGGGGCGAGCGGCGCACGGTCGACCGCATCTACGTGCGGGGCAACTCGGCGATGGACTACGACGAGGTGGCGTCCTTGATCCTCGGTCAGTTCAGCTTCGTCCGCACTTTCACCGCCGACCGATTCGCCCGGGCTCAGCGGGCGTTGATCCGTCGGTACCGGGAGCTTGGCTATATCCAGGCGCGCATCGCGTTCGACGATTTCCGCGTCGACGACTCGGCCGGGAGCGTCGACCTGTTCGTCGAGGTTCGCGAGGGGGATTGGTGGGACATCCGGTTCAGCGGTAACCGTCTCTTCTCGGATCGCGAGTTGCTCGAGGCGCTCACGTTCTACAAGACCGGATTCGTGGACGACGCGGAGATCCTCCACGCGGTGGGAGAGCTGCAGTCGCTCTACGAGACGGTCGGCCACTTTTTTGCGGACATCACGTTTCAGCGACCGGCTGCGTCGGAGGGGGCGCAGGCGCTGTATTTCACCATCGACGAAGGGCACGCCTCCGAGATCCGGGAGATCGCGTTCGAGGGAGTGACGTCGTTGCCCGAGGAGGTTCTTCGCGAGTCGATGGGGACGTCGGAGTACGATATTCTCGCGACCGGCGGGTACTTGCAGCGCTCCCTTCTGTCGAACGACATCGCGGCGATCGAGCGGGTATACCGCGCACACGGCCACCTGGAGGCGGTCGTCCCCCGCGTCACGTTGGTGGGCGATGACGCCGGGCGAAGCCTCTACGTCACCGTGCATGTCGTCGAAGGACCGCAGACGACCATCTCGGGCGTGCGGGTCGAGGGGCTCGACGAGTCGACGGCGGAGCGGGTGGAGGACGCGATCCTCGCGCGCCGGCGCGAGGCCGACCCCGGACACCAGGGCGCTCGTGCGTACGACGCTGCCAGCCTGGCGGACGACCGGGCGGTTGCGCTCGCCGTCCTCTTCGAGCGCGGATACAGCTTCGCGACGATCGACACCCGCTGCGAGGCGCCGGGTGACGCCGGCCCGATCGATGTCTCCTGTCTGCCCTCGGTTCGTTCACCGGATCGCGCTCGCTCACTGGACCGAGCCGGGGAGACCGCCTGCACCCGCATCCGTCGGGGAGCATTGATCGTCGAGGAGTGCCGACTGCTGGTTCCGTCGGCCGAGGAGTCGGCGGCGCCGCCCTTGGGAGGAGCGGTCTCGGTCGTGCACGACGTGACGCGCGGCCGTCGGATCGAATTTGGCGAAGCGTTGATTCGGGGGAACTTCGATACGCGTCAGCGCGTGGTTCGCCGCGAGCTGCCTTTCCGTATCGGTGCCCCGTTCGACTACCAGCTTCTGCTGCGCGGACAGTCGCGCCTGCGTGCGCTGGCCCTCTTCGACTCGGTTCGCGTAACCACGGTTGGGGCGACACCGGATCCGTCGACCGGCGAGGTATCGCACGTGGTGGTGCAGTTGGAGGAGTCGAGTTCGCGTTTCCTCGAGCATCGCGTCGGCCTGGAAGCCCGCCTGGCGCAGGCCGACGGCCTGCTCCTGGTGCTGGCGAACGAGCCCACGTTCCGGGACATCAACGTGTTCGGCCGTGCCAAGGAGATCCGGCTCCTGGGGAATTTCGACTTCGACGTGTTGAACCCCGACCGGCTCTCTCTCCGCGAGTTCCGGGCGGGCGCGGGCATCGTGTACCTCGATCGCCGCTTCTATCTCTCTCGGCGAATGGAGGATCCGTGGGAGTCGCAGGCCCAGCTTCGCTACCGATACGATCTCCTGGCGGTGCCTCCGGCGCCGCTCGAGCGCGAGTTGGCGTTCGATGCGCGCGTTCGCGAGGAGTTCGACGCCGTCGAGGGCCTGTCTCTGGAGCTGGGCCTCGGTGTGCGGAGGACGGAGACCCTCGACCAGAGCGATCCGGCGCTGGAGAACGACGAGTTCGACCCGGCGCTCATCTTGTCGCTGTCGCCGCGGGTCACGTTCGACCGTCGGCGCGACAACCCGCTGAACCCGACCCGCGGCTACTTCGTCGAGGCCGACATCGAGATGGCCGATGATTTCTTCGGCGTGCTCAACTCGGAGCGTTTCACGAAGTTCACGACACGGATGAGCGGGTTCATTCCCGTCGGACGCCGTTTCGTCGTCGGCGTGAACGGGCGGTTTGGCACGGCCTTTGGCGGCATTCTCAGCGGTTTTCGCACCGAGTCCGGGTTGTCGCTGCCGGTGTCCGAGCGTTTCAGCCTCGGCGGCGTGACGACGTTGCGCGGGTTTGCAGAGGGCGAGGTCTCGTCGACCGACACGACCGCCTTCGGTGGCGATGTCGTGGTCGGAGGCAACCTGGAGCTGCGCTATCCGTTCATCGCCGAGCTGGATCTCGCAGGCGCGCTTTTCGTCGACACCGGGCAGTTGGCCCAGCGCCTGGGCGACCTGCGGCTCGGGGAGTTCCGCTCGACCGCGGGGTTCGGGATCCGGTGGATCATCGCCGACCTTCTGCCGGTGGTCTTCGACTATGGAGCGGTCCTGGGGAGGCGTCCCGGGGAGGCGTTCGGGCGGCTCCACTTCAACGTCGGCTACACCTTCTGACACCAAGGCTCATCGGCCGCCTCGGGTTCCGGCTTGCCCGTGCCGCCGGTGGCGGCGTTGCTCACTCGGCACATGCCACCGGCATGCAGCTCGCTCGCCCCGGCCCCCCGGCCCGCTCGTCGGTCAGAGCCCGAGCTCTTCGCGCAGCGCGGCGGTGAGTTCGAAGTAGGCCTTCCGGTCGTAGGGTTGGTTCAGGATGTGGAAGTCCTTGCCGGTCAACCCGACGCATCCGAAGCAATACGTGCAGTCGATGCAGGCCTCGCACCGGACGAGATAGCGTGACCCGGCGCAGTCGGCGCAGCCTTCGCAATAGGCGCAGTCGTGGAGCTGGCGCGAGTCGACGCAGTGCGTGCATCGCGTGCAGAATTCGCAGGCGCGACAGTAGTTGCAGCGATAGCACGACCGACACGAATCGCAGAACGTACAGCCGGTGCACGCGAGGCAGTCGGTCGAGGCGTGGTTCGTGCGCTGCCCTGCGTCCCCGGCGAGCTCCCGGCGCAGTGTCGCGAGCGTTGCCTCGAATTCCCTTCGATTCATCGGCGCCTCCGCCGCGCACGCGCGAGCTCGATGACCACGCTGCCGTACTCTCCGGACCGGTCCGTCTCCGGGGCCCAGTCGAGCACATGTTCGGCCCCTTCTGTCTCGCACCATTGGACCACGGCCGGTTTGAGCACCGGATCGCCTTCCGAACGCCTGCCTTTGCCGTGGATGACCCGGACGAAGCGCACGTTGCGCGCGCGGCTGCCGCGGATGAACGCTTCCAGCGCGCCCAGCGCCTGTCTGGCGCGCTCCCGGCGGATGTTGAGCACGGGCATCGTTCCGGCGCGGCGTGACCGCTTGAGAAGCGATCGCTGAGCGCCGGAGAGTCCGGGCTCGTGCAGGTCCTCGTCGCTGAGTCGCTCGAGTTGCCCGGCGGTGTGCCATGAGGCGCCGACCCAATCCTTGTCGGCGAGCCGGGAGCGGTCGTCTTCTGGGATACGTTCGACCTCTGCGGCCATCGCCTCGATGAACACGAGGTCGTCCGGATGAAGGTCAGGTCCGGCATCGGCCGACTCCTCGACCGACTCGGTTTCGTGTGTCGCGACGCTCACGTCCCCAGGGTCGTATCCGCGTCCGGAGAACTTGGCCGCAATGGTCTCGCCGTCGCCGGCGGCGGCGAATGCCTCGGCCATCAACTCCTCTTCGGTGAGGCGCCGCGGCTCGGCCGTCGGCTCGGCCGGGGGTTCATCCGGCGGTGGCGGCCGGTTGGCCAGCGTGTCGCGATGGTCCTCGAGCTGCCGACCGAGTCGATCGGCGAGCGTGGACTGCAGCTGCTCCCTTCCCGGCGCGTCACGCCGCTTGCGGCCGCCGCCCCCAGCGGGTCGCTTACGCTTCCGTGACATGAGCGCTCAGTTCGACGAGATCGCCGTCGTCGGGCACCAGGACGACCCCGGATCCGAGGCCGGCGCGGAGCTCCTCGACCACGTCGCACACGATGGCGGCGGGATACCGATGGACGACCGCGAGCCTCCGCACAGCCGCGTCCCGGCAGAGGTCGATGAGACCCGTGGAGGTCATGTGCCCCTCGATGGGGACGCCGTCGGGCAGCGAACATTCGACGACGGCCAGGTCGGCGTTTCGGCAGAGGTCCACGAGGCCCTCGCAGGGTCCGGTATCTCCGGGCACGGCGAGGATCGCGCCGGCCGGCGTCGAGATGCGGAGGCCAAGCGAGGTCGCGTCGTGGTGCACGGCACCGGCTTCAGCTGCGAAGCCGGCGACCTCGAACGTGTCGCCGGGGCATACGGCGTGGAAGCACACCTGGCTCTCCCCGGCATCGAGCCACTTTCCGAATGCCGCCCGAGCTCGCTCGATCACCGCGAGCGTTCCCGCCGACGCGAACACCTCGAGGGGGCGTGCTCGATCGTATCCCGGCACGTGAAGCGCGAAGAGGAGCGGGAGGAGATCGGCGATGTGGTCGAGGTGGGCGTGGGTGAGGACCAGCCCGTCGAGGTTCAGGGGCGTCGTTTCGAGCGCGGCGAGTTTCTGGAGGCTGCCGCTG
>CAZFPM010000012.1:38668-49285 GCA_964520965.1 uncultured Myxococcales bacterium
GACGAGATAGTCCTGGATCTGGTCACCATTGATATCGCCGAATTCGTGCCCGGTGTAGAAATTGTAGATCCCCCGCTCGCGGCCCTCGGGACCGAAAGGCTCGAAGCGCCAGAGCACCTGGCCGCTGCCGAGATCGACGGCGAGCGTCTTCCCGCCGTCGCGCAACAGGGTGCAGGTCGGGCCGCGGTGGGGCTCGGGGAACGCGGTTCCGGTGCCGACGAAGGTGACCTCGGTCACGCCGTCGACTCCAGTGTCGGAGATCATCGCCGCACCGGCCCTACTCGATCGGCGCTGGTGCGTTGACCACCTGCGGGGTGAGCTCGGGAGGCGGTGGCGGGGTGGAGAACACGTACGGGAACTCGACGCGGACCAACCCCGTGGTGCCGAAGCGCTTGCCGGGAACGACGAGGCGAATCGCGCTCACCTCGGCGGGGGGACGCTCGAAGAGCAGGAAGCCGTCGTAGGATTCTCCGGGCCCGACCGGTCGGCGACCGGTGACCTGACCGACGGGGGAGACCCCGGTGCCGAACTGAACGCGGCTGATCGCCTGTCCGTCGGAGGTCAGGAGCACGGGTGGGTCCATGGCGTGGCTCGCCGAGGTCGGTACGTACTCGATGGTGGACTCGCCGGTATTGGTCAGCGTGAAGTCCACGCGGAGGAGGGGCTCCTGGGAGAAACCCTCGCGGCCCTCGGCGTTGGCGAGGCGCGCCCTGACGACTGAGGAGCCTCGGACGGCGAACGCGTATCCGGCGCCGGCGACGGTCTCTCCGAACCCGGCGGCCGACGGTCGGCTGGGCTCGAGGCCTCCGTATGGGATGCGCACGTAGGCCGGCATTTCGATCTCGGGCCCGAACATCGCCGGCGGAAGGCTGAGGACGAGCCCGGTAGTCGATTCGTGCGGGACCTGGAAGAGGAGCACGTCGTCGCGGGTCTCGCCCGCGGCCAGCGAGATGGACTGGGTGATCGGGTCGTCGAGGTAGACGAGCGTGTTCAGTAGCGCGGCCGCGACGTTGGCTCCGTCGGTGGGCTCGGCCTCGGGGCCGGCGTCGACGAAGAGCAGTGGCGCCTGTGCCTGCGTGTTGGCCGAGGCGTCCCAGCCGAGGTCGTAGCGAACGATGTCGGGCCCGGCGTTGGTGACCGCCAGCGAGAGAGTCAGGAGCGGGTCCTCGGTCTGGACGGCGCCGGTCGGCCCCTCCAAGTCGAGGTAGGCGAGCTCGATGCCCCGCACGGTCACGGTGACGGTCCCCTGGGTGACCGGCTGGCCGACGCCCACCTCCGGTGGTGTCTGGCACCCGGTCAGGGCAGCGAACGCGACGACCGCCGACATGGCCCCTAGATGGAGTCGCCACGACGTCGCGCGAAAGTCAGTGCGGAATCTGCTGAGCAACGTGAAGCCACGGGAAAGGCACGGCCACAGCGGCGCGCGCACGCTAGCATGCGCCCGAAGAGAGTGTCAATCGAGCCCATCTACCCCCCGATCCAGCCAAAAGCGACGGCGCGGATCAAGAAACCCGCGTTATCAGGTCTCCGGTCGAGCCTCGTCGGCGAGGACTTCGGCCCGAATCGCCTCCAGTGTTGCTCGGGTCTCGGCGACCCGATCGCGGACATCGGAGAGCTCCAGCTCCAGCGTTTCACCAGCATCGGCGTGCTTTTCCCGCTCGGCGACGACGCGGTCGAGCGCCTCGGCGACCTGGCGGTAGAGCCGGTCTCCGGAGTCTTCGACGAACTGCTTCAGCTTTTCGGCGAACTCGGCGATGACGCTCTCGAACTCGGCTTCGACCTTGGCACCGGCGTTTCGGATCGCCGCCAGGCCCTGCTCCTTCGCGCGGTCGCGGATCACCGCGTCGACCTTGTCCTTCATCACGAAGGCGAGCACCGGCGCGGCGATGGTGAGCAGTCCGCCGACGAGGAGGTTGGAGAACGCGAGGAAGGTGACCCCGAGCGCTCCGAGGGCGAAGACGCCGACGTCGTACCCGAAGGTGTCTACCTCGAGGTCGAGATCGCGGGTGCGCAGGCCGAGCTCGGACTGCACTTCCTCCATCGCCTCGCGCATGTTCCGGTTGGTGATGGCGATGATCTCCTCGGCGAGCAGCTCCAGCTTGAGCGCTACGTGCGTTCCCTCGGCCTCCAGCCACTCCTTGAACGTGTCGTGGATGAAGTCGGGCAGATATCGCTTCAGGTCGTCGGTGGCGCCCCGTTCGATCTCCCGCGGGAGGGCCGCGGTGAAGTCGCGGACGAAGGTCTGGGTCGCCTCGCGGGCCGTCGCGGTGATCTCGGCAGTGCGTTCGTCGATCAGGGCGAGGTTCTCGGAGACCATCATGCGGCTGCGGGAGAGTTTCTTCTTGACCGAGTCCACCCGGCGCGTCAGCTCGTCGGTTTCGAGGTGCAGAGCGCCGAGCTCGATGGCGAGGCTCTGGTCGATGAGGGATCCGAGCCGTCGCCCGGTGCGCAGGCCGCCCTCGACGACGATCGCCGCGCGCTGCTCGGTCAGGTACTGCCGGATTGCATCGCGGAACGCTTCGAAGCCCTCGTCGCCGGATTCGATCGCCCGTCGCGCGCTGGCGGGGAAGATCGGGACCTCGCCGACGAGATCGGTGAGCTTCGAGCGCACGTGGGTGAGGATCTCGTCGACCTCTGGTTGGGACAAGGCGTCGACCTTGCCGAGGAGGAAGAAGAGCCGGTCCTGGCTGTTCCGGATCAGGCGATTCTCGATGAAGTTGATCTCGGAGCGCTTGAGCGCCTGCGTGGCGTCGAGCACGTAGACGATCACGTCGGCGCGGGGGACGTAGCCGTAGGTGATCTCGACCTTCTGCTTCGAGATGTCGTTGACCCCCGGCGTGTCGACGACAAAGAGTCCCTCGGCGAGGAACTCGGACTCGACCCGGATCTCGACGTGACGGAGATCTTCGGGGGGCTCGGTGGTGACGATGTCGTGGAGCGCGTCGCCGGCGACCTCCTGGACGCCGCTGTCGCGGACGACGCGCGCCGGTCCGGCGCCGGACAGGATGTGGGTGATCACGCTCGTGGTCGGTGTGATGCCGGTCGGGAGCACTTCGGTTTCGAGCAGCGCGTTGATCGCGGTCGACTTGCCGTGGTTGAACTCGCCGAGCACGACCATGCTCATGCGGCCCTCGCGGAGGGCCGGCAGTCGCTCCTCGCGGATCTCGCGTTCGATCGAGTGCATGCCGCTGGCGGCGGCGACGTCGGCGAGTGCGGAGAGACAATCGGCGATACGACCGGAGAGTTCTTCGGCGTTCATGGGGCGCATGGCTCCTCGTGCGGACCGCTCGTCGTGACGACCGGTCGGGGCAGGGGGGTCATTTGAAGACTCGGGCGGTTTGACTCGGAATCCGTCCCGGGCTCGTGCGGGGGGCAGTGGTGCGCGTTCGACCCGAGGACCCCGGTGGGGTGTCCGACGTGCTGGCCCTCTCTGGTGGTCACACCGGAACCTCGGCAACCTGACGGTTGTTCCGTCGTCTTTCCGAGTGAGGTGTGCCCACGCTCTGGGGCATCGATCACGTAGTTCGGAGTAAATCGCCGGGGCCGGAGGCCAAGCGGTTCCCATGCCGGCGCACGCGGGACGGTGAGCTGTCCTACCCGAGTCTTCAAAGACCTAGAGGACACTTATGATCTCGTCGACCTGCCTGTCAATCTCGGACAGGGCGACGCCGCCTTCGTTCCCGATGTGGTGCTGGTAGTAGGAGCTCTCGGCGAAGAGCCGCAGCGCCTTGACTCGCTTGGGCAGGTAGGGGTGGCTCAGGAAGTACTCGGAGACGCGTCCGACGCCCTCCTTGATCTGGTCGATCTGGGCCAAGTAGTCGTCCAGGTCGACCTGTTCGACCAGGGATTGGCTGCCGACCGCGAGCTTGACGAGTGTCTTGGTGGCGACCTCGGAGTCGCGGCAGCATACCAGGCCGGCCCGATCGCAGGTGACTTCGGCGCGGCGGCTCCAGCCCATCAGGGCGACCCGGGCCGGTGTGATCACCCAGCGCACGAAGACCCCCGCCATCTCGGTGACGAAGTGCAGCGCAGTGTTGTAGGTCACGTGCGAGTTCTGGATGTGTCCACACTCGTGGCCGATCACGAAGCGAAGCTCGGTCTCGTCGAGTCGGTCGATGGTCGCCGAGTTGATCAGGACGAAGCTGTCCGTCTCGGTGCCGAGCGTCCCGGCGTTGATCTGCGAAAAGTCCTGGGTGACGTAGACCGTCGGGATCGCGATCGACAGCTCCTCCGCACATTCGCGGACGATGCCGTAGAGGTGGGGAAACTGACGGGCGCTGACCTTGACGGAGCGGCCCAGGATGTCCGACTGGAACCACGACTTGAACACCCGTACGGACGCCTCGGCGGCGATGCGGACGGGCTTGACGTACGAGAGGGAGTTCAACACCCGCACGTCGCCGCTGTAGGCGTACTCGCCGAAGCCGCGGTCGTTGCGTTTGGCGTTGGGGTTCTTCTTGACCTCGACGTAGCGTTGAAAGTCGAACATCCGCGCTCCACGGGTGACGTTGTCAGGGTTCAACGGCGATGCCGCCGCTTCGATTCCGCTCTCGGGCCTCGGGGGATTCTAGGTCCGCCCGCCGGCCGAGCAAGCAGCGTGAGCCTCCCGCGGCGCGGGACGCCGGTTCCCAGGTCAGGTGCCCGGGCGTCGATCTTCGCTCCCGGAGCGCAGGCGGCGCGCGGCGAAGAACGCGCTGCCGAACATGATCAGGCCGAACGCGAGATAGAGCAGCGGAAAGAACCAATAGTCGGCAGGGGAATCCCCGGACAGCAGAAGGTAGCCGCTTTGGCAGGTCGCCCCGGGGCCGGCGCGGGCGGAGATCTCCTCGTCCGTCGGGGTTCGGCCGAGCTCGAGCTCGAGGTCGCGGCTCGCTTCCTGCCGAATTCGGTATTGGTATTGCGCCAACAGGTCCGAGGGCTCGAAGCCGCAGAAGTGGACCCGGTAGTTGTCCGAGTAGAACTGGATCAGGCGCGAGTAGCGTTTGGGCAGGTCGGAGAAGGCGATCAACCGACCGGGCTCGTCGTGGAGGGGGCGGATGCTCTCCTGGCCGCGCTCTACCGGGATCGGCTGCCCGCGGAGGATCCGAGGACGCTCGTCGATCACGACCCGCTCCACGTAGATCTGGGCGCCGACGAGCTTGTAGAAGAGCCGATCGCGGGCCACGGATTTTCGCTCGGAGATTCCGCTCACCGCCACGTAGCGGTTCGAGGGCAGCACGAGGTCGCCGCTGGCGCTCCAGCTGTCGGCGATCGTGTACTCGTCATCGGTGCCCGCGTTGAGATCCACCGCGGTGCGCGACGTGAAGAAGAAGCGCAGATCCGACGTGTATTGGAACGCGAGGATCAGGGCGAAAGTCGCCAGCAGCGCCAACACCATCGGCTGCCCCCACGCGTCCGCCGAGTCCATGTTGACGAGCTCGTCGTCGACGAAATCGTCGGGCACCGGGGCACCGCCGTCGAACCACGACAGGTCTCGAGACTCGAACGCGCTGTCTCCCTCGGTGGGTTCTGTGGGGGTGTCGTCGGTCACGCAGCGTATCGGTGGGGGAAGGCGCGAACAAACGGCCATACCCGCGGCTCGCCGTCAATGGCTCGTGCGGTAGACGACCCGGGGCTGGTCGCCGTCGGCGTCTGCGGGTATTGACCCCAGCCGTCCACGCGAGTTCCCGGCTCTCCTCGTGAACCGACGTCCCACAGGCAATCTGCTCCGCTCGACCGCGACCTTTCTGGCCGTGCTGGTCGGCGTGGTGGTGGTCGCGGCTCTGTCGCGCGGAGAGCCTGCGCGCCTGCGGGGGCTGTCGGGACCGAGCTGGAGCGCCGCGGCGACCCGCGAGGCGTCACGAAGGGTGGACACCGCGGTCGCCGATGGGACCGAAGCCGCGACGCGGCTCGCCGGCGGGCGCGCGGCGCTTCTCGCGGGGCTGGACGACGCTCCCGCCCTCCGCGCGATCGCAGCCCGGGTAGATTCGGGTAGCTGCGATCCCTCGGATCTCGACCACGTCGCTCGGGCCACGGCACAGGCTGGTGAGAGCGCGCCCGTGGGCGCGCTCGAGCTGCTCGCGGGAGAGGTGAGTCGCTGCCTCGGCGACCGGTCTCGGGCTCGAGACCACTATCGAGAGGCCGCGCACGCACGCGCCGACCTCGCCTCGTATGCGTGGCGCCGCTCAGGCCGGCCGGCCCGCGCGACGTTTCCGCCCGTCGATGTCGAGCTCGCGTCGCTCGGGGCCGCGGCTCTCGGGTCGCTGGGGGCGCTGATGGAGTCCGGCGATCTGCGGCCGCACGAACTCCGCGCCGCGGCGTCTGCGATCGCGGCAGCGACACCCTCGGGCTGGTTGTCCGGATCGGTGGAGCGGTGGCGATGGGAGCTGCTCACCGAGGCGCCCGCAGTCCGGGTCGCGTTGCGGGCGCGGTGGCTGCCGGACGGGGTCGCGCGGCACGGGCGCGCCATACCGGCGCTCGAGCTGCTTGCCGTGGCCCCGACCGACCCGGTCGCCCGATCTGCGGCCATCGGCGCAATCGACCGCGCCATCAGAGCCGGAGAGGACGACGCGGCCCGGGAGATCGCGTCGGCGCTGCGGCCGTCGTTCGAGGATCGGGACGGCTTCGACGCCTGGCTCGCGGCGTTGGGTCGCCGCTCCGACGAGGACCGGGAGCGCGATCTGAGGGACGTAGCGGCGGCGGACACCGGGTCGGCGGCGCTGGCGGCCTGGAGCCTGGTGGGTGAGTTGCGCCGCTCCGACCGCGATGCAGAGGCCCTGGCGGCGGTCCTGGACATGCGGACCCGCTTCCCCACCGCACGCCCGGACGAGGCCGCGGTGGCCTGCGCCGTGCTCGCGGGAACACTCGGCGAGTTTGGTGTACAGCGCACCTGTCTGGACGGGATCGCCGACCTGGAGGCCCTCGGCGCGGAAGCGGTGGACATCGCAGCAGACCGGCTCGCGGCGGGCGCGTGGGGCGAGGCGTTGACGCTGCTGGCGAGCACGGAACCCACCGCGGAGTCGTCTTACTGGCGGGGGCGCGCGCTGGAGCTCTCGGGTCGACCGCACGCGGCGGTGGCAGCCTACCGCGAGGCCTGGGCCGCGGCGCCACTGTCGTACCATGGCATTCTCGCCGACGGCCGACTGACGAGAGCCGACGGGGGTTCGAAACACCGCCGATTGATCGCGGCGATACGAGATTCGTCACCCGGATGGTCGGTCGAGGAGTCCGGCCGCTCCGCGATGGTGTTGGCGGCGCTCGGCCTCTCGGGCGCGGCACGGGACGAGGCGTATTACCAGGCGCAGCTCTTCGGTCCGAGCGTGCCGCTCACGGCAGCGCTGGCGGCGGAGCTGCTGGCCGAGCGCGGTGAGGAGGCCGAGGCGCTGTGGCTGTTGGGGCGCCACGTTCCGATGTCGTCGTTTCCTCGGGAGACGTTGGCACTGGTGCCGGGTCGGGTGCTGCAGATCGCCTACCCGACACCCTACGACAAGGAGGTCGCGGCGGCGGCGGCCGAGTCGGGGATCGACCGGGGGTGGGTCCTGGCGGTCGCGCGCCGGGAGTCCGGCTTCGATCCCGATGCGGTGTCGCGCGCCGGGGCCCGCGGTCTGATGCAGGTGCGACGGTCGACCGGCCGCCGCGCGGCCGGATGGCTGGGCGAGCCCCGCCGGATCGGCCGGCGCTCGCTGCACGACCCCGCCCTGAATGTGCGCCTCGGAGCTTCGGTGCTCGCATCGGTGGAGGGCTGCGCCGAGGTGGCGACGGCGTCGTACGCGGTCGGGGCCGGCCTGGTGCGGACGTGGCGCCCGGACTCGTCCACCGACGCCGACCTCTGGCTCGCGCGAACGCCCTATCCGACGGTGCGACGATATATCGAAGAGGTGCTCGCGGCCCGGGCGGTGTACGCGGCGCTTCTGGGCGATCCGGAGCTCCCCGGAGGTTGTCGGGTGGAGCCGTTGGCGGTCAGTGCCGAGGCGCCGGGCGTCCGTCGAGATCGCTGACCTGCCTCCGCAGGCTGGCAGCGGTGACGCCTCCCGGACCGACGAACGCGGGATCGAGCTCGACGGCACGGGCGTAGGCGTCGCGGACCACGCGCAGGGACTCGCGGTCGCCTTCGCTCGCCTGCCCGAGGACGAAGCCGTAGACGAACCAGGCCTCCGCGGCGTCGGGCGTGTTCTGTCGCGCGAGGTCAGACTGCTCGATGGCGGCGGTGAACAGGCCGAGCCGCTGGTAGAGCCATGCGAGCCGCGGTCGGAGTCTCTCGTCGCCGTTGTCGACCCGCTGTCGGTAGAGGTCGACGAGGTCGGCGATTCGGCCGACGGAGAAGAAGACCAGCTCGGTCTCGTCGAGCACGGTGGCGTCGGGCTGTCGCTGGAAGAAGTCGTCTCCGGCTTCGACGATCCGCTCGATCAGCGCGGCCTGTTCGGGGGTGGCGCGATCGGCGTCCGGGCGGAGTGGTGCGATGGCCTCGTCGGGGACGAGGCGTGGCGCAACGGGGGCGTCGAAGGCGATCGACGCTCCTGCGTTGGGGTCGGTGGTGTCCGGCACGCATGCGGCGACGAGGGCGATCAGTACGAGCCCAGGCGGGAGGGTTCTCATCCGGCGTCCTCGATCGGTTGGGGGTCGGTGAGGGCGACGAGCATCTGCTCCGCGGTGAGTTCGAGCGACGGGTGCACCCACTCCGGAGCGAGCTCGGCGAGAGGGCCGAGGACGAACGCGCGTTCGTGCATGCGGGGGTGGGGGATCTCGAGGTCGTCTTCACGGATGACGAGATCGTCGGCCGCGAGGATGTCGATATCGATGATCCGCGGACCGAAGCGTTCTCCGCGTACGCGCCCGAGCCGTCGCTCGAGCCGCAGCAGGAGATCGAGGAGTCGTCGTGGTTCGATGTCGGCGTCGAAACAGGCGACGGCGTTGATGAATTCGGGCTGGTCGACGAGGTACATCGGCGCGGTCTCGATCGGCGTGGAGACGTGCACGACCGCATCGACGAGGTCCCGGATACCGCACACGGCGCGGTCGATGTTGGCGTGGCGGTCGTCGAGATTGGAGCCGAGGCTGACGAAGAAGCGCACGATGACAGGCCGTCCGACGGGGTGGAGGGGGGCTCCTGGAGCACCGATCAGGTAACGTCCCGTCGCACGTCCGACCGGTTCGCGCGATCCCAGCGTCGCTCGTCGAACACGTGCTACCAGCACGCTTTCTCCTCGCTTCTTGGCCTCGAACGAACCGATCTGGACTCGCTCGGTCCCGTTACCTGATCGGTGCTCTAGAGCAACCGGCGCGCGCGGGCAACCGGGTTCCGCCTGGGGGTCGAGGAATCTCCGGGTGGGGGTTTGACGCGAACTCGGGTGGTCGCTAGGTTGGGTTTCAGAGTTCCGGGTCACCGGAAGGACCGAAGCGAAGTCCGAGTACTTGGGGAAGCACTGCTTCGCGCCGGCCTTACGGAGGACTGGATGGAACTCTCGTACATCAGATTGGACGACAGGTTGGACGCGGTTCAGTACGCTGAGCTGCGAGCGCCGGTTTGGGCGCAGCGCGCTTTCCAGCGTCGTTTTCTACTGAGCTGGCTCTACCACGAGCTCAGCTTGGAAGGCGTCGTGCTGACGGCCGACGATCTCGAGCGCGCCATGTCGGGCCGCGCGGGCCGCGACTACTGCGACGACGAGCTGTTGAAGCGCATCCGTCGGTACCACGAGGCCGTGCGCCGTCTGAAGCTGGCCAGCGTCAAGCGTGAGCGGGTGACGCGGGGCACGCTGCTGGAATACCAGGCGATCATCTGCGGCCATCAGCCGCGCAGCCCGATCAGGGCCGACCCGGGAGCGACGGAAGCGTACAAGCACGATGTCGTCGAGCCGGAGGACATCGAGCGGGAGCTCAATGCGACCCTCGCCGACGTCAACCGGCGGATCTACCTCGACCACCCGGTGGAGCTGGCGATTCGGACGGGCTATCGGCTGACGCGGATCTGGCCCTTCGAGGAACACAGCGCGGCCGTGTCGCGGCTGGTGTCGAACCAGATTCTCTTCACGCACGGGTATCCGCCGGCGTTGATCCACGCGCACGACCGGCAGCGCTACTACCACGCGCTCCACTACGACATCAGCCGTCTCCATTCGCTGATCCACGAAGCGTTGGACACGCAGATCGCCTTCCGGGAGCGCTTGTTCCTGCATCCGGGAGTCCCGCTGGAGCAGCGGCTGGCCTGCTGAGCGCTCCGCTACGAGATGGCGCCGAGGCCGGCGGGCGCGGGCGCCGCGTGGGGCGAACCCGCCCGAAGGTACTTGCGTGAGGGCTGGCCGCCGCGTGCCGCCCGCCCGCAGCGAGTCGGGTCTTTCCCGCCCGTCGGAGCGCCGGCGTTGCCCGCCGGCAGCTCCGTGCCGCCTCGTTGGCCAGATTGGCTCTCGCTCCGAGCGCACGTGTCCGTCGGGCGTCGCGCGCCCCCATTGACCCCCAATGATGGCTTCTCGGTGTCTGCGCCCGCTCAGGGCGGGCTCGCCGCCACCGCGCTCGCGTACCGGCAGACCCACCAGGTCCCGGCTGGGAAGACGACGTCGTACTCGCCCTCGCTGAACCGCCGCCACGCTTCGCGGTACGCTTCGGTGAAGTCCTGGATCGCCCGAATCGCGGCCACGCGGACCT
>CAZFPM010000013.1:0-17348 GCA_964520965.1 uncultured Myxococcales bacterium
CGCCCTCTCGACCGTCTCGACGCACGGGGCGGCGTCGGCGCAGCCGGCTGGAGAGGCGCTCTCCGAGCCCGCGGTGATCGCCGAGACGCGTCTGCCCGTCGGCGACCGAGAGGTCGAACTCGTCGTGACGGCGGTATTCGAGGGGGGCTGGGAGATGGGCGTGGACGGCGCCGTGATCTCCGAGGTCGTCCCATTCGAAGACCGCCCAGTGCTCGTCGTCGAGCCGGTCGGCGACGCCGGATCGCCGGTGGTGGTCGTCGTACTGCGCCCCGCGCTGCCGACCGTCGACGCGACCGAGACGAGGCTATTGCTCGAACTCGACGCGACGCAGCCCGCGCGCTTGTTGTGGCGCGAAGCCTACGACGCGCTGGCGACCCCGGCCGACATCGTCGCGCACGACCTCGACGGGGATGGACAGCCGGAGATCGTGATGAGCGACCGGAGCACGGCGCGGCCATGCGGCGGCGCAATCCGCTGGGAGCGACCGCGGGTGCTCGACCGCGATCGCGCGCGCTTCCGCCCCGTGCGGATCACCCCGGCGTGGGACGACGGGGCTCCCGAGCTGACGCCAGAGCCGACCACGGAGCTCGGCGACCCGATCGTCCGCTTCGACCGAGGCTGGTTCGCGAGCGCCGCCGGGGACGAGGGCGAGTCCCGCCGGCCGCTCAGCGACGGCGACTCCGGAACCGGATGGCGAGAAACCGAGCTCGGCGGCGGCGAGGGCGATTGGCTGCAAGCCGTGGTCCCGGAGACCGTCGCTCTCGTCGGCATCGACCTGGCCCCCGGGGGCACCGACCTTCCCGGTCCGACGCGGTTGCTCGTCTCCGTCGACGACGGACGGGGGTTCGTCGTCTCCCCCGAGAGCTCGGACCTCCAACGATACCGCTTCCCCGAGCCGATCGAGACCCGCTGCGTGATGGTCACGATCATCGACGCCGGGGGTGCCGAGTCCGTCGGTATCGCCGAGCTGCACGGAGTGACCGCCGTCGACGAGCTCGGCGGCGGCGACCGGCTCGTCGAGGTGTGGGCGACGGCCATCGAGCGGGCCTGCGACGACGGCCGCCCGTCGGATCTCGCGTTCGCGGTCGACGCCCTGCGGGAGGACCTCGACCTGCCGGACCCGGGCTCCCCGCTTGCCGAAGCACTCCTCCTGGCCGGCTCGGAGTGCTCCGCGAACGCCCTCACCCCGCTGCTCGTCGAGCGCGACGCCGACGCGGAGATCCGCGCCGCCGTCCTCGCAGACGGCGCCGCCAGCCCCCATGCCGCCGAAGCGGTGATCGGAACGTTGCGCGGAGCGGACTCACTCACCGCCCTCGTCGAGGCCGCCCTCACCACCACCGACCCGGTCGCACGCGACCGCCTGCTGGGTGGGATCGAGCACGTCGCCGGCGCCAGTCTGCACGGCGAGCTCGCCGCCTTGGCCCCCCTGCTCGTCCTCGTCGCCGAAGCTGACGCGGACGCCGCCGAACGGGTCGTTGCGCTGGCCGCCTACGCCGAGGCCGAGGCCCTCGCCGGACTCGTCCGAAGCCTCGACGGTCGGCCCGACCACGACACCGGACTGCTGCGCGCCGCCGCGGCGCTGCCCACGCGCTCGTCGACCGCCGATGAGGAGATCGCGGCGGGGATCGCCACCGCGATTACCCACGACAACGGCACGGTCGCCCGTCTGGCCATCGTCGTCGCCGGTCGACAGGGGCTCACCGCGCTTGCGCCGTCGCTGGTGAACCTCGCTGCAAACGACGCCTCGCCCCATCTGCGTGCCGCGGCCGTGGCGGCCCTCGGCCAGCTCGACACGGACGGCGCCGACGAGAGCATCCGGGGCGCGCTCGACGACCCGAGCCCCGCGGTCAGGCTGGTGGCGGCGCGAACCCGGGCGGCGACGGCCACACTCGTCTCCGAGCCGTCGGTTCTCGCCGGTCGCCTGGGAGCCGAGCCGTGGCCCGAGGTGCGCGCCGCGGTGGCGGCAGCGGCGGCCGAGGCCGGTGACGCCGCGGCGGACGACGCTCTGCTCGCGTTCGCGCTGGCGGCCGACGCCGATGATGCCGCCGCGGTGTACCGGGCGCTGGCATCACGGCAGGCGCCGTTGATGGCCGATCTCTGGCCGCACGTCGACCGTTGGCGAGACGAGCGCGGGGTGTTCGCAGCCGCTCTCGGCGCGATGGCCGTCTCGTCCCACGCCTGCGACGCAGACCGCCTGTCGGCGCTCGCGAGCGATCCCGCCGTCGACGACCAGGTCCGCCGGTTCATCGAGGCGCGGCTCCTGCCCGAGTGCCGTCCCTGAAGCAGGCCGCGCAGAGCACCCAACGTCATCGGCGACGCTGCGAGGTTCCTCGCGGTCAGGCGTGGGCGGGCGGCGCGTGGCGGTCGAACGCGCGGACGACCTCCATCGCGTAGGCGACGGTGTCGGGGTCCGCGAAGGGCACCATCCCGTGCCCGAGATTGAAGATGTGCGCCCCCCCGCGCCCCTCCTCCAGCACCCGGGTGACCGCTGCGGTCACGCGGTCGCGGGGTGCGAGCAGCTCCACCGGGTCGAGGTTGCCCTGCATCGTCTTGCCGGGCAGAAGTCGGCGACACTCGGAGAGGGGAAGTCGCCAGTCGACGCTGATGGCCTCGCAAGGCAGCTCGCCGATGACGCCGTAGAGGTGGCCGGCATTGATGGCGAGGTAGGTGCGCGGCACGCCGAGCTCCCCGAGCGCAGCCATCAGACGGCGGTTGGAGGGGAACGCGAACTCCCTGTAGGTCTCGGTGTCGTGCAGCCCGGCCCACGAGTCGAAGAGCTGGATCGCCTGGGCGCCGGCCTCGACCTGCATGGCGAGGTAGCGCAGGCTGACCTCCGTCAGCTTGTCGATCAGGGCGTGGGCGGCCTCGGGCTCCTGACGGAGGAAGGCGCGGAAGCGCGCGTAGTCCTTCGAGCCACCGCCCTCGACCAGGTAGGTCGCCATCGTGATCGGGGCACCACCGAACCCGATCAGCGGAACCGGGCATTCGGCGCGAATGCCGCGGATGGCCTCGGCGACGAAGGGGGCGATCTCGCCGGTCTCCGGCACACGCAGCGCGTCGACCTGCGCCTTGGACCGGATCGGATCGGCGATCACCGGCCCCGGACGGAAGTCGATGTCGACCCCCATCGGCGGAAGAGGCGTCATGATGTCCTGGAAGAGGATGGCCGCATCGACGCCGAGGCGGCGCACCGGCTGCATCGTCACCTCGACGGCCAGCTCGGGCGTACGCGCGAGCTCCCAGAACGTGTACCTCTCCTTGAGCGCCCGGTACTCGGGCAGGAAACGGCCCGCCTGGCGCATGAACCAGACCGGCGCGCGCGGCGTGTCTTCGCCGCGAATGGCACGGAGGAAGAGCGGAGTGTCCGTCATGGGGAGTCCTCGCCCTCGGTTTCCGGGCGGGTGAAGAAGACGAACGCCATCTGGGGTCTGCGGACCCCGGGTTCCTTCAGATAATCGATGTGGTCGAGCTCCCAGCCTTCGGCGGCTGCGTCGTTGAGACACGCCCGCAGGTCTGCGTCGGTGACGTTCTGGAGCTCGATGACGTGATGGCGGACGGGCATTCGGGGTCTCCTCAGCGGGTGCGCAACCAGCGGGCGACGTCCATGGCGAAGTAGGTGAGCACACCGTCGGCGCCGGCGCGCTTGAATGCGACCATGGCCTCGAGCACGCACTTCTTCTCGTCGATCCAGCCGTTGGCGGCTGCGGCCTTCAACATCGCGTACTCGCCGGACACCTGGTACGCGTAGGTCGGGAAGCCGTACTCGTCTTTCACCCGGCGAATGACGTCGAGATAGGGCAGCCCCGGCTTGACCATCACCATGTCGGCGCCCTCGTCGATGTCCAGGCCGACCTCCCAGAGGGCCTCGTTCGTGTTGGCGGGATCCATCTGGTAGGTCTGCTTGTCGGCTTTGCCGAGATTGGCAGCGGAGCCGACAGCGTCGCGGAAGGGTCCGTAATAGCTCGACGCGTACTTGGCAGAATATGTCAGTATTCGCGTGTGGATATATCCGTTTCCCTCGAGCGCCTCTCGAATCGCACCGATTCGGCCGTCCATCATGTCGGAAGGCGCGACGACATCGGCGCCGGCCGCAGCGTGCGACAGGGCCTGCTTGACCAACACCTCGACGGTCTCGTCGTTCAGGACGTACCCCTCGCTGTCGATCAGTCCGTCCTGGCCGTGGCTCGTGTAGGGGTCCAGCGCGATATCGGTGATGACACCGAGGCCGGGGTGGGCTTCCTTGAGCGCCCGCACCGTGCGTTGGACCAGCCCGTTCGGGTCGTAGGCCAGCGTCCCCTCCGCGTCCTTCTCCCCTTCGATGACCGGGAAAAGCGCGAGCGCCGGGATGCCGAGGTCCACGCACTCCGCCGCGGTCGCCAGGAGTATGTCCAACGACTGACGCTCGACGCCCGGCATCGACGGCACCGGCTCTCGACGGCCCGCGTCGTCGAGCACGAAGACCGGGTAGATCAGGTCGTCGGTCGTGACCCGGTGCTCTCGCTGCAGGCGCCGGGAGAACTCGTCGCGCCGCATTCGCCGCATTCGCTTCATCGAAAATCCGCCGTCAGACATCATCTTTACGCTGAAGAGTTAAACCAGAAAATCAGGTCAGCGAGCAGCCGGTCGATCGTAGACTCACCGGCTTCGACCGCCACCCGATAACCCAGGTCGCGGATGGTCTTCGACGTGATCGGTCCGATCGACGCGAACGCCTTGTCTCGGTAGCGCGCCCGGGACGCTTCGTCGAGCAGGGCGTCGAAGAACACCATCGTCTTCGACGAAGCCACCGTCACGACATCGACCTCATCAGTTCGTGCCAGCAGGACCGCCCTGCCCTCGTCGTCGGCGACCGCGGCATATGCGGTCACGATGTCGACCTTCGCGCCGGCCTCGATCAGCGCGTCGGGCAACACGTCGCGAGCTTCTTCAGCTCGCGGGAAGAGCACGCGACGGCCCGCGATGGGCTCCGAGAGGAGCGCGTCGACCAACCCTTCGGCGACGAACCGATCCGGGACCACGGACACCCGAAAACCCCGTTCCCCGGCCACCCGGGCGGTCGCCGTACCGGATACCGCGATACGCGCCCGCAGAGACGTGGCCGACGCACCGACGCGCTCCAGGGCGTCGGCGAACGACGCAACGGCGGTCTGAGACGTGAAGACGATGTCATCGTAGGTATCCGACGCGACGGCCCGGGCATCGAGCTCGCCGCCGCGGGCCACCTCGAAGCGAATCGTCGGCACCTCGATCACCTTCGCGCCGGCCTCCTGCAGCACTCGCGTGAGCCTGCTCGCCTGCGCTCGGCTCCTCGTCACGAGGACGCACAACCCTGCGAGGGGCGGCGTCGCGGTCATCGCCACATCTGGCGGCCGGAGACCGTGTGGCGCGCGTCGGAGTGCGTCGTTCGAGCTACCATCGCGACCGTTTGCGGTGGTGAGTCAGGTGCGCCCCGCGGCCGTTCCCGGCGCGCGGTCGCGCACGCGCGGCATGATTCAGTCGATCGTCTCGTAGGACCCGGTCGTGCGGAGCAGCGCCCTCGCGACGCGGAGGCCAACATCGGTGGCGGCCCCGACGTCGACACGACGGCCGTCGGTCGACCCACGGGCCTCGAAACAGCGTTGTTCGTCGTCGAAGAGGCGAGCGAAGAGATGCATCACGCCGCCGTTGATGCTGGCGAATGCGGCGAACGGTGTGTGACAGTCGCCTTCGATCTTGCCGAGACACGCGCGCTCGGCGGTGGCGCAGAGCCGGGCATCTTCGTCTTCGAGCGCCCGGAGCCAATGACGTGTCGCCTGATCGTCGACGCGCGTCTCCACCGCGAGGATTCCCTGGGCGGGCGCCGGCAGGAACTCGGGCGGCGTGAGTTCGAGGAACCCGTCCTCCCACAGTTCGAGACGGCGCAGGCCGGCGCTGGCGAGGACCACCGCGTCGAGGTCGCCATCGCGCTTCGCGAGGCGGGTCTGGACGTTGCCGCGGATGCCCACGATCTCGAGATCGGAGCGTAGGCGCACCAACTGTGCGCCGCGCCGCAACGACCCGGTGCCGATGCGCGCCCCTTCGGGCAGGTCGGCCAACGACGACAATGGCTGGCTGGCACAGAGGGCGTCGAAGGGGTCGGCCCGCTGCGGGAACACCGTGAGCACGAGCCCCTCGGGCTGCTCGACCGGCATGTCCTTCAGGCTGTGGACGGCGAGATCGACCTCGTCCTCGAGCAAGGCGTGCTCGATCTCCTTGACGAAGAGACCCTTGCCCCCGACCTCGGCGAGCGGCCGGTCGAGGATCTGGTCGCCCTTGGTCTTGATCACCACGACCTCGACCTCGAGGTTCGGGTGGGCTTCGACGAGGCGGTCGCGGACCCAGTGGGCTTGCCGGAGGGCTAGCTCGGACCCGCGGGTGCCGAGTCGGAGTGTGGTCATGCTGTCTCCTTCGACTGAACGCCGCCGTCTCCGTCCTCGTTGAGGTCGAAGAGGCTTCGAACGGCGGTGACGAGGGCGCTCTGGTGTCCGGTGCCTGTGGCGCGTCGCAGCGAGACGGTTGGCTCGTGGAGCACCTTGTTGATCAGCGCGCGGGCCATCCGCTCCGCTGCCTCCCGGGCCTCGTCGGGGAGGTCAGGGTTGTCCTTCCGCATCCGGGCCAGCTCCTGGTCCTTCAGCCGGGTCATCTTCTGGCGCAGGCTGACGATCGTCGGCACGACTTCGTGCTCGGCGATCCAGCGCATCGTTCCCTCGACCTCTTCGGCGACGATCGTCTCGGCTCGCGCCGCCTCCGCGCGGCGGGCGGCCAGATTCGCCTCGACGACCTTCTCCAGGTCGTCCATGTCGAAGAGGTAGACGTTGGACAGAGACGCGCACCGCGGATCGATGTCGCGGGGTACGGCGATGTCGATCAGGAAGAGCGGTCGGTACTTCCGCTTCGATAGCGCGGCCTTCACCACATCGTGCTTGATCACGTAGTGCTGGGACCCGGTCGACGAGATGACGATGTCGACGTCTCCGAGCAGCTGTTCCAGCTCGTCGAGCGCGGGGGCGGACGCGCCGAGCGCCTTCGCCATGTCGCGGGCCCGGTCGGCGGTCCGGTTGGCGATGTAGACCCGCTCGACGCCGGCATCGCGCAGGTGCCGAACCGCGAGACCGCCCATCTTCCCAGCGCCCACGACGAGCACCGACTTGCCGTGCAGGCGTCCGAAGACCTTCTTCGCGAGCTCGACGCCGGCATAGCTCACCGACACGGCGTTCTCAGCGACCTGGGTCTCCTTCCGCACGCGCTTCGCCGCCCTGAACGCGTTGTGGAACAGCCGGTTCAGCAATGGCCCCGTGCCGCCGGCATCGCTGGCGAGCGTGAAGGCCTTCTTGACCTGCCCGACGATCTGCGGCTCTCCGACGACCAGGGAGTCCAGCGACGCGGCCACCCGGAACAGGTGTCGAACCGCCGCATCCGACTCCCGGGCGTACATGTACTTGTCGAGCCATTCCTGGGTGACGCCGCATGCCGAGGCGACATGTTCGTGCACGGCCTCGACCAGACGGCCCGGCTCCCCGGCCACGTAGATCTCGACCCGGTTGCACGTACTGACGACGACCGATTCCTCGACTCCGGCCAGGACGTTCAGGCGCTGCACCGCACCCTGCTCGTCCTCGCGGCCCATGGCGAGACGCTCGCGCTCCTCGAGCGGCGCGTTGTGGTGGCTCATGCCGACGCAGGCGATGCCCCGGTTCATGTGCCCATTCCCTTGACCATGTAGCCGGCGAGCACGAGGAGCGTGCTCACGCAACCGAGCACGGTCATCATCGCCGCCTTGCTCCCTCGCCATCCGGTCGTGACCCGCGTGTGGATCACGGCTGCGAAGATGCCCCAAGCCAGGATCGCCGGAGTCAACTTGATCGCGGAACCGACCCCTCCCGCGCGCGTCAGCCAGAAGAACCCGACGACCAGCGCCACCGTGTAGACCACGAAGCCGAGCACCACGAGACGGAAACTCGCCGCGTCGAGTGCCTCGAGGCTCGGCAGTCCGCGGAAGAGGCGCCCGAAGTTCCGGTTCCGCAGCTGCCGGTCCTGCACGATGTAGAGAATCGAGAGCAACGCAGCGAGCGCGAACGACCCGATGCCGACCATCGCCATCCCAACGTGGATGAGCGTCAGCAGCGTCTCCGCGGGCTCGTCCGATGTCGCCCGCACCGGCGCCAGGAGGTAGGCAGCCATCAACAACGCGCCGAGCGGAGACACCAGCGCACCCACGCTCCGGACCGCGAAGCGACGCCGCACGAGGAGGAACGCCACGGTCATGATCAGGGCGAGCACGCCGAACAGGAATCCCGCCGAGCCGACCGCGCTGAGCCCGTCGATCGCGACCCGCGCCGCAACCGCACCCGATCCGGACAAGACGGCGCCCACGAGGATCATCCGTGCGACGGACTCCGTGCGCGACTGCTCCGACAGCACGTCCGAGATGAACATCACCGCCGCCGCGCAGAAAGCGATCAGGGCGAGAATGGCGAGTGTTTCGACGACCATCGGTGGGCGAGCTTCAGGATCTTCGGCGACGGTCGGCCGAAGGCCGGTGGGGCGCGGGGCGGGCGGACGCTAGCACCCGCCCCTGGGGTGCGCAAGGCTCGATGGCGGGCGGTCGGTCAGCCTCCGACGGTAGCACCACCGACCGGCGACCGGGCAATAACCATCTTCTACTCACACGGTGGGCAGCGGCCGCAATCTCCGTATGCGTCGAGCCCGAGATCCCCGTCGCACGTCACCGCGTCGTGGCCATCGCAGACCCAGGTGCCCGAGTCGCACGTGCCGCAGGGAGTCCCGGGCTCATTTTCCAATTCGGCGCAGCCGAGACACGCGTTCAGCGCATCGCGTCCAAGGTCGCCCTCGCACATGACGGCGTCGAGACCGTCGCACTCCCAGGCACCAGAGAGGCAAGCACCACACGCTTCTTCGGGTTGGCCGAGCAGGTCTGTGCACCCACCGCAGGGGTTATACGCATCGTCGCCGAAATCGCCTGCGCACACGAGGTCGTCGGCCCCGTCACAAGCCCACGCTCCCGAGTCGCAGGTGCCGCACAGGGCCCCGAGGGTCTCCGTCAGCTCGGAGCAACCACCACAGGCGTTCAACAGGACTCCGCCGAGGTCGCCGATGCACTCCGTCGACGCGAGGTCGTCCGTGCACGCCCAGGCCCCGCTGTCGCAGGTGCCACACGGCGTGGCTGGGGCGCCACCGCGAGACAAGGGCGCGCACCCGCCGCAAGGGTTCTCCTCGTGAACCAGGTCTTCGTCGACCTCGCCGTCGCAGTCGTCGTCTCGTCGGTTGCAGGTCTCCTCCGCACCGGGGTTCCGGTCAGGGTCGGCGTCGTCGCAGTCGACGTCGAGGCACTCCGCGCCTTCGCCGTAACCGTCCTCGTCCTCGTCGAGGCAGCCGATGCAAAGTCCAGACTCGGGAACGCACTGGTCGTCTCCGCCGCCGTCGGCTGTCTCGACCGCGTCGCAGACCCACCCGTCCGGGCAGCCGGACGGGCCGCCGCAAGCGCGCGCGCAAACGGTGTCTCCGCCCAGGACGATGCAGCGATCACGCGGACCGCCGCACGACCCGTCGACCTCGCACGACTCACACAGCCACGGCGCCACGCAGACGGCCACTGTCGAGAACCCGCTGACGCGATCGACGCAGCTCCAACCGTCGCGGCAGTCGTCGGCGGTCTCGCAGGCAACGGCACACCGCGTCACGCCGTTCGGCTCGGGCAGGCATTGGGCCGAACAGCACTCGTCGTGTTCGGAGCACACCGTGCCGGCCGTGACGCACACCGGCGTCTCGGCGGAGTCGGCCCCGCTGTCCTCGGCCGTGTCCGGATCCAGGTCCGCCGGCACGTCGGCGGCGTCCGCCCCGGAGTCCGGTCGGTCGACGTCGACGTCATCGGTGATGGGGCTGCTTCCGTCGTCGAGGGAGGCGTCCCCGTCGGCGACATCCCCAGCCTCGTCGGCCGCGTCCACTGAGGGCACGGGATCGCCGTCGCCGCCACAGCTCCCAGCGATGAGCGCGAAAACGAGCACCACACACGAGCAGAACGGGTCAAGATGTCCCGGTCGCGAGTGGAACAACGCAATCATGCGATTCTCCATCAGGCAAGGTATGTCGCATCCAAGCCCACGTTCGGCACTTTTCGTATTCATCGCAAGAGCTTGCGTTCCGAAATCTCGGAAGCCGTCGAGCTTCGGCCCACGTCGACGGCGGATACCCGGGCGGCGTTCCGCGCTCGACCCCACGTGCCCCGCCTCGCTTGGCACACCGCCCACGTCGGCGGCGGATATCCGGGCGGCGTTCCGCGCTCGGCCCCACGTGCCCCGCCTCGCTTGGCACACCCCGCTGCCTCCGGTAGACCCCCCCCATGTCCAACGTCACCGAAGACCGCTCGCCGAATGTCGGCGAGCGCATGCTCGGCCTCGTCACCGAGGTGCGGGCCGGCGAGGGCGCGCGGGCCTTGCTGATGGGACTGGCCATCTTCCTGCTCCTGTCGGCGTACTACGTCATCAAGACGGTGCGCGAGCCGATGCTGCTGGCGACGGGCAGCGCGGAGCTGAAAGCGTATGCATCGGCGGGTCAGGCCCTGGCGTTGATGGGATTCGTGCCGCTGTACGCCTGGCTCAGCAGCCGGGTGACCCGCGGCACCTTGATCGCGGGCGTGGTCGGCTTCTTCCTCGTCTGTCTTCAGCTTTTCTACCCTGCAGCTCGCGAGGCAGCGGCCCTCGCCGCACAGGCCGAGACGATCGACCGTGCGGTCACGACCGAGAGCTTCCTGTCGCTCGGGTTCGTGTTCTATGTCTGGGTCGGCATCTTCAGCCTCGCCACGATCGCTCAGTTCTGGAGCTTCGCGAACGACATCTACTCGCGCGAAGAGGGTGACCGGCTGTTCCCGCTCATCGGCATCGGCATGACGAGCGGCGCGGCGGTCGGATCACTGGTTCCAGGGTGGCTGAGAGAGCACCTCGGGCTGCAGACGCCGGAAATGCTGCAGGCCGCGTCCGTCTTGCTCGTCGTTCACGGCGCCCTGCTCTTCGCGATCCACCGGGTGAACGCGGGAGACCGGGCGCCCGGCACGAGACGCGAGGCCGCCGACGCCCCGCTCCGGTCTGCGAGCGGCTTCACGCTGATCTTCCGAGACCGATACCTGATGCTCATCGCGGGCGTGATCCTGCTGCTGAACCTCGTCAATACGCTCGGCGAGTACCTGCTCAGCGATGTCGTGCTCGCCCGGGCGATCGGGCTGGAGGCGGTGGGCGAGATCACCGACGTGGGCGACTTCATCGGGGACTTCTACGGCACCTTCTTCTTCTGGGTGAACATCACGACCTTCCTCGTCCAGACGTTCCTCGTCTCGCGAATCGTGAAGTATGGGGGGATAGCCGCGGTCGTGCTCGCGCTGCCGTGCATCGCGCTCGGTGCCTACGGGTTGCTCGCCGTCGGCGTGGGTTTCGCCGTCTTCCGCGTCGCCAAGATGGCCGAAAACACCACCGACTACTCGGTGATGAACACCGGCAAGGCCCTCCTCTGGCTCCCCACGTCTCGTGAGGCCAAGTACCAGGCGAAACAGGCCGTCGACACGTTCGTGGTGCGCCTCGGCGACCTGCTCCAGGCCGGCGTAGTGTTCCTGGGACTCCAGGTCTTCGCGTGGAGCCAGCGCTCGTTTGCCCTCGTGAACGTGGGACTCGTGCTGGTGTGGCTGGCGCTGACGGTGTCGTTGATTCGCGCCCACCGCGCACGCGCCGCAGTCGACGACGACGCGCCCTCGGTGGAGCGCTCGTCGGCACGGGCACCACGCTGGTGATCACCGCGGTGCGCAATTGAGAGTCCCCTGGGAACGAGCCCACCGGCGGCACTCGACGAGCCGCGGACGGCGGCGATCCGGGCGACTGCGACAGGGGATCGAACAGGTCGTGACCGCGCCCATTCGGGCTTGCGCCCAATCAATTCCCGCACTAATGGGTCAAGAATATCGCCTCACCCTTTCATTGTCTACGTGAGCGCGACCCAACCACGAGAAGACCGATGTCCGGATACCGCAATCTGCTCGAACGCGTCCGCGCTGAGATCCGTGAGTGTGACGCCCTGACCGCGAAGGCGCGAGTCGATGCCGGCGCCGTGATCATCGACGTCCGCGAGCCGTCAGAGACCACCGATGGCCACATCGAGGGCGCGTTGTTGATACCGCGAGGGCTCCTCGAGCTCCGCATCGAGGACCAGGTCCCACGCAAGGACACCGAGGTTGTGATCTACTGCGCGGCCGGCATCCGCTCGGCGTTCGCGGCCCACACGATGCACACGCTCGGCTACACGAACGTCACCTCGATGCACAGCGGGTTCCGAGACTGGAAACACGCCGGCCTGCCCTTTCACGTGCCCGTCGCCCTGACGACCGAGCAGGAGGCCCGATATAGCCGCCACCTCTTGATCCCAGAGGTCGGGGAGGCGGGCCAGCGCAAGCTGCTCGACTCCAAGGTCCTGATGCTCGGCGCAGGCGGTCTGGGATCTCCCGCGGCCTACTACCTGGCCGCGGCAGGCGTCGGGAAGATCGGCATCATCGACTCCGACGTCGTCGACCGCTCCAATCTCCAGCGGCAGATCCTCCACACCGACGACCGCGTCGGGGTGTCCAAGGTCGAGAGCGCGCTGAAGACGCTGAAGGGGTTGAACCCCGAGATCGACGTCGTGCCCTACGACACCCGCCTGACAGCCGACAACGTGCTCGAGATCTTCGAGGGCTATGACCTCGTCGTCGATGGCGGCGACAACTTCCCGACGCGTTACCTGGTCAACGACGCCTGCGTGCACCTCGGGATCCCGAACGTCACCGGCTCGGTGTTCCGCTTCGAAGGCCAGGTCACGGTGGTCATGCCCCAAGAGGGACCGTGCTACCGCTGCCTCTATCCGGAGCCGCCACCCCCGGAGTTCGCGCCGAGCTGCCAGGAGGCGGGCGTCCTCGGGGTCCTGCCCGGGACCATGGGACTGCTCCAGGCCACCGAGGTCATCAAGGTGTTGCTCGGCATCGGCCGGCCCCTGGTCGGACGTCTGTTGCTCTACGACGCGCTGGAGCAGAAGTTCCGCGAGCTGAAGATCCGCCGCGACCCGGACTGCAAGATGTGCGGTGACGACGCGCAGTTCACCGGCTTCGTCGAGTACGAGCAGTTCTGCAGCTTCGACGCGTCCGCCTGACCCGGGAGCGACCGGAGCCCGCCCGCGAGTAACCCGAGCAGGGCCTCCGTGGCGGCATCGCTCGTCGACCGCTCGGAGTCGCCGAACGACCTCCGCAGCGAGGCCCTACTCCGCCGGTCCCTCGGCGGCAGACCCGCGCTCGAGCGGAGGCACGGCCGTGAACTCGTCCCAGCCGTAATGGTCGGGGTAGTCGTGCCAGGGCCCCTCGCACATGCGCTCGAAACGACACCCCGTGCACGCGGGGCCGTGGGCCTTCCCGCTGTTCCAACGCTCCTGCGTGTAGTCTTCGATCACCCAGTCGGCGTCGAAGATGCGGGTGCGCGGAATGATCCACTCTGCGGCAAACGACTCGTAGCCGGGCAGGAAGCAGAGGGGGATCGCTTCTGTCATGCACCGCACACCGGCGTCGATGCCGACCTGGAGCGCCGCCAGGACGGTCTCCTGGATTTCCGAGAACCGGGGAACGACCTCTTCGATGTTGTCGCCGGCCGTGCCGACGCCGTGCACGAATGCGAACTGGTATTGGTCGACGCGTAGCTTGACGAATAGTTTCGCCATTTCGACCAGATAGGGCGCGTTGGCCTTGCAGATCACGCTGTTGAGGATGACCGGCAGCCCTCGCTGCTTCATGTTGATGATGCCCCTGGCCGTCTGCTTGAACGAACCGGGGACCATCGTCAGGGCATCGTGAATCTCGGCCGTGTGCCCGTGCAGAGCCGGTGCGAACTCCGTGGCCCCGGCCTCGACGAGCTTGTCAGCGAAGTCCTCGACCGCCGCGAGACGACCGTTGGTCTGGATCTGGATGACCCGGAAGCCGAGCTCGCTCGCCTTGCGGACGATCTCGAAGAAGTCATGCCGGATCGAAACCTCACCCCCGGTCAGCACGATCTCGTCGGCGTACTCGCGCGCCTCGCTCAACGTCTGCAGCAACTCCTCGGTCGTCTTGTTGCCGTATTCGTTGCGCTTCTCCCCCTGCACACAGAAGCGGCAACGGTTGTTGCACTGGAAACCGGTCTTGATGTCGACTCGACGCTGATTGATGTCGATGTCGAGTTGCTTGTTCTCGCTCATCCGGTCGCCGCAACTGAGGACTGGGTCAACGGACATTGCTACTCCAGTCCGAGCGTTCCGTCCATGGCTCCTACGCCGGAAAACCGCCCACCCATAGGCGCTCCGGGCCCGGCATGATCGCTGCCCGGCTCAACGGGAGCGCCCCTCAGCCCGACGGCTCCGGGTAGAGCCGCAGCAAGGACACGATGGTTCGGCCGAGGACGACACCCGTAGCAACGACGCAGACGCCTGTGGCGCGAGCGGCGAGATCCGATGCAGCGAGGATCGCGACCAGCCCTACCGCGGTGGCCGACAGGTGAGAGAAGAAGGCCGCCCGTATCCAGCGATCCGGCAGCATCGACCGCATCGACGGGACCTCCTGAAGGCCGATCAGTGGGGAGAACCGATGGAACCAGACCAGGAAGGGGACGATTCGGTTCAGCATCCCGTGCACGATCATCGCGGCCCAACCCCATACGACCAGCCAGCCGAACGCCAGCGCGGCCCTCGGCACACCGGCGACCGCAGCCAACCCGGCGACCAACGCGAGGGGCGCCATGACCGTCGCCGCGCGCCAGAAGAGAAGGCTGGCGTCGACCCGTTTGCGGCGGCGCGCGCTCAGCGCCTTGGCCACGATCCACGGGTGCACGGCCCCCACCGTCAGCAACGCCGGCAGCGCGGCGATCGGGATCGAGACCCCCCGCGCCCATGCACTCTCGCCGACGCCGAACGCACCGAGGATGTGCACGACCACCGCACCGAGCAGACCGAGAAGCAGGCCTATCAGACACAGCCGCTGGGTCCGCGCTGGTGTCTCCGGGGCCAGGTAGAACATCGGGATCACCTGCCAGGAGACGGCGATGATCAATGCCCCCACCCAACCGGCCAGCGCTAGCAGCGCGTGAAGCTCGATCCAGGGTACGCGCTGTTCGACGAAGTGCATGCTCGAGTAGCCGCGGGCCATCCACGATCCGGTGACGACGACCCCCGCGAAACAGGCGACGGCGAGCCGCATTCCCGCGACGGTCGTATCTCGGACCGGCGCCCGCACCAACGCGGTCCAGACCGGCGCGACGAAGAGCGCCGCGGCTCCGGCCGCTCCGACCATCCCGAAGGCCGCGGCCAACGGTACGTGCCGTCCGATGCCGACGGCCAGGCCGGCAACGCCGATCCAGAGCAGCGGCGCCACGCCGTACGCTGTGCGGACGAAGGGCACCGGCTCACCCGCGACGACCGGCGTCATCTGGTAGAGCGCACCGAACATGACCGACGCGAGGAGGCCGAGTGTCAGGACGTGCGTCAGCGCGATCGTCAGCCTCAGATCGTGGGGCCAGGCCCCCCGCCCAGCGGGTCCGGCGGGAGATAGTGCATCGGCGCCCAGAACGACCAGTGCGACGCCGACGATCAGGATCGCGACCGGCGCCGTCACGAAGAAGATCGCCGGAATCCGCAGCGGTGGCGCCTGTTCCAGGGAGAGCCCGGACGTATCCATCAGCCGCGCTCTCCCTTTGGGGCCGGACGTCGGATCGTCACCACCGCCGTGCCCCGGGGCTCTTCGGCGACCGTGTATTCGAACCCGCGCTCGGCGAGCCGAGGGAGCAACGCCCGCGGGGTCCGCGGGGTCCGCACGCGCACCGAATCGCCGGGGGCGAGCGCCATCGCCAGCTCCATGGCACGCGCGAACGGCTCCGGCGCCTCGAGGTCGGTGAGGTCGTGAATTCGACGAGGATCGTCCGTCTCTGTTGCCATCGGGCTCATCGATGTCGATAGGTGTTCGCGGTTCTGGTTATCCCCCACCCGATGCTCACGGAGCAACGCACATGGCGAGCCGGCTCTTATCCCGAATCCTCGGCGACTCCAACGACAAGACCACCGACGGCGACCCCGCGGCCGCCGGCAGCGACGAAACCGTCGTCGCGTTCTTCACGGGCGACCATCGCGCGTGCGATGGCGTATGGGCCGCGGTCGAGACCGCGGCCGATGGCGGTGACGCGGACGCTGTGAAAGCGACGCTCGCCGCGTTCGATGCGAAGGTCCGGCGCCACCTCGCGATGGAGGAGGAAGTGCTCTTCCCGGCGTTCGAAGAGGCAACGGGTATGCACGGCGCCGGCCCCACGGTCGTCATGCGGATGGAACACCAACAGATGCGAGCGCTGCTCGACACCATGGGCAAGGCCGCCGAAACCGGCAACATCGACGATGTCCTCGGGCACGGCGACACCCTCTTGATGTTGATCCAGCAGCACAACCGGAAGGAAGAGGGCATGCTCTACCCGATGGCCGACAACGCCCTCGGCGAGGCGTGGCAGAAGGTTCGCGAGGACCTCCGGCGCTTCGACCGGTAGGCTCTCCCTCGCGTCGTTCGTCGATCCGGCCTCCGGCGCCTTCCGGAAGGCGTTCCCGGCAACCCCGATGCACCCGCGAGTTGACAAGGAGCGGCGCATGGAGAGACAAGCAGAGGTATGGTCGGCGAGCGTTCGCGCCGCGCCCACGGCGCGACCTCGTGCGAGCCTGGCCATGTCCACTCCCGGTGCCCCCGCCCGACGCACCGATGCCCTTCACTTCGACCAGACGCCCCAACCGTGACCCGTAGAGTCCTCGTCACCGGCTCAGAAGGCCTGATCGGCACCGCGCTGCGCCCGGTCCTCGTCGACGCCGGATTCACGGTCGACGGCCTGGACCTCCGTGCGACCGGGGCCGATCACGGCGACATCCGGGATCGGGGCCGGGTCCGCGACGCCGTGCGCGAAGTCGACGGCATCGTCCACCTGGCGGCCGTGTCCCGCGTCGTCTGGGGAGAGCAGGATCCCGCCACCTGTCGCGCAACGAACGTCGGGGCGTTGCACGCCCTGCTCGAGGCCGTGGCGGAGCGATCGACACCGCCGTGGGTTCTCTTCGCGAGCAGCCGAGAGGTCTATGGCCAGCCAGACCGGCTCCCCGCCGGCGAGGACGCGCCGTTGGGCCCGGTCAACGTGTACGGGCGCTCCAAGGTGGAGGGCGAACGAGCGATCCGCGAAGCCGGCGAAAGCGGGCTCCGGACGACGGCCGTGCGCCTGTCCAACGTCGTTCATCTCGTGGGCCTGCTGCTGCGGCTCTTC
>CAZFPM010000013.1:17358-47627 GCA_964520965.1 uncultured Myxococcales bacterium
CCAACGTCTACGGCCCGGCCTCGGACCACGCCGACCGCGTGGTACCGGCGTTCGCCCACGCAGCAGCGACCGGAGGGACTCTGCGAGTCGAAGGCACCGACAACACCTTCGACTTCACCCACGTGGACGACGTCTCCCGGGGTCTGTGTGCCGCGGTCGAGGCGCTGCACCACGGAACGACGTTGCCGACCATGCACCTCGTGAGCGGTGTGCCGACCACGCTGGGAGACCTCGCTCGCCTGGCGGTGAGCACGGCAGGGACCGACGCGAGCATCGTCGAGGAGAGACCGCGAGACTTCGACGTAGGACGCTTCTGGGGACGCCCCGACCGCGCGGCCGAGGTCCTGGGGTGGCGCGCCGAGACACCGCTCCGAGACGGACTTGCGCGGTTGATCTCCGAGTACCGCACGCTGGGGGCATCGGCGCGCGCGCGGTGATCGTTCAGCGGCCCGCCACCGGGATCAGGCGCTGGGGAAGCGATGCCGGCTCGTGTGTCGGGCACCCGGCCGCGAGGTCCCGGGCGACGAGGTCGGCGGTGGCGCACGCGTCGGAGCCGACGAGATCGATCTTCCGGAGCGGGTAGCAGCGGTACATGCCGGCGTAGTAGAGCCCGGTCACCGTTCGCGCGCGACGTGGCGGGAGCAGGTCCCGGACCCCGCAACGGTACACGAGGCTCGCCTCGTCGGTCCGGACGATGCGTGTCCACCGAACCGGGTTGTTGACGAGGCTCGGAATCTGCCGACGCAGATGCAGCAGGAACTCCTCGGAGACCTGATCGTCGTCCATCCGCAAGAGCTCCGAGTCGTCGTCGGGGTACGCCGTAGCGTAGATGATCGGCCCCCCGTACGGCTCGGACGGGACGAGATTCGAGTGATCGATGATCGCGCCGTACGGCGAGTCGCGATGCATGACGTTGATCCAATAGAACGGTCCGGTCGGGCGAGTGAGCCCGGCGAGCATCGTGAGGACCCCCTGGTAGGGGAGCCTTTCCATCGCGCGCGCCTCATCGTCGAACCCCGAGGCGTCGAACATGCGCGTTATTGCGCGCGGCGAGGCGGTGGCGACGACGGCGTCGACCGGGTGGTGGCCATTACTCGCTGCGAGGCCGGTCACCCTGCCTTGCGTGGTGGTGATGGCGAGAGCCGACGTTTCCGTGTGGATCACCCCGCCCAACTCCGTCACGCGAGCGGCGAGTCCGTCGACCAGTTTCCGGAAGCCACCCCGCGGGTAGGCGAGCTTCTCGCCCCTTGCGGTTCGGCCCGAGCGCATGCCGAGCCTCCCCATGAGGAACGCAGCGGAGATCTCGGGCGTCGTGCTGCCGAACTTCTTCTCCAGCAGCGGCCCCAGGAACTCGTCCCAGACCGATCGGCCTCCGCCCCACGAGCAGACCCACTCTCGAGCCGTGAGCCGGTCCCAATCCGCGACCCGGAATCCACGGAGACGCCACTCGGCGGCCGCACGGACGAGGGTCGCAGAGAGGCGCAGCCGCATCATCGGAGACAGATAGGGAAACGTCAGCACGTGCTGCGGCGCGGAGAACTCGGCAACACCTTCGAGGCTCGGGCCGACGAATCCGGTGCGGGTCACCGTCCACGTCACGTCGATGCCGAGCTCTCGAAACGTGTCCAGCAGGAAGTCGTCGTCGACGAACGCGTGGTGATAGAAGAGCTCCAGGTCAGCGTCACCGAAGCGCTCCGTCACGAGCAACCCACCCACTCGGGATCGGCTCTCGAAGACGATCGGCCGCACTCCGCGGGCCGCCAGTCGAAGCGCCGCGAACAGGCCGGCCACCCCTCCGCCGACCACCGCTACGTCAGCGATGCTGCTCATCCTCGCGTTCATCAACGGGTCGAAACGTCCGCGTGTTCTAGCACCGGAGCCCCACCGGCGCCACCGGTCTGGAGCCACCCTACCCTGGCGCGGTCGCACCCGCTCGCGTAGAATCAATTACGTTTCCCCGCGACTCGTTCGACCCGTCCCGTGACGCTACGCGTCTTCTTATGCTCTCCGCCGTGGAGCTACGCCTCACTTTCTGGTGGGCACGTGCGTCCGCCCGGCGCCGGCATGCGACGCGACGTCTCCGGGCAGGGTTTCCTGCCGACGCTCGGCCTGCACCACCTCGCAAGCACACTGGAGCTTGTCGGGGTCGAGGTCCGGGTCGAGGAGGGGTATCAGAACCCTCTCGAGCACCTCGCGAGGACGGCGATCGCGTTCCGGCCCGATGTCGTCGGTGTCTACGTCGTCACGCCGTTGTGGGCGACCGCCCGCGCGTTGATCGGACGCCTCGCCGAGTCGCTCGACCCCGAGACGCGGTTCGCGGTCGGCGGGCCGCACACCAAGGTGCGCGGTCAACGGCTGACGGACGAGTGTCCGACGATCGACCGCGTGTTCGTCGGGGCCTCGGAGCATGCCTTCGCCGCCTGGGTGACCGGCCGAGAGCCGCCGGCACGGAGCCGCCAGCGCGCCAACGGCCACCCGCCCGGTTGGTCGCGCCGCCTCGTAGGCCGGGTGCCTTGGGAGAGGTCCATTCCGAACCTGATGTTCGCCGACGAACCACGCTTCGCCACGTCGGTGACGACGCTGGGTTGCAGTCTCGGGTGCGCGTATTGCGTCGTCCCGGGGGCCTCGGGCTCCCGACGCGCGCGCAGCAACGACGAGCTGATGGAGGAGCTGCACGCCCTCGAGCACGACGCCGGGATCCGGTCTGTGAGCTTCATGGACGACCAGTCCGTGTTCGTGCAGCCCTCGCGCCGGTCTCAGGCGCTGTTGGAGCGGATGATCGACAGCGGATCCTAGCTGCGATGGTCCGCCTATCTCGGACGATTCGATCTGGACGCCGACTGGCTGCGGCTGATGAGGCGCGCCGGGTGCCGGCGACTGCTCCTGATCGCCGAGTCCGGCGTCCCCCGCATCCTGGAGTACGTCAAAGGACGCAAGACCGATCCCGACGACATCGCCCGGACGGCCGAGCGGGTCACGGCCGCGGGCATCGAGGCGTGCGCCCGTTTCCAGTTCGGCTTCCCCGGAGAATCGTACGCCGACGGACTCGAGACCATTCGCTTCGCCACCCGGCTTCCGTTGACCCACGCGTCGTTCATCCGCGCAATGCTCTACCCGGGCTCCCGCATGGCGTCGGATCTCGGGGCAAAGGGACTGGTCACCGACGACGAGACGCGTTGGAGTTACTACGGACGTCCGTACACGCCGGATGCAATGACGGCCGAAGAGCAGGAGCGGCTCTGCCGTCAGGGCCTCGTGCGCTTCTACGTCCGGCGTTCGGCGGTCGGTTCGCTGGTCGCGCGCAACTTTGCACCGAGGGAGCTGCGGCGCTCGCTCGCGATCGCCAGACGGGTGTTCATTGACGGCATCTGAGGACCCACGCCCGGGGGTGACCGCGATCATTCCGGTCCGCAACGGAGAGCGCACGCTCGCGGCAAGTCTCGATGCGCTCGGTGCGCAGCTCGCCTCGAGTGACGAGCTCATCGTCATCGACGACCACTCCGATGACGGCACCGCCGCGATCGCGCGCCGATACACCGAGCGGGTGCTCTCGATGCCCGAGGGCGCGACGGGAGCCGCCGCGGCTAGAAACCTCGGCGCCGAGGCAGCCACCCACGGAATCCTGGTCTTCTGCGACGCCGATGTCCTGGTCGATCCCGGCAGCCGCGACCGACTCCTCGCCCCCGTGCGCGGCCCTGCGGTCGGCGCTGTCGGCGTCTACGCCCCGTGCGCGGAGACGCTCGGGATGTGGTCCCGCGTCAAAGACACGAGCATCCGGGTGCGACACGCCCGTTCCGGAAGGAGAATCCGGTGGTTCTGGACGGGATTCAGCGCGATTCGACGCGACGCGTTCCGGGCGGTCGGCGGATTCGACGAGACCCACTTCCCAACCGGAGCTACGGTCGAGGACATCGACCTCGGACTCCGGCTGTCGCGAGACGGTCACGAGCTCGTCCAGGTATTCGACGCGACCGCTCGACACGAACATAGCGCGGTCTCACTCGCCCGAAACGACTTCCGCAAGGCGCGAGCCTGGGCGGCGGCGCTCCGGCGCGCCGGACCCGACGCCGCTGCCGCCCACGGCTCGACCTCCGGAACAGAGGCGGCGGCGCTCGGCCTGGCGACCGCCAGTGCCGGCCTCGTTTCCCTGGGGGCGGTCTTTCCCCCACTGGCCGCCACGGCAGCGGTCCCGCTCAGTGCGTACGCGTGGCTCATCCGTGACGAAATCGCCTGCGCGTGGCACCGTGGAGGGCCGGGCGAAGCCACCCGACAGCTCCTCGTGCGCGCGGCCCTGGGCCCGGTCGCCGTTGCAGGTGCCGCGCTCGGGGCGTTGTCGAGTCCACGCGGAGCCCCCGATTGAGCCGCAAGACCCCAGCAGAAACCCGAGCCGACGATCTGCGCCACTTCGCGCGGATGGGTTGCCGCGTGTTTCAGCAGGTCGGTCGCGGCCCGGAATTGCTCTGCGTATTCGTCACGTCGCGTTGCGATGCCCAGTGTGCCCATTGCTTCGACTGGGAGAGGCGAGGGCCTACGGTCGAAGCCGACGATCTGACCCGGGAAGAGCTGTCCCGGGTCGCACGCCAGCTGCCGCCCCTCTACTTCCTGTTGCTCGCCGGTGGAGAGCCGTTCCTTCGGCCTGATCTGCCGGAGGTCGCGGTCGAGATGGCGAGCGTCGCCCGGCCGCGCGTTCTGGCGGTGCCGACCAATGGCAGCCAACCCGAGGTCATCGTTCCGGCGGTCGCGGAGTTGCGACGCACTCTGCCGCGTTCCGTTCACCTCTCCATCAACGTCTCCCTCGATGGCGTCGGGGCGCTGCACGACGAAATCCGGGGGGTGCCGGGCCTGTTCGACAAGGCCGTGCGGACGGTGCAGGAGTTGCTCGACCTCGCCGCCTCGGACCCTGGGATCGCGGTCGGCGTCGTCACCGTCGTGTCCAAGTACAACCATGACCACCTGCGCGACGTCATGGAGTTCGTGCTCGACGATCTCAGCGTCCCGATCTGGGCGCCCTTTCTCACACGCGGAGCGCCTCGAGATCCGCAGGCCCTGGAGATCGACTTCGACGCCTACGTCGAGATCACGCGCGAGCTCGGAAAGCGCGCGTTGGGCGGCCAATACAAGGAGTACAGCGGGTTCCTCGGCGCAGTGATGAACAACGCGAAGAACCAGGTGCGGCGGGAGACGATCCAACGCACCGTCGCCGAGGGGCAGCGCGTCGTGCCCTGCCGGGCGGGACGACACTCGGCCGTTGTGTGGGCCAACGGAGACGTGCACCCCTGCGAGCTCCTCGGGAAGTCGATGGGCAACCTGCGCGATTTCGACCTGGATCTGCGCGCCCTCTGGAGGTCGGCAGCGGCCGAGGACGCTCGGCGCGTCGTCGACGAGACACCATGTGCCTGCACGCACGAGAACACCCTGACGACGAGCCTCGCGTTCGACTGGCGGCAGTGGTCCGCGATCCTGCAGTGGAGCCTGGCTTTCGCGCAGAACAGACACGAGCAGGACGCCACGGACCACGCTTGGGCGACACCTTCTGGGGCGCGACGGACCGACGCAGATCGACCGGAGATCAGCTTCTTCATCCCCGCCCTCGACGAAGAACTCCTGATCGGCTCGACGGTCCGGATCCTGGACGGAGTGCTACGGAACATCACGGAGTCGTACGAGATCATCGTCGTCGACGACGGGTCCACGGACGGTACGAGCGCCCGCGTCGAGGAACTCGGGCTTCCGAACGTGCGCGCCATTCGGTGCCAGACCCCCTCGTTCCGCGGGAACCTCGCGCGAGCGATGGCCGACGGACGCGGCGAGTTCCTCTTCTTCATGGACGCCGATCTGACCGCATCCGAGCGCGACATTGGCAAGCTGGTCGCAGCACTGCGGTCGGGAGCCGACGTCGCTGTCGGCAGTCGGTACAAGCCCGGAGCCCGTGCGCTCCGAATGCCAGGGCGACTCGCGCTGAGCCTCGGGTACAACCAGTTCCTACGGACCGTCCTCGGATCGCCGTTCCTCGACCACCAATGCGGCCTCAAGGGCTTCCGTCACGAGGCTCTCGTCACGCTGCTCGAGAGCATGCCAGGAAGACCGGAAGACCGCCGCTGGTTCTGGGACGCCGAGTTGGTGATCCGCGCACACTTCAGGGGCATGCGCGTAGAAGAACTCCCGGTCGTATGGGTCTGCCGTCGGGACGGCAGATTCGGCGGAACCAAGCAGTTCGCCATCCTACCCTGGGTGATGCGGCTGCGCGCCGAGCTCCGCCGGAACGACCGCGAGCACTGAGCCGATCAGCCTCGAAGCCGGCAGCCGCGACGACGACGCGCGCCCACGAGCCCGCCAAGCAGGACCGTCGCGAGCCATGGGACCGCACCGCGGCCGCCGACCGACGCGCAGCCGCGACGACGACCGCGGCCCGACCCGGAACCAGCCGTGCCACCGTCACCCTCCGCCAAGTCGGCGGCGTCCGCCGGCGTAGCGTCTACGTCTGTGCTGCCCGCATCGTCGACGCCAGCGTCTTCGGCCCCCGGTGGTAACACGCATCCCTCCGCGAGCTGCGAACAACGCTGGTCGCCCTCGCATGCGGTCTCTTCGGAAAGGTCGAGGCAGGAATCGCCATCGAGTTGCCCGCAGGTCCGGTAGCTGCGCGCTCCGACACATTGAAACTCGCCCTCCTCCCCGCACTGGTCGACGCACGCTTGGGCGAAGGTGAGCGCGAGGTCGTACGCGCCGCCGGCACCCTCGTGGGAGTCCACGAAGAGAAAGTAGGTGCCCGCATCGAGCGTCGCTTCGAGCACCGACCCCACGCCGCCGGAGTCGTCATCGCAGGCGATCTCGCTCGCCGCGTCTCCGCAATCGGCGCGCAGGTGCAGAACGGCATCGAAGCCCGAAGCGCGCGCGGAGAAATCCGCCTCTTCGTCCACCGTGAACGTGAAGACCTCGTCCGCGCCCGCTCCGCCGCAAGATCCGGCGCCGTCGTTGGCGAAGCCGGCGGAGATGTCGCCGGAGTACACCGCGTCGATGCTGGCCACCTCCCGTGGCGCTGCACAGTCGTCGAAATCGGACTGTTCGACGCACGCACCAGCGACACAGGTCAGTCCATCGTCGCACGCGGCGCTCTGCCAGCTCGGGCATATGTCGCCGGAAGCAGCACACGTCTCCAGCTGCGCCCCGTCGCACCGGGTGGCGCCTTCTTCGCAAGGGCATACGGGCAGGAACGCGAGGTCCAGCTCGAACGATCCGGAACGCTGCCCGAACGCGTCCAGGAAGAGGTAGTACGTCCCGGGCTCGAGCACCGTGTTGATCCGGGATCCCTGCGCCCCTGGCGGGTTGGAGTCGTCTACACAGTCGAGTTCGGTGTCCGTCCCCTCGCACGTGACCCGGAGGTAGAGCACCGTGTCGAACCCGGCGGCGGTCGCGACCACGCGCGTCTCCTCTTCCAGCCGGAACCGGAACACCCGCTCGACCCCGTCGCCCCCGCACGAACCGACGTACCCGTCGGTGTAGCCGGTGTCGAGGTCCCCGCTCACCGTCTGGGTGACCGGCTCGATCTCCGAGGCGTCGGTGCACCCGTTCCCCTCGCCGGCATCGACGCAAGCAGCGTCTGAGCAGAACTCCGAGCGACCGCAGTTCTCGGCGATATCCTGCCGTCGACCGCAGGTGTTGTAGAAATACACGTCACCCTCGAAACACCGCTCCCGCGAACCGGGCGAGCAATACCCACCGTCGGCGCAGAAGTGGTCCGAGCGGCAGTCGTCGTCGAACGCACACGACGCACCGCACCACGAGTCTCCGGTCCCGTCGTTCGCCGGGCCGCACACGAAACCCTCCTCGCAGTCGTCTGCGCTCTCGCACGATCGACAGTAGCCCGCCGGCCCTCCGCAGAGGGGCGATTCGAAGTCGTCGGCACACAGCGCCTCGATGGCACGCCAGGCATAGACCACGTCCTCGCCGAAGTCGGACTCGCTGCTCGTCGCCGGCAACACCGCTACGCGCGTGCACCCACCGTCGTCGACGTAGTCACTGGCTCCGCGAACCAGGATCCCGACCAATGCGTTGGAGGCATCGAAGACACCCGACCCCGAGTTGCCGCCGAACGCGTCGAGTGAGGCGTCGAACCAATCCCGCGTGTCGGGACGCGCGTTCAGGACGACCCCACCGTCGTCGATCTTGGCCGGAACACCACTTCCGAACCCGATGATGGACACCCCAGCCCCCTCCTCCATTGCCGCGTCTCCGAGGCGGACCACCGCGGGAGCGTGGTCGCCTTCGACCGGCCGGTCGAGTCGGATGATGGCGTAGTCGATTCCGTCCGAGAGCCGGCGCTCGACCAGCTCCTCACATCGGTACACGTCTTCCGCCGCCGAGATGTGCTGAAGCTCTCCGGCGGCAGCATGGTAGTAATCGAAGACGTATCGGTAGTTCCGGCAGTCGTCGATATCGTCGACGCAATGCCCCGCCGTGAGGACCAGGTCGACGTCGACCAACGTTCCCGAGCAGTTGGCCGCGCGGGGGTCGTCGAAGAACCGCTCGCCCTCGCAGAAATCACGCGACTCGCCGAGTGACGGCGCCACGATTCTCACGTTCTCCGGGTCGCTCTCGTCGACGCGCCCGGGCCGGATCAACGCGACGATCGAGCGGGCCGTCAACTCTCGGAGCGACTCGTCGGGGTGCGCGTACCAGTCCATTCGGTCGTCGTCCCCGTAGACGACAGACTGGGCGACCGACTGTGTCGCGGCTCCGGAAACATCGACCGACTCGCCGAACACACAACCTGTCGACAACACGAGGGCGAACACGAGAATCGTTCGTCGCATGGACCACGCGTACGGAAGGGGGGCGTCGGCGAGAGCGAGGCAGGGTTCGACGAGCGCCGCGCCATAGTAATGACGTAGCGAATCGAGCGGTAGTGCGCCGCGCCTGCTCAGTCGGTCTCGTCGTTGATCAGCGTCCGCGTCACCCCACCGACCACGTCTACCGAGAAGGCGCGTTCGAATCCCCTCGCCTCATCACGCAAGACGATTCGGTGGTTGCCGTGCTCGAGCCGCATGCCCCAGACCGGCGTCTCCGCGCCGGTACTCCGCCCGTCGACCCAGACTCGCGCCGGGATTACGCTCCGGATGTCGAGGTAGCCGATCGAGCCGTCGGTCCACTCGTCCTCGGGCACAGCCGCCTCGCCCCCGCGCCCATCTCGTCCGCCGGCGCCCGGACCTCCGACCTGCCCATTCTCGGGCCCCGCGCCGCCGATCGCATGCGGACGTCCCGCGCCTCTCTGCGAGCCTGGTTCCCGACCTCGCGGCCACTCCATATCGTCGCGAGCACCGGGGCGGGTCCTCGGGTCGTAGTCGTTGTCGGCGGGCAAGGGGTGATGGGTGACGGCGATCACCGTCCGCATCGCACCGCTCTCCTCGTCCGGCTCGTGTCGCACCACCATCCACGAGTCGTCGCCCAACTCGAACGGGTGGACGCTCGCGACCCCATCGGGAGAGGTGATCCGAATCAGGTGTCGCCCTTCGGCCAGCGTGAACGAGAAAGACGTCGCGTTCGGCACGCTGCGCGGAGGTTCAGTCGGGTCCGCACAGGTCCCCGGCGCCCGGTGCATCTCGACACCGTCGATCTCGAACACGAACAGCCCGTCTACCGGTACCGGGCCGGCGCTCCCCGACCGATCGCACCATAGCCCAACCCAGAGCCGCAGCTCCCACCAGCCTCGGCGCATGCCCTCCGCCGACGGCCGCGAGCCCTCGACGAAACGCGACCCCTGTTGCTCGGTTGGCGACGACTCGGACGACTCAGAGCCGAAGCTCAGGTCCCCTTCGCAGTCGTCGCAAGCCACCGCGAGGCTTGCAATGACGGTCAGCAAAAGTAGACGTATTGGGTTCATAGCAGCCCACCATGCCCGATGCGGCCAGCGTCAACAACCACGGGACTCCGGTCTCGCGGACGGTCGCGTCGAGCCCGATCCAGTCGCCCAGACACGTCGCATGGTCAAGAAAGCCTTCAAGTGGCTCGTCATCGCCCTCCTGGTGGTTGTCTTCCTCGCCCTCGGCGGGTTCGTCACGGTCGCCGGCCTCAGCAAGTCGCGCGTCGGGCACGAATACGCGTTGGAGACCTTCGAACTGCCGGAAGCCGAGGGTTCCGGTGATCTCGCGGAGGGAGAGCGGCTGTATCGGGCGTGGGGATGCATCGACTGCCACGGCGAGGATCTCGGGGGCAAGTTGGCCTTCGAGGGCGGCCCGCTCGGCACTTCCCACGGCACCAATCTCACCACCGGAGAACACGGGATCGGCGGAGATTACACCGACGAAGACATGGTGCGCGCCCTCGTATCGGGCGTTCGCCCCGACGGTACGCCCCTGCTCTTCATGCCCTCGCACGAGTACCGCAACTTCCCCGACGCGCAGATCGCCCAACTGATCGCCTACATCAGGACCGTCGAGCCCGTCGATCGCGAGCCCGGCGAGTCCCGCATCGGCCCGGTGGGGCGGATCCTGCACGTCTCGGGAATGTTCCCGATGGTCGCGGCTGAGCTGATCGATTTCGACCAGCCCCGCGACGGCGGCATTGCGGTCGGACCGACCGCCGAATACGGGGCTGCGATCGGCTCCGGCTGCACCGGCTGTCACGGTGCCACGTTGTCCGGCGGGCGCATCCCGGGCGCCCAGGCCGAGATCCCAGCGCCGCAGAACCTCACGCCGCACGAAAGCGGGCTCGCCGACTGGACCTTCGAAGAGTTCGACCGCGCGATGCGTGAAGGCATCTCCAAGGACGGCCGCCAACTCGACGAGTTCATGCCCTACGGCGCCTATCAGCACATGACCGAGGTCGAGATCCAGGCGCTCTGGGCGTGGCTCGAGACGGTGCCGCCGAAAGAGGCCGGCGGCCGTTGACCGGCAGGACCGCCCCGGGGCCCCGACACGCGCACCCGTCGGCGCCTCAGCCGCCCTCCCCTTCTTCGAACTCGTAGCGGCGCGTGGCCGCACCGAACGTACCGCAGCCGCGCGTTCCACGGTGGAACGACCAGTAGACGTACGCGTTGCCGTCTCCTGAGACGATCCCGGGCGGCGGCGCACGATGCGGGCCGATGTCGTACATCAGGTCTACCGCGGTGGCGTCGAACTCCAGCTCTCCGGAGCCGTCGACGATGTTGACGGCCCGGACCTCGCCCTGTCGCGTGATCACCACCTCGAGATCGACCACGAGACTGAGGTCGGACATTCCGTCCGCGGGCCCCTGGGTAAGCTCCAGCCAGCCGAGGAATCCCCACCAACGCTCGTGCATCTTGTTGTGCAGGTAGTGCACGTAGCCGGCCACCTCGTCCCGCCGCGTGTTGAGGCTCGTCTCCCGACCGGGCACCCCCTGCACGTCGAAGTTCTCCAGCGTCGCGCGCGTCCGATCCCACCGCCCGGCGTGGTCCCCGAGGAACGACGCCTGACGTGCCTCGCGTTCTACGAGCGCCCGCTCCTCGCCGTCCCGGGCCCCGAACACCTCGACGTAAGCCCCCGCGTGACCCTCCACGAACTCCCGCAGCGGTGATCGGAGGTACGGGTTCCCCGACGAATCGACTCGAGGCAACGTCAGGCGGAACGCCTCGAGTCCTCCGAGCGGCGCAGCGGCCTCCAACGACAGCTCGACCTGCTCGGCAACGCCAACCTCTCGGGCATCGGACGGCGAGTCCGGCGGCTCCACGGTGCCGTCCGTCGGGGGCGTCGAATCCCCGAGCATTTCGGGAGCGGATGGAGCCGTCGGTTGCGCTTCCGAACCAACCGTCACCCTCGGGGCCACATCATCGAGATAGTCCTCCGGATCGGGCATCTCGTCGTCGAGGGACTCCGTCCGCTCGGTGAGCACGTGTTCCTCCGCACCTTCCTCGAGGTCGGAGAGCTCGTCGGGCTCTTCGCGTTCTCCGGCCAGCTCGATCTCGGGCGCGGCATCGAAGAGCGTCGTGTCCTCGGCCAGCGTCTCGACGGTAGCGGTGTTGTCGACTTCGGCGAGGTAGTTCGCCTCGAGGGGTATCTGCTCGTTGTCGCGCGGTTGGTGGACCGAACGGAGCGAGTCCGGGTTCTCCCGATGTAGCTCCCGGTCCCTCTCCGGCTTGGGCGGCGGCTCCTCGGGAGGGGGTTGTTCGACCGGGAGTGGCGGTGTCGTTTCGACAGCGACCCGTATCCGATGCGCGGGCGGGAACTCCTGGTCCGGGTCCAGCGTAGGAAACGGGAGTTGTCGCGGCTCGACCTCGACCTCGACCGGGACGTAGGCGATCTCGTCGTCGACGTCGTTCGGCGGCAGCGGCAACTCGACCCTCGGCGACACGGGCAGAAGCGCCAGGATCAGAAGATTGATGGCGACGCTGCACACGAGGCTGGCCGCCAGCCGTGCTCCCGCTCGGCGCCTCCTCGCCGCCGACCGCAGTCGCCCGCTCATCGCGCCGTCCCCGGAATCGGGTGGCGACATGTCGAAGGCGAGGTCGGGGTCATCGTTCCGGGGGGAGGGTCACCGCGCTCACAGGTATAGCGACTCTCCCGGGCTTCACCAACGCCAGCCTGCGAAACGGAGCGTGGACGCGACGTTCAGATCGCGGGCGCCGTGTAGCAGAACGGCACTGAGCCGATGTCGTCGCGACACACGTAGTCGTCGCGCTGCCGGCAGTCGGAGTCCCTGTCGCAGCGGCGCATGCACGCGCTGAGGACCGTGAAGTCGACGCACACAGCCTCATCCGGACAAGCGTTCGGAAGGCAGTCGTACTCGAGGCAGTATCCACCCGGAGACGCCGTATCGCAGGTCTGTCCCGAATCACACTCGGCGTCGTTCAGACACGAGTCCCCGACCTCGTGGCGACAGCCTGTTCCGAGGACGACGACGACGAACGCGAGGAGGGCGAGGCGGGACAGCATGAACGGCGACCGCGGGTGAGGTCCGACGCGCAGTATCAGCAGCCGGCCCATTTGCGCAAGTGCGCAAGAGCCGTCGACCCCGACGTTCGAACGCCGTGGCCGACGCGAGTCGAACTCAACCGAAGCTCGGTCGCTGGATCCCGCTCCGTTGCGCGAACACCGCGCTGAACTTGAAGATTTTTCGGTTGCGCGCCTTCTCGTCCTCGTTCAACAGCCGTTCTCGCAACCGCATCATCGCGGCCAGGTCTTCGGTGAGGAGCGTGCCACCGGACTGCCCCGAGAGCGTCTGGAACCGGCTGAGCGAAAAATCGAGGAGCTGGCGCGCCCCGGTCAGGTCGCCGTCGTCGAGGCGGCGCACGCACTTCTGGTGCATGCGCGCGAATTCCAGTCGCGCGGCCTGTGCCTGAACTCCGAGATCCGGCCCCATGCTGTCGGCCAGGGCGTCCGAGACGACATGCACCTTCATCGCCTTCTTGTGCACCACCGCCTGCCTGGCCTGCAGATCGAGGCTCTTCACGCGCGCCATCAGCGGGCTGATGTCCGAACCCGCCGTGCCCGGTCGAAGTCGAAGCCGAACCACGACGTTGAGCGGCATGCCGCCATACAGGGGCGGTAGCGCGACCTTTCGTTCTCCGATCCACGGAAACTCGTTGAGCACGTCGACGATCTCGGCGTGTTCGAGATCGAAGCGAAGGGTCGCCCACTCGCTGAAAATGGCGCGGATACCACGAATCTCGGCGAGCATCCGCTCACCGACATCGTCGGGATTCGGGCAAAAGACGGCATTGCCGCCTCCCTGTACCGCGACGGGCACGAGCGCGTCTTCGTGGAAGTCGTCGCCGACGCCGATGGTGGTCGTGGAGACGCCGCGTCGAAAGAGCCCGCGGGCCGCGTCGATCACCTTCTCCGACGAGATCGCCCCGACGTTCGCCATTCCGTCCGAGACCAGAACGACGCGGTTGAGTTGGTGGCGGCTGTAGTGCCGGGACACCTCGTACGCGGACGCCAGCCAGCCTGGGAAGAGCGCGCTCAACCCACCGGGGGCGATACCGTCGATCACGCGGTGGATGCCGGCGACATCCTGCACCAGCGTGCTGGGAAGGATGGTCTCGACGTAGTCCCCGCAGGTCGTGATGCTGACCCGGTCTTGCGGCCCCAACGACTCGACGAGCTTCCTTGCACCGTCCTTGGCGGCGATGAGCTTGTCCCCGGTCATCGACGCGCTGCGGTCGATCAGGAGGCCGAGGTTGACGGGCAGGGGTTCGACCTCTTCCGGCGGCGAGGTCGGCAACAGCCTGACGAGCACGATCAGCTCCGTCGGCCGACCTTCGGCGATGAAGCGGCGCTCGGGCCGGATGAAGATTTTCAGCGGGATCGGCTGCGACATCTTTACCCGAAAAACCTCTCGAGCGCCGAGGCGAGGGCGCGAATCAACTCGGCCCGTTGCGCCGGAGGTCGATACGCCAAAGCGAGCCCCGGATCGAGTCGCAACACGACCCCCGACGCCACATCGACGTCGATCGGGAGTGGCTCGGGCAACTGCTCGTCTACTTCGCTCTCCGCCACGTCCGGGATGCTGGAGAGGCTCCCGTCTTGCGCAGTGGGGAAGGCATCCGACTGCAGGGGCATCGGCGGAGCTGCGACGGACTCGGCGAGCGGGTGGACGATGGCGTCCGGATCGAAGTTCCGGATAGACCTGATCACGTCGTCGTCCATCAGGCCCTGCAGGTAGCGCATCGGCGGGGACGCCTCGTCGGAGGTGTTTCCGGGATTCGGTGCGTCCTCGGTCGTCGCGCCTGGCGGAACGAGCGGACTCGCCATGCCGGGAACACTGGTGACGGGAGCCTCGCGGGGCGAGCCCGGACCCGACTCTGGTCTCGGCGGCACGGTAGCGTCGTCGCTCTCCCGCGGGTCGCCGAGCTCGGCCATCTGTTGCAGCCGAGCGACGATCCCTTTGACCAGGCCCTCGAGGCGCGTGGCGTCCCGACTGACGACCTCGGCTTTCACGGCCTCTACGTTCGCTCCGGCCAGCCGCAGAAGCACGCCGGAGACGACCGCGAGGATCTGCCGATACCCGTCACCGGGACCCTGCTCCGCGGACATCCCGACGCCCTGTGCGATCAGATCCGCCAACGCTTCGCGCAGCACGTCGTCGGCGTGCGGTCGCGTTGCGGGCATCTCCCTGAGGAGGGCCAGCGTGATTCGGGTCAGCTCGTCTGCGGCAAGGCGATGGGTGCCTTGGTACCGCGTGTAGTCGGTCATGTCGTGAATCCGCTCGTCCTCGACGTGGCCATCAACTCTACCCAGGGCTCCCCGACCCGTCAACGCGCGCCAAAACGCGTTCGATCTCCGCAAAAATCCCCCAGAAAGTCGCCAACTCCTGCGTATCGGTCCGCGCGTTGGTCAACACTCGGCGGAGCGTGCGCAGCACGTTGCTCCGCTGCGTCCCCTTGAAGAAGCCCAGCAGCTCCAACGACCGCTCGGCCTGGCCCATCATGCGGTCGAGCGCATCGTGCGTAGCCGCGGGAAACGAACGCGGCGACGGGGGCATCGGATCGAGATCCCCGATACCGACGAAGAGCGCGTGTGTCGCGAGCATCACGGCCTGCGCCAGATTGAGCGACGTGAACTCCTCCGATGTCGCGAACGTCACGAACGCGTCGCAGCGCTGAACGATGTCGTTCGGGAGCCCGTGGTCCTCACGCCCGAAGACCAACCCGAGCGGCAAGCGCTCCCCCCGGACCTCGCCGACCACTTCCGGCATCCGCAGCCTCGTCTGCCGCTCCTCGCGCGGGCGCGCGGTGAACGCGTAGAGGCGCGAGAGCCCAGCCACGGCGTCGCCCCACTCCTCGAAAGCCCGGACGTGTTCTTCGATCCACTCCCGGGACTTGGGGGCGGTAATGGCCGCCTGACCGATGTCGAAGTTCGACGGCCGCACGAGGCGGATGTCACGGACGTCGGTGTTCCGACAGGCACGCACCACCGACCCCACGTTGAGCGGGTTCCGGGGCTCGTAGAGAATGACCGCGATCGGTGGCGGCACCGCCGCGATCCGTTCTTCGGAGGACACCGTCGCTCCGGCGGATCAGCGCGAGTAGTCGGGCGCCCGCCGGATGAACGGCGGCGCGTCGTTGGACTCTCCCGACAACATATATTCACTCAGCTCGCTCCGGCTCTGCACACCGACGGCCCGGAACTCGTCGGTCGTCAACACGCGGGCCTTCCGACCGGCTCCGTACACCGGGGCGAGTTCACTCGACGCCATCACGTCGTCCTCCACGCGCGGGAGAGGCTGGGTCGCGGCCATGGACTGCGTGTTCCTTGCCGTAGCAGGCACGGTCGCCGGCACGGTCTCGTTCCGGGTCTCTCGCGCCGGCATCCCGGTGTGACGGCGACGGCGACGCGGGGATTGGAACTCGTCGAAGTCCCGCTGGTCTTCGGTGGGGAGTCCGTCGGCGGCACGGTCGAAGCCGGTGGCGATGACGGTGATCTTCAGCTCTTCGTCCAGCGACTCGTCGATGACGGCGCCGAAGATGATGTTCGCGTCCGGGTGCGCCGATTCCTGGATGATCGCCGACGCCCGGTTGATCTCCTGGATGCCGAGATTGAGCCCGCCGGTGATGTTGATCAACACGCCGGTCGCGCCGTCGATGGTCACGTTGTCCAGCAGCGGGCTGGAGATCGCGAGCTCGGCGGCGTCTTCGGCCCGGTTGTCGCCGGACGCGCGTCCTGTTCCCATCAACGCCATGCCCATGTCGGCCATGACGGACTTCACGTCTGCGAAGTCGACGTTGATGTATCCGCCGACGGTGATGAGGTCGGAGATGCCCTGCACCGCGTTCACCAGCACGGTGTCTGCGTGCCGGAACGCGTCGATCATGCTGGTGTTCGCGTCGCTGATCATGAGCAGCCGCTCGTTGGGCACCACGATCAGCGTATCGACTTCGTCTCGCAGGCCGCCGAGTCCGGCGTGGGCGACCCGTTCGCGCCGGCGCCCCTCGAAGACGAAAGGCTTGGTGACGACGGCGACGGTCAATGCACCGACGTCTCGGGCGATGCGGGCGATGATCGGCGCGGCACCGGTCCCGGTTCCGCCACCCATGCCGGCGGTCACGAAGACCATATCCGCACCCTCGAGCGTCTCTGCGATCCGGCTCTGGTCCTCGCTGGCGGCGGCCCGTCCCATCTCGGGGTCCGCTCCGGCCCCCAGGCCTCGCGTCAGGTTGGACCCCAGCTGGATCTTCGTCGTCGCGAGGTTCTGCTCCAGCGCCTGAACGTCGGTGTTCGCCGCGATGAACTCAACGCCCTCGAGCCCGCTCGCGATCATCGTGTTGATCGCGTTTCCGCCCCCGCCACCGACGCCGACCACCTTGATTCGAGCACCGCGCACCGCGGTTCCTTCCTGCTCCAACGCGAAAAAGGTGTTCGTCATCGCTCAAACCTCGGACTGTCGCGAATGTGTTTGGATCGGCGCACCTCGCCGGGTGGAGGGAGAACCCCTCCAGAGACGCCGAGAGCAGGACTGCGGCTCGATTCTGTGTCTCGGTAACCTAACATGCCGAGGATCGCTTCGCAACGCTTATGCAAGTTGTTGTACAGCACGGTGTCGACACCATGTTTTGCGCTGTTGCACAGATACTTAGGCGCTATACGATCACCCAAAATCCAGGCTGGTTTTTCAACTTAATAAGTACTTCGGTATCCACCGGTATTCTTTTTGTGGAGCCGACCTCATCCGTCGGCGTCGCACCTCCCCACACACCAGGCACCGCGATCGCACCCGGGACCACATCTGCGGTCACAGCAGACGACCAAGAAGGTCCCGAAGTCCCGTGCGAAGACGCGACGCCAGCGTCGGTTGGCGCGTCAGTCGGTAGGCGCCCGAACTCTCCAAGACGTCCGACTGCGCCGCATACGACAGGAGACCCACCGCGGAAGCGTACTTCGGGTGCTTCACCACATCGACAAGACCACCGATGCCGCCCGGAACCCCGAGCCGGACGTGTTGATCCAACGTCCGCTCAGCGAGCTCCAACGTCCGATCCAACGACGCCGCCCCACCCGTCACAACATAGCCACCGCGAATCGCGTCCTGGTACCCGCTCAGCTCCACCTCGCGACGCACCAGGCGGAAGATCTCCTCCATGCGCGGCTCGATGATGGTGGCCAACAACTTCCGAGGACGAGTGTGCGCCGGCCGACCCGGCATCGCCGGAACCTCGAACACCTCGTCCGCGTCTACCCGGTGCGTCAGCGCGCAGCCGTGTTGCCGCTTGATGCGCTCCGCGTGGTCCCTCGTGACCCGCAGCCCGATGCCGACGTCGTCGGTCACGTTGCCGCCGCCGTATGGAATCACCGCTGTGTGGACGAGGGCGCCCCCGCTCCAGATCGCCACGTCGGTCGTCCCGCCGCCGATATCGACGACGACCACGCCGATCTCCCGCTCCCCGTCTTCGAGCACGGCGCAGCTCGATGCCAGCGTGTCCAACACCACACCCTGGACGTCCAATTCGCAACGGATCGCGCAGCGGGTGAGGTTCATCACCGCCGCCTCCGAAGCCGTCACCAGGTGCACACGGGCTTCCAGGCGATCGCCTGACAACCCCACCGGCCGGGCGATGCCGTCCTGGCTGTCGACGATGAAGTCCTTCACGACCCGGTGCAACGCCACGCGACCCGGCTCCGGTCCCGGCTTCGAAGCCGCGTCCAGCACCCGCTCGACGTCGGGTCTGGACACTTCGTCTCCGATCACGTTGACCAGCCCATGACCGGCGCGCCCGCGGATGTGGCCGGCGGAGATCCCGACGAAAGCCGAGTCGATCCGGCGGCTCGCCATCAGCTCCGCCTCCTCGAGGGCGTCGGCCAGGCAGCGGGCCGTCGACTCGACCTCGATCACCTCGCCCTTCTTCAGCCCGACCGACTCGGCGATGCCGAAACCGATGATGTCACGGCCCTCCGGGGTCACACGCCCCACGACGACGCAGACCTTTGAAGTTCCGACGTCCACCGCTACGAGGACAGGCTCGTTTCGTCGACTACTCATTGTTCCCTCAGCACCGCGGCTCGTTCCGCGTCCGTTGTCGTGGACACGCCGACCGCCACCCGATCCAGACTCTCGCCGTCCAACACCACGTACGTCGGGTTCCGTCCCGTCGAAGACAGCTCCGCCAACGCAATTCCCAAACGTTCGATGCGCTCGTCCAGCCGGTCGGCTCCCAAGCGCACCTCCAACCCATCGTCCAACACCACGAGGTATCCGTGTGGTCCTCGATGTTGGATTTCGGAGACCGACCCGCCGTCCAACGCGTCCGCTAACCGGTCGAGAATGGCGAACGCGCGGCGTACCAGGGCCGCGTCCGGAGCCAAGCCTGCCGGCGTGTCCGTCAACATGCCGGTCAACACGGGCAGCCCGGTCGGATCACCAGGGCGCCACTGCCGAATCACCTCGCCCCGCGTGTCGATCAGCACGGGCGCCGTCGCGAGAACGAGCGCACGTTCTTCGCGCTCTTCGACGACGATCGAGACCCGCCCGTCGAGGGATACCTCGACGGCGGCCGTTCTCACCCAGTCCAGGGCCTCGACCGCTTCGCGCGTGACGGTCGGATCCACCGTCAACACATTCCGTGGTCTCTCGAGACCCGCCGCGCGTTCGACCTCATCGACGCTCACCCTGTCGAGGCCCGCGATCTCGACCGTGCGAACCATGAAGAGCCGCGACTCGGTCACCGCGCCGACCGCGTGGTAGGCCGCAAACGGTGCCGCGACGGCGAGTGCGAGCGCCGCGAGCCGCGGCACCGCTCCTTCGCGGCGCGCCGACCGCTCCGTCGTTCCACCCTTGTCGCGCTTCGTCATCACTTCACCTCGCCGGTGTCGGCGCGATCGTCGGTCGTCGCGGCACTCAACATGTCGAACACGAGGTCTCCGAACCCCCTCCCGTTCCCCTTTGCGATTTTCGGGATCAGCGACGTCTCCGTCATCCCGGGAACCGTGTTGACCTCGAGGACCCACGGTACGTGGCTCCGGTCCAACATCACATCGACCCGAGCCACCCCGCGGCACCCGAGCGCTCGATACGCCGCAAGCCCGAGCTCCGCGACCCGGTCGCGTATGGCGTCGCCGACTTCGGCCGGGTACACGTAGCGTGTGTCCCCCCGCTCGTACTTGGCCTCGTAGCCGTAGAACCCGTCGGCTGGCAGGATCTCCATGACCCCCATCACCTCGTCCCCGAACACACCCACCGTCAGCTCGCGGCCTTCGATCAGCTGCTCCACGAGCACCGCACCACGGGCATGGCGAGCGGCCTCCCACGCGGCCGGCCACTCTGCGGCGGCGTGTAGCATCGTGATTCCGACCGAGCTCCCTTCGAGCGCCGGCTTGACGACCACGGGCGTCGGTAGCGGCAGCTCCGGGACCGCGGCGCCGCCTTCGACGATGACCCAGTCCGGCGTCCGAACGCCCAGAGCCCGGAACACACACTTCGAGCGATGTTTGTCGATCGCGAGTGCTGACGCCCGAACCCCCGAGCCCGTGTACGGAAGGCCGAGCAGCTCCAACAGGCCCTGGAGGCTACCGTCCTCACCATCCTTGCCGTGCATTGCCACGAGGACGACGTCCGGCTGGGCGGCGATCAGGTCACCGAGCCGGTCCCGTGTGAGATCGATCACCACCGGCGAGACCCCGCGCGAAACCAGCGCACGTTCGAACGCCCGACCCGTGCGCAGGCTGATCTCCCGCTCGCTTCCGTCGCCGCCCATCACGACCACGACTCGCTTTCGGGACCACTCGCTCATGACACCTGCTCCAGGATATCGGCCGCGATCCGGGCGCCGGCATCCGGCCGGCCCAACTCACGCGCCGCGGCGCCCATACGGGCCAACGCACTCGGCTCCGTCAAGAGCGACGACAACATCCCCGCCACTTCTTCGATGTCGGCGAGCGCCTCCTCCGTCACCATGACTGCCCCGTCGGCCTCCACGACCGACCGGGCGTTCGCAGTCTGGTGGTCGTCGGCCGCGGCGGCGAACGGCACGAATAGCGCGGGAACGCCGATCGCGGTCAACTCGCTGATCGTGGTCGCGCCCGACCGGGAGATCACGAAGTCCGCCTCCGCGTAGGCCCGAGCCATGTCGTCGATGAACGGTTCCACGGTCGCATCGATGCCGAACTCCTGGTATCGGGCCGCCGTCCGATCGAGCGCCGCTGCGCCGCACGAGTGCCGGACCTGCAACGAGACGCCGCCCCGCGCGATCGCGGCGGCTATCGCCGGCACGTGGTCGTTCAGGGGTCGGGCGCCCTGGCTTCCCCCGAGCACGAGGAGGCGAAGCTCCGATCCCCGGTCCGTGGCGCGCTCGGCCGCCAACACGTCGCGTCGAATCGGGTTGCCGTAGACCCTGACGTCCTCCCTTTCGAACCTGTCGGCCGTGTCTTCGAAGGTTGCGTAGACCGCTGTCGCCCATCGCGCGAGGAGCCGGTTCGTGACTCCGGGCGCCGCGTTCTGTTCGAGGAGGAACATCGGGGTCCGTAGCGCCACCGCAGCCGCGCACACCGGGCCGGAGACGTACCCGCCGACGCCGATCACCGCGGCCGGTCGGTGGCGGCGCACGGTCCGAAGCGCCCGAATCCCGGCCGCCGGCAGCGTGGCGAGCGAGCGGGCGAAGTCCAGACCGCGACGTCCCTTCAGGAAGCGAACCTCGAGGAACTCGATCGGGTATCCGGCGGCCGGTACTGCCCGGGCTTCGACCCGATCGGCCGTGCCGACCCACACGATCCGCACGTCGTCCGCCGCATGCTCCAGCTCGCCGGCGAGCGCAAGGCCTGGATATACGTGACCTCCGGTGCCACCGCCGGTGATCAATATGGTCCGCGCCTCAGTCATGCTCCCCCAATGCCCGGAGCCGGCGCGTTCTCCGTCGAGCACGCTGACGCTCGTCGCGGCGGCGCTCCCGTTCGTTCTCGGCCCGGACGCGCGCTGCATCGGACCGCTCGGCGTAGATGTTCGGATTCCGCTGGGCGATGTTCATCAGGATGCCGACCGCGAAGAGCAGGAGCAGCAGACTCGACCGGCCGTAGGACACGAATGGGAGCGTGAGCCCTTTGGTCGGCAACAGGCCGGTGACGACGCAGAGGTTGATCGCGGCCTGGATGCCCACGAGCATCGTGATCCCAAAGGCGAGGTAGGCCCCGAAGGCGTCGGTCGCCCGGCGGCTGATCGACATCCCGCGCCAGATGAAGAGCACATAGAGCAAGGCCAGGCCGCACATGCCGACGAGACCGAACTCCTCGCCGACCGAGGCGGCAACGAAGTCGTTGTAGAGTTCCGGCACGTAGCCGAGCCGCCCACCGCCTTCACCGAGGCCCGTCCCGGTCAGTCCGCCGCGGGCCAGCGCAACGTACGAGTTGACCAGGTGGTACCCCTCACTGTCGGCGAGTGACCACGGATCGAGCCAGGCACGCACTCGGTCCATGCGATACGACCGGCCGATGATCGCGGCGTAGAGCAGCAACGCGGCAACACCGCCGAAGCCCATCATGTACGAGGCGCGCGCCCCGCCGACGTATAGCATGACGCCGACGAGGGTGCAGATGACCACCGAGGACCCCAGGTCCGGTTGCTTCATCAGCAGGACGACGAACCCCAGGAAGACGATGCCGTGAGCGACGAACGACTCGACGAAGTTCTGCATCGCCGCGCCCTTCTTGGCGATCGAGTACGCCAGGTAGAGCACGGTCCAGACCTTGACGAGCTCGGCCGGTTGGAAGGTGACGCCGGCCACCCGGATCCACCGCGTCGCTCCGTTGACCGTCACCGCGATGCCCGGGATCGCGGTCAGCACCAACAACACGAAGGTCCCGGCCGTGATCCAATAGATGCGACGCTGATAGAATCGGTAGTCGATGCGACTGGCGATCATCATGCCGATCACGCCGAGCACCGCCCCACTCGCCTGGCGGCGGAGGTAGACGAGGTCGTCGCCGCCTCCGCTGAAGTACGACTTCAGCGCCGAGGCGTTGTAAACCGCGAGCAGGCCGAGGCAGACCAACGCGGCGACGACCAGAAGCATCGTCACGTCGACCGGGCCGCGGGGCACCTCTTCGGCCTCTCTTCCGGTGCCGCGACCGACCAGTCCGATCACATGTGCTGTGCTCTCCGCCATCGTCTCCTTACCTCAGCTTCAGGCTGCCGAGCGCGATCAGGCAGAGCAGGATGGAGATAATCCAGAACCGCACGACGATCTGAGCCTCCGACCAGTCCTTCCGCTCGAAATGGTGGTGAATGGGCGCCATCAGGAACACGCGCTTCTTCGTCGCCTTGTAGTAGTAGCGCTGGATGATCACGCTCAGGGCTTCGACGACGAAGATGCCGAGGATCACGCCGCTCAGGAGCTCGTTCTTCGTCAGCACGGCGACCGTCCCGAGGGCGCCACCGAGCCCCAGGCTGCCCACATCGCCCATGAAGACCTGGGCGGGCAGGCAGTTGAACCAGAGGAATCCGATCCCCGCCCCGACGATCGCACTGCAGAAGATCGCGAGCTCCTGTCCACCGTCGACGCTCGGAATCTTGAGGTACTCCGCGAAGTCGAAGGTGGTGACGATCTCGGTGCCCCCCACGACCGTGATCGAAGTCAGCGCGGCGGCCGAGAGATACGCGAGCACCGCGAAGGTCCCCGCTCCGGTCACCACGGGCCCGATCGCGAGGCCGTCGAGGCCGTCGGTCAGGTTCACCGCGTTCGAGGCGCCGACCATCACGAACGCCGCCAGTCCGAGATAGAACCACGTCGGAGCATGCCAGGTGAACCGGTCGACGCTCACGAAGGGGATGTAGAGCGTCGTGTCGAAGGAGACGTCGGCCGCGAAGAGCAGATACGACGCGGCGCCGCAGCCGACCGCGAACTGCCCGATCAACTTGCCTCGCTCGCTCAACCCCTTGGATCCGCGGGCGCCGAGTTTCAGCGCGTCGTCGACGAAGCCGATCGCGGCGAATGCGAAGGTCACGATCACCGCGATCCACACCAGCGGGTTCGTCAGGTCGCTCCACATCAGCGTCGAGATCAGGACAGCGAAAATCAGCAGGATCCCGCCCATCGTCGGCGTGTCGCGCTTCGCCTGGTGCTGGTCGTCGAGCTCATCGCGGATCACCTGGCCGATCTGCCGCGCACGCAGCATCCGGATGAACCACGGATAGAGAAAGTAGGTGATCGACAGCGCCGTGATCATCGACACCAACACCCGGAAACTCGGGTATCGGAAGACGTTGAGCGGCCCGAAGGTCTCGCGGAGTTCGACGAAGAGATGGAAGAGCATCAGACCCCCCGCTGCCAGGACGCTGCGAGAGCATCAATGATCGACTCGAGGCGAACGCCCCTCGATGCTTTCAGCAGGACGACCGATCCCGGCGGGACGTGCTCACCCAACCAAGCGGCCGCCCCCGCGAGGTGGTTGAAATGTCGCGCACCCGCACCCGCACCTTGTGCGATCCACCGTCCGCGCGGCCCCACCGCGACGACCTGGTCGGCCGCATCCGCTGCTGCCGCTCCGACGCCGAGATGCAGCGATTCCTCGTCGCCACCGAGCTCCAACATGCCGCCGAGCACCGCGAAACGCGGAGCATCGTACGACGAGAGCAACTGGAGGGAAGCGTTCATGCTCGCCGGATTCGCATTGTAGGCGTCATCGACCACCGTGCGCCCACCGATATCGACGAAACGGAGGCGGCCTCCCGGCAATTCCAACGCCGCGAGCCCATCCTCGAGCACCCGGCCCTCCGGAAGCTCCGTCGCCCCCTCCGCCAGCCAGAGCCCGAGCACCGCCGCCGCCAGGTTCTGGGCGTTGTGCAGCCCGGGAAGCGCGAGCCCGACCTCTGCCTCCCACCCGGCGCACGACCCATGCCCGACGAGGCGTACCGCCGACCGGGGGCCGTCGCGCTTCACTTCGACGTCCGCGTCTGCACCACCAAACGTGACCACCCGGGTCCCCGCGGCCGCCGCTGCGCTGATCCAGATCGGGTGGCCGGCTTCGGAGGCCGGGAGTACCAGCGCCGACGGCGACCCGCCTCGAAGCAATCCGGCCTTCGCGTGCCGCACGCCGTCGAGGTCACCGAAACCTTCGACGTGCGCGAGTCCGATCGAGGAAACCACGCCGACGTCGGGACGCACCAGGCTGGCGAGCTCCTCGACATCGGTCGGAGCGTTGGCGCCGAGCTCCAACACCGCTCGACGGTGCGCGGGCGCGAGCGGAGCGACCGACAGCGGAACGCCGAACTCGTTGTTGAAGTTCCCCTGCGTCGCCAACGTCGCCGGCCCGGACAGACAGCGGAGCATCTCCTTGACCGTGGTCTTGCCGTTGCTCCCAGTGACCGCCAGGGTGCGCAGTCCGCGGCGACGACGACGGGCCTCCGCAAGGAGCGCTTTCGCAAGCGAGCCGAGGGCGGCGGTGACGTCGTCGACCACGACGACGCTGATCTCGCCGGACGGTACCCGATCCGGGTGCGCGACGATCGCGAGCGAGGCCCCGGCGGCGACAGCGGAGGCCAGAAAGTCATGTCCGTCATGGGTGGCGCCACGGACGGCGGCGAAGATCGCGCCGGCCGTGACGGCCCGCGAGTCGAGCGTCAACGACCCCCAACCCCGCACGGGCCCGCGGCGCACGACACGACCGCCGACCTCGAGGGCGATCCGCTCGGCCGACCACCCGGAGAGGAGTGGCTGGTCCGATGTCGCGGCACCGTACCGGATGGCAGCGGTCGCCCGCCGCACTTCCTCGCAATCGTCGAGGTGGTAGCGGGTGGTGCCGATCTCCTGGAACGGCTCGTGCCCTTTGCCGGCCACGAGCACGGGCCCGTCCGCGTCCCGTACGGCGAGGTCGATCGCGTCGGAGCGATCGACGATCCGGGTGACGCGTTTCAGCTCGGTCGACGCGATCCGCTGCTCCATTTCGTCGAGAATCTCATTCGGATCCTCGCCCCGCGGGTTGTCGCTGGTCGCGATCACCCGGTCGGCCCCGGAGAGGGCCGCCTGGAGCATGGGGCCACGCTTGGAGCGGTCACGATCGCCCCCGCAACCGACGACGACGGTGGTTCGTCCCTGCGCAACACCCCCCAACACCTCGAGGGCGCGGGTCACGGCGTCCGAAGTGTGCGCGTAGTCGACGAAGATGCCGCCCTCGCCCGGCCGCGGTGTGACCGCCGCTTCGTAGCGCCCCGGGATGCCGGGAAAGCCCGAGAGCGATGCCACAGCTTCCGCCGACCGGCCGGGATGGGTGGCCGCGGCCATCGCCAGGGCCACGGCGACGTTGGCCAGGTTGTGCTCCCCGATGAGCGCCGACTTGCCATATTGAGTCACGCCGTCGACCGTCGCCTCGAAGCGCAGCCCACGCGCGCCGAGGGATTCGACCTCGCGACACCGCACGTCGGCGTCGTCGGAGACCAGCGAGACACATCGTCGCCCCGCCTCGTCCGGCACCGACGCGAGCATCCTCGCCCCTGCCGGATCATCGACGAACGCAGCGGCCGAGACGGTCTTGCCGCGGGCTACCGAGTCGCGCAACCCGTCGGAGAAGAGGAGCTGCTTCGCCGCAAGGTACCCCTCCAGATCGACGTGGTAGTCGAGGTGTTCCGGGGTGAGGTTGGTGAACCCGACGGAGTCGAACGCCGTTCCGGCGATCCGGCCCAAGACCGCGCCGTGGCTCGATACCTCGAGAATGAGCGCAGTCGCTCCCGCCTCCAGGGACTCCCGAGCGAACCCGTGGATCAGCAGACCGTCGGGTGTCGTGTTGATCGACGGGATCACCCGGTTCTCGAACCGGTGCGTGACCGTGCCGATCACCGCGGGCCGCTCGCCGAGCGCTTTCAAGATGTGCTCGAGTACGTAGGCCACCGAGGTCTTGCCGTTCGTCCCGGTGATCCCGTAGACGCACAGGCGGTCGGTCGGGTGACCGAAGAAGCGATCGGTGACAAGGCCCAGGTCCCGATCCTCCGCCGTCGACAGAAACACCGGAACCGGGCAGTCGTCCGGCACGCCGTCGGCGCGGGTGACGACCAGGGCCGTCGCGCCAGCCTGCAGAGCCGACGGGATGAACGCATGGGAGTCGATGAACCAACCCTCGCGGGCGAAGAACAGAGCCCCGGGTTCGACGACGCGGCTGTCGGTGCAGATCGTGCGCACCTCGGCGTCCCCCTCCCGGATCGGGGTCAGCGGTAGCCCTATCGTCAGATCATGGAGCCGCATCGTCCCCACCAGCGTCGGCTCCCGCCGACAGCACCAATTCGATGACACTGCCCCGCACACTCGACTCGTCCGGTGCGGGGCGCTGGGATGCGACCCGCCCGACTCCGGACACCGAGATTCCGAACCCCCGCTCGCCGGCTACTCGGAGCGCCTCGTGGGGCCACAACCCGCGGAGGTCGGGCACCGAGGGCGCGACGAGGTTGCTGACGTTGCCCGCCTCTGGCCGGGCGGCCGGGACGGCACGCGGATGGGCGACCGCGGCGGAGTCCCCGAGGGGGAGGCCGTCCGCACCGCGCCCATCGGCCGCCGGAGCGGCGGGCCGAGCTCCCGCCGGCGCCGCGTCCGCCTCATCCGCGGGCTCGGCAGCCACGATTCCGTCGATGGCCAACGCATGAGCGGCGATCGCCGCGAACACGGGCGCTGCCACCGTGCCGCCGTAGTAGCCGATCTCCGGATCCGGCCGCTCGACCATCACCGTGATCGCGAACGCGGGCTCCTGCGACGGAACGAAACCCGTGAACACCGCGCGGTAGTCCTCTCCGTAACCGCCCTCGGGCCGAAGGAGCCGCGCCGTTCCGGTCTTGCCGGCGACCGAGAACCCGGGAACCGCCGCGAGGCGCGCGGTTCCCTCCTCGCTCACCACCGTCTCGAGCGCCGCCGTCACCAGGGCGGACGTCGCCTCGGAGACCACGCGCTGGGCGACGGTCGGTTCGTGACGCACCGTTACCTCGCCGGTCCCGTCGGTGCGGTCGACGACGATGGTCGGCTGCATCCGGACACCGCCGTTGGCGATCGTCGCCGTCGCGAGGTTGAGCTGCAGTGCCGTCACCGAGATTCCGTAGCCGTACGAGATCGTGGCGTGGCGGCTCTCCGCCCACGGCGGCGTGCTCAGAAGGCCACGAGCCTCGCCCGGGAGGCCCGCCGCGAGGCGATCGCCGAACCCGAACGCACGCAGGTACGAGTAGTGGAGCTCCTGACCCACGCGCATGCCGATCTTCAGCGCGCCGATATTCGAGCTATCGCGGATGGCCTGCCACGCGGGAATCTCGCCGTCGCAGTGGCGATCACGGATCCGGTACCGGTCGACGGTCACCCGACCGTCCTCGCAGTCGATCACGGTGTCGTAGCGCACCGCGCCGGCGTCGAGAGCCGCCGCGAAAGTGAACGTCTTCGCCGTCGAACCTGGCTCCCAGACATGGCTCACCACGGGGTTGGTCCAGGTGTCGCCGAGGTACGCGTCCGGGTTGTTGGGGTTGAGCGGGGGCCACGAGGCCATCACCAACAGCTCCCCCGTCGCCGGGCGGGATACGACGACGAGCCCCGACTCGGCTTCGAAGCTGTCGATCGTCTCGGCGAGCGTTTGCTCGGCGAATGCCTGGAGCTGCGCGTCGAGGGTGAGTCGCACCGTCTCTCCGCGCGCGCTGTCGAAGTCCGGGAGGTCGGCCAAGAGGTAGGGCTCGCGCGCCGAGTCGCGTTCGTAACTCACCTCGACGGTCCCGCCGGCCAGCTCGTCGTTCAGGCTCAGCTCGATTCCGGCGACGCCAGCGACGCCGTGGCCATCGACGAAGCCGAGCGCGTGTCCGGCGAGTGTCCCGTTGGGATATACGCGCCGGTAGCTGTCCTCGGCGAAGATGCTCCGGACGCCCCGCGCCTGCACCGCGCCGAGAAGCGCAGCCGCCCGTGCCGGAGCGACCGCCCGCTCGAGAACCCGGTAGCGCGGCAACGCGCCGGGGTCGGCTGCCATCCACCCCGCGAACTCGTCTGCGTCGAAGCGCTCGAGCCCGGCGACGGCGTCACGGACGAATGCGATGTCCTCGACCGTGCTCTCTGTGAAGAGCAGCCGCGGGTCGACGACGATGGTCGGCGCGAGGACGCTCTCGGCGAGAACGTGGCCGCGTCGATCGACGATCGGAGCGCGGGGGATCTCCACCAGCGTCTCGCTCTGCACACCCCACTGCGCGCGGGAGAGCTGTTCCTCGGCCGCGGCGACCTGGAGATGGTAGGCGCGGAGTGTGAAGACGACGTACACCGACAACAGCACGCCGAGCACCAGCTCCATTCGTCGCTTGACCGGGGCGCCTGTCATCGCGGATCCACCGCGCGAATCTGGCTGGCACGGGCGGGGGTCAGACCGAGGTCGTTGGCCTCCTCCGTCAGGTCGAACGCCTCCATCCGGAGTTCTCGCTCGACGAAGAGGCGCCGCTGCTCGTCCTCCAGATGCAGTCGCTCGGAGGTGGCATAGGCGATCTCGTTACCGATCCGGTAGAGTTCGAACTCTGCGCGGAGGTGCCCGATTAACAGCTGGGCCACCACTGCGGTCGAGAGCGCGATGGTCGCGATCCAGAAGGTGTCGCCAACGCCGACGATGCGTCGTTCGGGAGGATGCTCGTTCACGGATCTACTCCCCAGGAGACGCGCCGGATCGCGCGCAGGCGAGCGCTTCGGGCCCGCGGGTTCGCCTGCTTTTCCTTGTCGCTCGCCGCGACGCCCCGACCGACCAGCTCGAAGTGCGGCTCGGGACCGAGGCCGGTCACGGGAAGGCCTCGAGGGATCTCCGGCCGCGAGCTCAACGCGCGGAACGCGCGCTTCACCCGGCGATCCTCGAGCGAATGGAACGAGATGATCGCCACGACCCCACCGACATCGACGAGCTGCGGCGCCGCGGCGAGGAGGGCATCGAGCTGTTCCAACTCGGCGTTGACGGCGATGCGCAGCGCCTGGAAGGGCCGCGTCGCCGGATGGTGACCGCGCTTGTCGCGGCGCATCGTGCGCTCGCAAAGCGCGGCCAGGTCGCCCGTCGTGCGCATCCGACCCTCGTCGCTCTCGGCCTTGATCGCGGCCGCGACTCGCCGAGCGCCCCGGACTTCACCGAGCTCCGCGAGGATGCGGGCCAGCTCTTCGACCGACGCGTTCTCGATCAACTCGGCTGCCGTCTCGCCCTCCTGGCTCATCCGCATGTCGAGCGGCCCGTCGGCGCCAAACGAGAAGCCGCGCTCGGGGCGGTCGAGCTGCGGAGAGGACACGCCGAGGTCGGCGATGATGCCGCCGACGACGCGGCGGCTGCCTTCGACCACGCGACCGAAGCCGGCGTCGGCGACGACGGACGCGAGCCGGGAGAATGGCGACGACACGAAGCGAACACGCTCGCCGAACGAGGCGAGCG
>CAZFPM010000014.1:0-12525 GCA_964520965.1 uncultured Myxococcales bacterium
ATCGGTGTCGTCAGCCGCTCCGGCACGTTGACCTACGAGGCCGTCGGCCAGCTCTCGGCGCTGGGCATCGGCCAGTCGACCTGCGTCGGCATCGGCGGTGACCCCGTCAACGGCACCAACTTCATCGACACCCTGTCGCTCTTCCAGGCGGACCCGGATACCGACGGGGTCATCATGATCGGTGAGATCGGCGGCTCGGCCGAGGAAGAAGCCGCGGCGTGGATTCAGGCGAACATGACGAAGCCGGTCGTCGGCTTCATCGCTGGCGCGACGGCTCCTCCTGGCAAGCGAATGGGCCACGCCGGCGTCATCGATGTCCAGCCCATCAAAGAAGGGCGCCATCTCCGGCGGCAAGGGAACGGCCGCCGAGAAGTTCGCCGCCCTCGAGGAGGCCGGGGTCCACATCTCCCGCAACCCCTCCGAGCTCGGCACTACGCTCCGCACGGCGATCTCCTGAGCCGATCGGCCCGCCCGAAGCCCGGCCCACCGGCGCCAATCCTGCATTTCGACGGGTCCGCGCCGGTGTCCCATTTCGGCATCTGAAACGACCCACACGAACACGACCCAGAGAGGAAGAATGGCCATCGAGCGCACCCTGTCCATCATCAAGCCCGACGGCGTCGCCCGGAACCTGATCGGCGAGATCCTCCGTCGCTTCGAGCGCCACGAGCTCACCGTCGTGGCGACCAGGCTCGTGCACCTGTCGAGACGCGAGGCCGAGGGGTTCTACGACGTCCATCGCGAGCGGCCCTTCTTCGGCGAACTCACCGAGTTCATGTCCAGCGGCCCCGTGCTGGTCTCGGTGCTCGAGGGCGAAAACGCCATCGCGAAGAACCGGGAGATCATGGGCGCCACCAACCCGGCCGAGGCCGCGACCGGCACCATCCGCGCGGACTACGCCGGGTCGATCGGCGAGAACACCGTGCACGGTTCCGATGCCCCGAAGACCGCGGCCGTCGAGATCGCGTACTTCTTCGCGACGACCGAGCTGCACGCGCGGTAAGCGGTTCGGGGCACAGCCAAGCAAGACCCGGCGACTCTCAGGCTCCCCCGTGAGCTTCGCGGAGAGCGCGATAGAACTCGGCGTAGTCGGCGATGGCGCTCAGGTTGAGGTCCGGTCGGCTGCTGCCCGCCGTGAAGACGGTGACGCCGCCGTTGCCGAACACCTTGCCGAGTGCGCCCTGTTGCTGGCGCAGTGAGTCGATGCGGTCGTAGAGCACCGAGGTCTGGCGCCGGTAGAGGATGCCCTCGGTGCGTACCACACGTCCGCGCTCGAGGCGGTAGCGGACCCGCCGGATCGACGCGATGACGTAGGGGACGAGCAGGGGGGCGATCGGCAGCAGGACGAACGACACCAGGAGGGTCGGTACCAGCGCGTTCGCCAGCATCGGCCGGGCCTCCATGTGCACGGGGCGCGGCTGCACCGGCGTCTCGTCGTTGGCGGTGCGCAGACCTTCGACGACGTCGTCGAGCCAGGTCGCGAACGCGTCGACCTGGTCGACGTAGCGGACGTTGAGCGTGTAGGGCATCGGCGCGCTGTTGTTCTTGCCCTGCTGGACGAGGCGCTCGCCGGCGACGAAGAGGCGGACCCGGCCGACCGCGCCGGCCGGGTAGCGCGTGAGTTCGACCTTCTTCAGGTCGTCGTAGCGGGCGTGGAAGTGCTCGCGCCACCAGATCCCCCGGCGAAGCTCGACGTGGCTCTCGTGGAGGGTGCATGCCTGTCCGGCGCACCAACGACGGCGGTAGAGGTAGGACGCGACGAGGACCGGCACCACGAATAGGGCGAGCGCGGAGACGGCCGGCTGGTCGACCACGAACGCGAGCCCGAGGATGGCCAGAACGAGGACGCCGAGGGCGACGAAGCCCGCTGCCTGGGCCTTGAACCAGGCCGACGGCCCGAACGCGATCGCCAGTGTGCGGATCGGGGGCGCCGCTTCGATGCCGAGCTGCCGCAACAGCCGCTGCACGTCGACATCGTCCTGGCGGACGTGGGCGATGTCGAGCGGGGCCGTCGACCCGATCGACCAGATCTGGATCGTGATGGTCCGCAAGATCCGATCGAGCGGGCTCGACTTCACCACGGCCCCGGTGACTTTGTCGTACGAGTACTGTCGCTCGGTCGTGCCGAGGATGCCCGATCGGATCCCGACGGAGGTCGGCGTGATCGAGTAGGTGGTGGCGGCGGCCCAGGCCCAGGCCCAGATGATGGCGACCAGCCAGATCGGCACGAGGGGGACGAGAAGAAGGGTCGAGGCGGCCGACCGGAGGGGATAGGGCTCGAGCGTGGCGGTCCAGGCCTCGGCAGCGGGGATCGGGGCGGGGCCTTTCGGCCGGGCGTGCGCGCGCTCTTGGGAAGCTATCGGCGCGTCGGCGCCAGGTTCAGGGCGTCGCTTGTCCTGGGCGCTGGCGGCCGCCACGAGGCGACCCACCGCCGCCTTGACCTCGTCGGCGCGCTTGAGCCGCCGGAACTTCACCTCCTGGCCGCTACCCTGGCAGCTCACCTTCACGTCGGCGAGCCCGAGGATCTGGTCGACGAAGGTGCGGACGACGTCGGCGTCGGCGATGTTCTCGAAGGGGATGAACGCGTTGTTCCGACTGAGGAAGCCCTCTCGGTAGACGACCATGTCATCGAAGACCTGGTAGGTCCGACGGCGGAGGTCGAGGTATCGCAGGCCCAGGGTCGCAACCCCCGCCACCAGGGAGATCGCGGGGCCGACGTAGAAGAGGCCGAACCGGATCAGTGCCGGCAGCCTGGCGACGCTGCCGTCGAAGAGTTCGCTGACCGAGTCGATGTCTCCGGTCACTTCTATCAGTAGGGAGCCGAAGAGCCAGACGATGCCGAGCACGAGCCCGACGGTCAGACCGGCGACCTCGACGGCGACCCCGAGCGGGTCGGGTTGCTCCTCGTGCAACAGGGTCTGTTGTCGCAGCTGATAGCCGTTCGCCTGCAAGCGCTCGCGGATCATCGCGTACACGCCGTCCGGGTCGTGGACGCTGCGCAGAACGACCGCGTCGGCGCTGCTCCCCGCCGAGTCGACCAGGACGTCGCCGACGTCGAAGAAGCGGTAGCGGACCCATGGGAGTCGCTGCTTGACGTGGGTGACGTTCCGAAAGTCGAGATCGATCTGCCGGTCAGAGAACACCCCTCCGGAGTGGGCGACGATGCGGCCGTCGTGGACCTCGTACCGCTCCTTCCGGAAGGCCACCCCTGCGGTCCAGGCGGACCAGGCGATCACCACCACCCAGGCGAGCGCTGCCACGCCGAGGCCGGCCGGCTGACCCCGGACGAGCAGGAAACCGCCGACCGCGACGGCGAGTGCGCCGAAGGTGATCGCGACCGGGACGACGCGCTGGAAGATGAACGACGACCGCTTGGGTCGGAGCTCCAGGAGAGATTCGGCCATGGTGGGGGTCCGAGGGAGATCGGCGGCAGCTGTCGTGCCGTCGCCGGAGATGGGGCGCCACCCGGAGATGGGGTGCCGTCTCGGAGTCTATCCGCGCGCGGGCCACAGACCACCCGCTTCGTGGGCCGGGCTTCGCGTATCGCCGGGTGACCGCCGCATCGGCATGGCGACCGGGAGTTGACTTCGCAACGCCGGGCCGTTGCAATCGCGGGTCCTGACCCGAGGAACGCCGTCGACACCCCCGCCCACCCCGTCCTTCGCGCTCTGCTCGCGCTCGCGCTGGTCACGCTGACCGCGGGCTCGGCGGGCGCGCAGCCCCGCACTCCGCTCGCCGAGTTCGCCGCGGGGTGCAAGGCCGGTCGACACAACGCTTGTTTCCTCTACGGCCGGGATTCGCGGCACGGCACCCTCGCCACGGACCCTGACCGTCTGCGGCACTACGTCCGGGCATGCCAGCTCGGTAGCGAGGCTGGGTGTGTCTGGGCCGGGACGGTGGTCGACCAGCCGGAGTCGGCGAGCGGTGATCGGCGGGCCGTCGGCTTCTACGAGCGGGGCTGCGAGGTCGACGGGGGGGAGTCGTGCGGCCGGGCGGCCTCCTGTCGGCTGAACCACCGTTGCGACTACAACCCGGCCCTGGCGTCGGAGCTGCTCCACGCCGGATGTCGCGAAGGGAGTCCGTCAGCGTGCCGCCTCCTCGCGGAGCGACAGCATTGGTACGGCGACATGAGCGACGAGCCGGGGGTCGACGCTTCGGCCTGGGCGACCGCCTGCAACAATGGCGACCTCGACTCGTGCGGGCTCGCCTTCTATTTCCAGCGCATGGGGCCTCTGGAGCGCCAGGATCGGCTCTCGCGCACCTGTTTCGCCTCCAGTCCGCCGGCCTGCCGAGCGACCGCGACCTGGTGGGCCCGCTGGGGTGCGCCGCTGCTGGTCGTGCCCTTCCTGCTCTTCGGACACGTGCTGTTGCGGCACCTGCACACGCCGCGGGCCCGTTCGCCGGCGGAGATCGATCGCGTCGACCGGCGCTATCGGACGCTCCGGAGAGCGCTCCTGTGGACCCTGGCGCTGGTCGTGCTCGGCCAGCTCGGGGCCCTCTGGGCCGATCAAGCCAGCGTCGAGTTCGCCCGCGAGCTCCGCCGTGCCGAGATCGGCGGTCATCTCTACGCCGAGGCGCTCGCCGTCGACCGCTTGCGGGTGTTGGCGCAGGGGCTGCACATGGCGCCGCTCACGATCGCGCCGTTCGTCGTCGTTGCTTGGGGCTATGCGGCGGCGGATCGGCTCCGTGCGCGCGGCCAACGTGAGATGCTACCAGGGACCGCCGTCGCTGCCGCGCTGATGGTTCCATCGTTGAACATCGTGATCGCCGCCATCGTGGTTGCGGCGGTGGCAACACGACGCCGGCTCGCGGCCGTGGTCGCGGGTGCGGCGGCCGCGACCTCGCTGCTCGCCCGCGGCGCCATCAACGACCTGTTGGTCCTTTTTCCTCAGGCCCACCTGGGCTCGGCCTGGCTGGCCGACGACCGTCGGGCATGGCACGAGCTCACGCTGCTCGTCGAGGCGATCCCGTTTCAGCCGGGTTCGGGATTCACGGATCCCAGCCCGCTCTATTTCACGCTGCGGCTCGCCGACCTCGCGGTCCTCGCGATCGCGTTCTCTTGGCTGATCGCCATTGCGGCGACGTGTCTCGGCGCTCCCGCTCCGGTCGATGGTCAGGTGTCGAGCGCCCCGGTCAGCGCTTCGATCAGCTCGAGCAGCTCGGGGAGCTCGTCGCCGACGGAGACGGTCTCTTCGTAGTGTGAGCCCGGCACGTCGACGAGCACGCCGAAGTCCGGGTGGACCTCGAAGTCGTAGCTCGGGACGAGATAACCGAGGGCGTCGTTCCCGTTGCCGACGAGGACGAGGTAGGCGCCAGGAATCGTGTCGTAGAGGTACCCGTCGCGCGGGGCAGCGTCGATCGGCGGCGGGTTCGGGTTCGACGCCCGGATCAGACAGGGGAAGCGGGGCTCGACATCGTCGGCGAGGCGTTCACGCCGGTCGCTCGCGCAGTTCACGTCGTTCGGGTTTCCGACGATCGGGTTTCCGAAGGCGTTGTCCGGCTCGAACCCCCCGGTCATGGTCTCGGGGAAGAGCTCCCCCGGCACGCTCTGGAACGCGACCTCGCCGATGCGGAGCTGGGTCAGCGCGGTGAGGAGCTTCGGCATGTTCGAGTCACCGAGGTTCCCGTCCGAGTATCGCCAGTTGAAGATCGGGCGCTGGAAGATATCGAGGCTGATCGCCCCAGCCTGCAGGTTGACGTTGGTGACGTCGAGCAGGATCTCCGCAGTGGCGAACGAGAGGTCGGGCTCGTCGAGGTGGGCGGCGCATCCGTATCCGTGGGGATCATCGTCCGGGCACGGAGTCGCGAACGTCGCCAACGCGAGGTCAGCGAGGCGTTCGCCGAGCGCCCGCGCCTTCTCCCAGGTGTCGTCGCGGTATACTGTGCCGTCGCGGTCGACCACCGGCGCGCGGAGCGGCGTCATCAATCCGCCGACCGTCCCGGCGACGAAGATGCTCACGCCTCCGAGCCCGTCGCGGGCGGGGAATTCGTCGGAGCGGGCGGCGAGGCCTTGTTCCAGGTGCTGCCGGAACCAGTGTGGATAGTCGCTCGACACGTAGACGTTGCCGCCGGCGACGGCCTCGGGGTGGGAGTGCCAGTTGACCAGGGTCCCCACCGTGTTGCCGGGCATCGTCGCATCCGTTCCCGCGCGGACGAAGTGCATGCCCGTCAGCAGATCGGCGAAGATGAACGGGTCGCGGCTGTCACGCGTCGCGAAGCCCGTCGCGCCGGTGTTGACATGCATCGCGTACACGTCGACCGGCTCGAGCCGCTCGACCGCCTCGCCGACCAGCGCGACGATCGCTTCGTGGATCTCGTCGTGCCAGGCGGGCACGCGGCCGGTGTCGGTCGGCAGGTCGACGCCGAACACGCCGGGCCCCCAGCGGCCCATCGTGTCGGGCCCGCTGTGGGTGTGGGTCGCCGACACGACCAGGTGGTCGACGCCCCACTCGTCGGGGAGGGCGGCAGCCTGACGCCCGAGATCGTTGTAGAAGTAGCCGATGGTGTCGACGGTGACGAAGGCGACGCGGGTTTCGCCCTGGTCGAACACAACGCCCCGGGCCCAGATCGGGTCGTGAGCCCACGCGGCGTAGCAGCAATGAGCACCGACGCAATCGTCGGCCAGCCAGTCGTCGGGGCAGAACGCGGCGTTCTTCCCTCCGCCGAAGCCGGCGATCCAGTTGCCCTGCATCAAGCTGTCACCCTCGGTGCCGTCGGCGTCGGGGCCCGGGTACTCGCCGGTGCTCGGGCAACCCTCGTAGCCCGGGCCGGGGGGACAGATCATGTCGCGCCCGCAGTCGCAGAACATCGTGGGATCGGAGACGTCGCCGACGAACTTCCGGGGGTTGCCGTGGGCGTCGGGGTCTTGGGCGAACCCCGGTCGAGCGAGCTCCCAACCCATCGGGGTGATGTCGCGAAGCGCGAAGCCAGCCCGAAACGGGGCGTCGGCCACCGCCGGGCAGGCTGCGGCATCGGGGCAGACCAGGGGTGGTGCCGGTGTGTAGATGCACGTGCCGGTCAGGCTGTCATCCGCGGCCCAGAAACACGCCTCCGCGTCGCGGCAGTCGTCGTCGTCGATGCAGGCCCGGTCGTGCGGCTCGCGGCACAGCTCGCCGACGGGGCGCTCCGGTGGATCGCACTCGGGCTCGACGACCGTGTCGGCCTCGACGTCTTCGGCGTCTGCGTCGTCCGCGTCGACGGAGCCGTCTGCGTCTGGGGGGGGGGCGTCTGGCGTGCCGTCGTGGTCGCCCGCGTCTTCCGCGTCGGGCTCTGCGTCGACGCTGTCCGGGCCGTCGGCGACGACGTCGGCCGCGTCGACCCCCCGCCCGGTCTCGTCGTCACCGCCGCCGGAGCACGCGGCAAGGACGAGCATCGCGCAGGCCATCAGGCGCGCGCACGTCGGCACGTTGCGGCGGTTTGCGGCGCCGCATTCGCGTCTCATCCGGCCTCGCCGTCGTCGCCTGCGCCCGCGTCTTCGTCGGCGCCGGTCTCCTCGGTCGTGTCGCCGAGCGGATCCAGGGGTTCGCAGAAGCCTTCGGGGGGGAAGGGCGCGGGCGGATCGCATTGGGTGATCACGGATCCGCACGGAAGCCCACAGATCTCCGGTGTGCCTGGCGGGATCTGCTGCGCCGGGACCTGATCCGCGATGAAGGTCGTCGTGCCGGGGTCGTAGACAAAGGGGTCACCGCCGTCATTGGAGAGCTGGATTCCTTCGAACGAGAGCGTACCCTGGATCTGGTCCAGTCCGGTCCCGGAGTTCTTCAGGACGATGCCGGTGAAGCGCAGGCCGATGATCTCGATCAGCAGCGGGCCGAGGTGGAGATCGACGCCGAAGGAGCCGGTCTCGATGAAGCGTTCACCGCGGTCGTTCTCGCGGATGCGCCCCTCGGCGAAGATCACGAAGCCCTGGTCGGTCTCGTCGATGAAGAGCTCCTCGGGGTCGCGCGTGTTCTGCGCGGCACCCTCGATCTCATCGGCCTCGGCGCCAGCGATCAGCACCCGCCCGTCGGGGGTGGTCTGAATGTCGGACACGAGCGTGATGACGTTGGGCAGGGGCTCGTCGAACACCGAGACGATCAGGTAGATGCCCTCTTCGAAGGACACCGGATCTTCGACGACCTCGGCCGGCTTGAATTGGAAGTCGAATATCCGGCTACGACCGAGCTCCCCCCCTTCGTCGCCGGACAGGCCCGCGTGGACTTCGAGGAGCAGCGGTACGTCTGGCTTGCCGACGCCGGCGGAGTCCAGCGTCAGGTGGGCGGTCAGTCGGTCGTCGGTCACCCGGAGGGCGACCTCGGACGGTGTGCCGGCCGCACACGGCGACTCGTCGATAGAGCAGAGCGAGATGATCGGCGTCGCCGATGATGGGAGCTCGTTCTCCACGTCTCGGTCGTCGTGCCACACGCTGACGACGAGCGTGTCGGGGTCGACCGGCGTCGTGAATTCGAGCACCAGGTCATCGCCCTCGATGAACGTGCCCTCGGGCGGGAAGATGAGATCGACATCGAGCGGCTCCTCGTAGACGCACGCACCGAGCGCCAGCGCGAGCAGCAGGCTGCAGCGTCGCGTGTGTCGTGTCGTCGGGTTCCGCGTCATCGGGATCCGCGTCGTCTCAGAACACGAACTCGAATCTGTTTTCGACCATGAACGAAGGGACAGCATCGTTGTTCTCGTCTCGGAGCGAGCTTCCGGGGAGCAGGGCTGCGGACTCCACGGTCCAGAAGAACCCGCTGCGGTAAGCCCATCGTAACTGGAAATCGAACTCTGTGCCGTAATAGGAGCCCGGGTCGCCGCCGTGGAAGTTCACGGCGTCATCGTCGATGCGCTCGCCGTCCTCGGACAGCGACGTCATCACCGGATCCACCGCGCCTCCCGCCGCTGCGGGCCAGGCCAGGAGCACCCCGAAGCGTGTGCTGAACAGGTGCTCGGGGCGGTCGATCCACTCGACGTTCACCTGCGGGAAGAGGGCGAGCGCGTTGGTGAACCGGGTCTCGGTCGACACCTCCGTCAAGGGGAACGACGGGGCCGAGAGGTTGTGCAGATTCTCCACGCCGACCGCCGCCCGTCGAGCCGACTCGAAGGCGAGGATGCGCTCGAAGAGGAGCAGACCGACGTTGAGATCGCGGGGGTAGGAGAACGAGGTCAGATCCGACTCCTGGCGTGGGTCGTCGTCCCCGCTCGCGTAGTCGAACTCGAACGTCAGCGTGGTCGGACCGACGGTCCAATCGACGATCGCCCGCGCGCCGAGCGACCGCAGCTTCTGCGAGGCGGCCGGTCGCGGGTTCAGCACCGACATCCCCTCGGAGAGCTCGCGGGTCGCGCCGCGGATATGCGAGACGTTGGCTTCGAAGCCGATCGGGCCGACGCGGGCCCGGGCGATGAACGGCATCGCCCAGATGCCGGTGTCGAAGTCGTCGTTCGCCAGACGGACCATCGCCCCGGTCAGCGCGAAGTCCCGCCACCGCCAGCCGCCCCAGTCTGCCTCGCTACGCGCCCAAGTGAGCATCAACCCGTTCTGCCGCAGGTTGTCCCCGGCCTGGTACAGGTCGCCCGTGTTGTAGAGATCGAGCCAGGTCGCGAGGATGACTCCGTCGTCCAACGATGCGTCGACCTCGCCGCCGTCGCCGCGGATCATGCGGACCGCTTCGTCGAGCTTGGTCCCGAAGAGAAAGCGGTCGGCGATGTCGCCGTAGTTGGACACACCCCAACGATTATGGCGCTCGCCGTCGTGGCCGCCGAGGTTCGCACCGTAGTTGGCCGGCTGCCGGCCGACGCGCAGAAGCCCGAAGGGCAGCACCACATCGGCGTATACGTGGTCGACCTGGAACGCGTCGGCCCCCGTCAGGGTCGGCTCGTAGGCCTCTGGGTCCAGGGGGTCGGCCCCCGGCCTGAGACCCACGGACAGCGCCGTCTCGTTCGGTCGACGCGACGCGATCGAAATGCCCGAGATCGGGCTCGGATCGGAGAAGAACTCACCGTTGTCCCCGAAGAGCACGCCATCCAGGATGTCGAAGCGGGTTCGCAGAGCAAGCCAACCGCCACGCTTCACCGCGAAGCCCAGCCGCAGGCGCTGCTCTGTCCAGTCGATCGATCGGACGCGGGTGCCGCTCAGCTCCAGCGGGTTGATGTACGAAGTGCGTGCCCTGTACTCCGCATCGAGCTCGAACCAGTCGGGCAGATCGAGGGCCCAGGGGTCGTCGTCGACCACGACCTGCGGTTCGTTGGCGACCTCGACGCTCTCGTCGCCGGCCTCCCCGGAGGTCGCGTCAACGGCCGGCTCGCCGACATCCTCGGTCGCTCGCGCGTCCGTCGATGTCGCCAACGCGGCGCTGAACAATGCGACGCTGCAGAGGATTCGGATCATCCGCGGCTCCGGTCGGGTCGGCACGGGAGGCAAGGCGCAGGGAAGATAACCGGAGCGCTCCCGGTCTGCCAAGTCGCTTGGCACGGGGTGTCGATTGACACCGAGTGCCACTTTTGCCAGCTTCCCCCCATGAACACCGCCAACAACCTCCGCGCCCGCAAGAAGGAGAAGACGCGACGTGCGCTCTCCCGGCATGCCCTGCGCTTGTTCGCAGACCGCGGCTTCGAGGAGACGACGGTCGACGAGATCGCCGCCGCCGCTGGTGTCTCCCGCCGGACCTTCTTCCGGTACTTCGCCAGCAAGGAGGCCGTGATCTTCGCGGACCACGAGGCGCACCTCGGCATGTTCCGGGCGTCTTGCGCGGGCCGGCGACCCGGCGAGTCCGGTTTCGACGCCATCAGCCGCGCCTGCCTGGACCTGGCCCGGGTCTACGAAAAGGAGCGGGCCGACCTGGTCCGGCACCGCATCATCGACGGCGTGCCGGCGCTCCTGGCAGCCGAGGCCGTGCTCGACATGAAGTGGGAGGCGGCGATGGCCGAGGAGCTGTGCGACGAGCGCGCCGACGCTGCGACGCAGCACCGCTCTCGGGCCTTGGCAGGCGCCCTCATGGGGCTTGTGCGCGCCACGCTGCGAGAGTGGCGCGCGTCCGAGGGCGCGATCGACCTGTTCGTGCTCGCCGAGGCGCATCTCGCCGCCGTGGCTCCCGCCTTCGAACGAACCAATCAGCCCCAAAGACGCACATGAGAATTCCCGCACGAGGTCGGAGCCGCGACGAGGTGTTCGCGGCGCTCGAAGGCTACCGGAGCGGCGACGTGCCCTGGCGCTCGGGCCGAACCTGGGCCTATGTGTACGACGCGGGCGACCAGGTCGGGGCCGTGACGAAGGACGCCTTCGGGATGTACCTGACCGAGAACGGACTCGACCCGACGGCGTTCCCCAGCCTGTTGCGACTGGAGAACGAGGTGATCGCCATGCTCGCGGCACACCTCGGCGGCGACGCGGACACGGTGGGCAGTTTCACCAGCGGGGGCACCGAGAGCATCATTCTCGCAGTCAAATCGGCGCGAGACAGGGCACGGGCGCTGCGGCCCGAGATCGGACGCCCGGAGCTCATCGTGCCGCACACCGCCCACGCCGCGTTCCAGAAGGCGTGCCACTATCTCGACGTGGTGCCCATTTCCGTGCCGGTGGGCGCCGACTTCCGGGCCGACCCCGAGGCAATCCGCGCCGCGGTCACCCCGAACACGGTACTCATCGTCGCCTCCGCGGTGTCCTACGCCCACGGGGTGCTCGACCCCATCGCCGAGATCGCTGCCGTCGCTCGGGATCACGATCTGCTCTTCCACGTCGACGGGTGCATCGGCGCTTTCCTGCTGCCGTATTTCCGCCGCCTCGGCCGTGACGTGCCCGCGTTCGACCTGTCGGTGCCCGGCGTGACGTCGATCTCGTGCGACCTGCACAAGTACGGCTTCGCGCCGAAGGGAGCGTCGGTGCTCCTGTACCGGAATCGGTCGATCCGACGCCACCAGGTCTACGCGTGCGCGAACTGGAGTGGCTACGCCGTGGTCAACGGCACGGTCCAGAGCGCGAAGTCAGGCGGCCCGCTCGCCGCGGCTTGGGCGGCGCTCTCCTACATCGGCGACGAGGGATACCTCGACCTCGCGCGCCAGATGCTCAGCAGCACGGAGGCAGTGCTCGCCGGCATCGAGGCTCGGCCCGACCTCCGCGTGCTCGGTGAGCCGGACACGAACCTGGTCGCCGTCGCATCGGACACCGTCGACGTCTTCCACATCGCCGACGAGATGAAGCAGCGGGGTTGGTACATACAGCCCCAACTCTGCTTCGCGACGTCGCCACGCAACTTCCACCTCTCGATCAACCAGAAGGCCGCGGGCTGGATCGACGAGTTCTTCGCGGACCTCGACGCGTCGATCGAGGCGGCTCGTGCGCTTCCAAGCGGCCATCTGCGCGCGCTGGTCACGCAGGCGTTCGCCGACGGCGCCGGTGACGGGCTCGACCCGGAGATGTTTCAGCAGATGCTGGCGATGGTCGGCATCGATGGTGTCACGCTCCCCGAGCGCATGGCGCCGATCAACGAGGTTCTCGACGCGATGCCCACGTCGGTGCGCGAGGAGCTCTTGCGCGACTTCATGAACGACCTG
>CAZFPM010000014.1:12535-33763 GCA_964520965.1 uncultured Myxococcales bacterium
CTCGGACTCGTGAGGTGGGAACCGAGAAGACGACCACGTCGGGGCTGATCGAGGCGCTCATCGAGCCGGAGCTCACGCGGGCCGAGACCGACGAGATCCTGGCCGTGTCGGTCGACGTCCGCCGGACGGTCCTGCACTTCGGGTTGGTCGTCGTCGCCAGCCGGGCTCGGCTCAATCCGAGCGCTCGACGTCGAGCGCGTAGGTGCGGCCGGCGTCCCCGGGTCCGTGCCCGTCGACCACGATGAAGACGAGGTCGTCGGCTTCGAGGGTCACGGCGAGCGACGAGCGCAGGTCGTCGACGTCGGCGTCGTCGTTGCACGCGACCGGCTCGACGCCGGGCCGACACTGCGCATGCAGCACATAGAGGACCGTGTCGGTGTCGGCGCCGGAGGGCGCCATGTTGGTGCGCATCGTGTACGTGCCCGCCTCGGGCGCGATGAATCGGAACACGACCTCACCCGCGGGGCTGGCGGTCGGCGCGCAATCGGCCGGGGGCTCGAAGAGACTGGGCGGGCCGGGCAGCAGATCGCCGCCCCCGTCGCCGGCGAAGAGCCAGCGGTCATCTCCGTCGCCGAAGGCCACGAGCTCGATGGGCGAGAACCCCTCGCACTCCAACGCGCAGGGATCGCCACCACAGCCGCCGCCGCAATCGACCGTCACTTCCTCTCCATTGTGGATTCCGTCGTCGCACGCCGGCTCCGTACACGCGTCGTCGATGCACCACAGGCCCTCGAGGCAATCGGCGTGATCGGTGCACCCGCCGTCGACCTCGCAGGCTGCGCAATCCGGACCCCCGCAGTCGACACCCGTCTCCTCTCCGTTGTGCCGCCCGTCGCCGCAAGTCGGGAACGTACAGGTCCCGAGCTCGCAGGCGTTCGACTCGCAGTCGTCACCGACGAGGCATGCCGAGTCGTTGGGGCAAGCTGGGCATTCCCCGCCTCCACAGTCGATGTCCGTCTCGACGCCGTTGGCGAATCCGTCGGTGCAGGTCGAGACCGTGATGTTGGTGATCGACAGCGCGTAGCGCGCGCCCGTCGACTCCGCGTCGGCCGGCTGGACGAAGACGAAGAGCAGCTCCCTCGCGGCGAGCTCGACGGCCATGGACGCCACCCAGTCGGCGCCCGCTTCGACGCAGTTTCCCTCGGCGGCGCCGTCTTCGCACGCGAGCTCGCGCGTGAACAAGACCGTCCGGCCTCCGACTCCGACGTCGCGACCCGGCACCACGATTCCGTAGACACCAGATTCCGGCGCCGTGAACCGGTGTGCGACCGCGGCGTAGCCGCTGTCCGCGCAACCCACTGGAGCGAAGGCCGATGGAGCGTCTGCCTCGGGGAGGAACGCGGGCACGAGCTCGCCGTACCGCCATTCCGGACCCACGCGCTCGCGGTTCATGTTCACCCAGCCATCCGGACACTCGGTGGGGCAGGGTTCGCCGCCGCAGCCACCGCCGCAGTCGACACCGGTCTCGTCCCCGTTCAACACGAAGTCGACGCAACTCGGCGTCAGACACCTCTCCTCGCAGACGCTCGACGCGCAATCCGCGTGCCTGACGCACGCGGTCCCTGCCGGGCACCCCGGGCACTCGCCACCGCAGTCGATCCCGAACTCGCCGCCGTTCTGCACGCCGTCTTCGCACGTCGCCTCGACGCAGGCCGACGCCACGCACGCCACGGAGAGGCAATCGTCGGCCACGAAGCAGCTCTCGCCGAGCTCGCACGGGGGGCAGGTGTCCCCACCGCAGTCGGTGCTGCTCTCGGTTCCGTTCCAGGCCCCGTCGTCGCATAGGGCAAACGGCCCGCAGGTGGCCTCTTCGTCGCAGTTCACCGTCACGCAATCCGAGTGGGCAACGCACGAGCGACCGACGTTGCACGGGTCGCAGGTCGAACCGCCGCAATCGATGTCGGTCTCGTCCCCGTTCCGTCGGGCGTCGTCGCAGCTCGGTATCGGGCGGCAGAGGCCCAGCGGGCTGCAATAGTCGGATTCGCAATCGCGCCGGAGGGCGCACGCCTGGTCGAGGGGGCACCCCGGACAATCCGGTCCGCCACAGTCGAGGTCGGTCTCGTCGCCGTTGAGCACGGCGTCCCCGCAAGTCGGGGTCGCGCAACGCCCGCGCAGGCAGACCCCTTCGGCACAGTCACGGGCCACCGCGCAACGTGCGTCATCGTGGCACGGGTCGCAGTCAGGCCCCCCGCAGTCGAAGTCCGTCTCTTCTCCGTTGTGGAGCTCGTCGTCGCAGGTAGCGGGCCAGCAGAGTGACTCGCTGCACACGCCGCTGAGGCAATCGCGCACGCGCTCGCACGCGTTGCCGGCCTCGCAGCCGGGGCAGCCGCCACCGCCACAATCCAACGCGGTCTCGGTTCCGTTGAGCACGCCATCGACGCACGTCGGCGCGACGCACATCCCCTCGTCGCACGCCAAAGCCTCGCAGTCTGTCGCGACGACGCAGGGCTGCCCCCGCGGGCAGGGGACGCAGTCTGGACCGCCGCAATCGATGCCCGTCTCGTTGCCGTTCGCCGCGTCGTCGTCGCAATTGGTGGGCGAGCACCCGCCCCGATAGCAGAACCTGCTCGCACAGTCCGCGTGGGCGACGCAGAACCGGTCGTTGTCACAGGGTGGGCAACCGCCCCCGCAGTCGAGATCGGTTTCGTCGGCGTTCACGACCTCGTCGGTGCAGCTCGGAGCCCGGCACGTCTCGTCGTCGCCACAGACCGACGACAGGCAGTCCTCGGGCGCGAGGCAGTGGTCGGAGACGTCGCACGCACCGCAGGTCTCGCCGCCGCAGTCGACGTCGGTCTCGTCCTGGTTGTGAACACGGTCGCGACACGTCGGCTCTGCGCAGATCCGGTTGTCGCAGACCCCGCTCGTGCAGTCGTCGCCTTCGCTGCACCGCGCGCCGATGCCGCAGGGCAGGCAATCGCGCCCGCCGCAGTCGGTGTCGGTCTCGTTCCCATTTCGAAACTCGTCGTCGCACGCGGGCGGCGGCACCTCGCAATCTGGTACTCCTTCGTCATCGACCACGCAGGTCTCACCGTCGTCCGTGCAGTCGATCTCCTCGGCATCGTACGTGCATTGGCCGTCGAGGCAGTCCCCCTCGGCTGTATGGCGCACGCGGGTGTGGACGTCGCAGGCATCGGGTGGCGGGTCGGCGCAGACGACATCGGAGCAGGGGTCGAGGCACTCGCCCTCGTCGCAACCGAACTCGCACGTCGACCGCTCTTCGGGGTACGTGCACACCCCGTCGGCGACGCAGGCCCCAGGTGATTGTGATGTGATCAGGTCGTCGCCGTCGCACGCGGGCGGCGGCGCGGTCACGCATCCGAACCCTCCGCAGTCCGGTGCCGGATCCTCCGGCGGCGGGTCCTCGCCGCCACAAGAGAGTACCCAGGCGCACGCCAACGCCAGGCGCACCAGCCTGGAGCCCACGGTCGACCGGAGGAGCAGGTCGAGTTTCCGGAAACGGGGTTGCATCGGTTCCAGGGGGCGAGGTGGACGGGGTTTCCCGCCGCTGCGCCGGAGCACGGCGGCTGAGCGCCGAAGCACGCCATCGGTCGACGATATGACCGGAGGGACGTATGGTCCCAGCTTGGTCGGCCCCGAATATCATGGAGCAATCCGCGGTTTCAGGCCAGCCCCGCGCCGGCACCTCGACACTGCCGGCCCCTGGCGCGCTCGGCACGGCGCGCTCGGGCATTCCGTGAGCGCTTCGCACGCCTATAGGAAACGTCTCCCCTGGCCGCGGTAGGTGGGTTCGCGGGCTGTCGGTGCGTCGCCCCGGAGGAGCAGGTAGTGCGGGAAGTGCTCGGCGAGCTCGCCGGCTTTGGCGTGGCGGAAGACGATGGGGTCTCCGATGGCGATGTCGGGGCTTCCGGGGGCGACGGAGAGCGGGGTCTGGACCTCGCCGGCACCCTCGATGCCGACGTATCGGAGTCCTTCGGGGAGCCAGGGTAGGGGGAGTCGATCCCAGCCGGGCTCACCCGAGGCGACGTATCCGCCGCCGGCGCAGGTGACGAAGCCGGGGTCGGACTGCCGGACGACCTCGAGCGCGAACCAGGCCGCGGGCTCGAGGTCGAAGGCCGCGTAGTAGTCGAAGAGGTGGGGGTCGAGGAAGCCGGAGCCGGCGGTGACCTCGGTGACACAGCGCTCCCGCGCGGTGTCGTGCAGGCTGCCGGTGCCGCCCCCATTGACGAGCGCAACTTCGTGGCCGTCCTCGACGAGCGCGTCGACGACCTCGCGGCGGATGCGGCCGACATCGGGCTGAGCGACCCTCTTCAGGGCCTTGCGCACCGGGTTCATCGACTTGCTGAACGGGTTCTCGTCGGGCAGCCCGGCGACGTGGGACTCGTAGCCCATGACGCCGCCGAGCTTCACGCCCGGCGTGTCTCGGACCAGCCGTGCGACCTCGACGGCAGCCGCGGCCGAGCGGATGGGGCTGCGGCGGGTGCCGAGGTGGATGTGTCCGCCGAGCGCGCGGTAGGAGACGTCGACCTCGATGATCGCTGCGAGGTCGACCTGCGCGGTGCGACCGGCGGAGGCGAGGGCTTCGACGTGTTCGCGGCAGTCGACCACGTTCGACACCCGCTTGCCCGCGGCGGCGATGCGAGCGATCTCGGCCAGGGCGCGGATTCGGACGGTCGGATAGGCGACGAGCAGGTCGTCGAACCCCTCGTCGGCGAGGAATCCTGCCTCTTCGGCGGTGAAGCACATGAGGCCGGCGAAATCGGGCGCGCCCCGGGCGAGGATCCGGCGCAGCAGGCCGACGTGTCGCACTGACTTCGACGCGACTCGCAGCGTCTTTCCGGTGCCGTCGATCCGCTCCAGCGTGCGGTCGACGTTCCGGTCGACGGCGTCGAGGTCGACGATGGCGGCCGGCAGGGGCTCGTCGGCCAGCAACCGAACGAAGTCAGTCCAGATCAGCGCCATGGGACCTCTCGCGCCGGGGAACTCACCCCCGTACTACACCCATCTGGCCGCCCGGCCGAGGGTTCCCTCGCCCGTCGGTTCGCCGGCTCGATCGTCTCGCCGTACCCCGGCCGGTTCAGACCTCGAATCCGGCCGCGACGGGACTGAGCGGGGTGGGGCTCGGCGGCGACGTGGGCTGGCTCGCCTTGAGCGCCGCCTGGAACTCCTTGAACTCGGCGACCTCGACCAGTCGACCGAGGGTCTCCGGGTCTCGAGCGATGTTGATGTGCACGAAGGTGCATCCGTCGTCGAGGGTGTAGGAGGAGTAGAACATGCCTTCGATGGGCTCGTCTCGCAGCCGCTGCATGACCTTGCGGATGTTGGCCTTGTTCTGCTCCACGAACTCCGGCCGAACGGTATATCGCACCTCGATCGCCTTCATCGTCTCACTCCGGGCACGGTTCGTCCGGCCTGCTCGCCCGCCTGGCGATGGTCGGCACCAGGGGATAGGTGCGTCGCGCTCGGCGCGGGGGCAAGCTCGGAGTAGTCGGACGGCCTCGAATCCACGTCTCGATGCGCCCTCGCCGCGGCGCGGGCGCCGGCTGCGCTTCGAGGCCTGGCAGCATGCTATACGAAACCTCCCGACTCGATATGTCAGCGCGCGGCGCTCGATCCACGGAACGACATATCAGGCTACCCAGACCTGTCTTGCGATCGGCCTCGCAGCCGAACCGACCGAATTCCGGGACGTTGGAGCCGCAGGCGTGATCATATGCAAAGCGGCGAGCTGCGCTTTCGGCCGCAGACATCGTATCGATTTGCCAATACGACGGACCTCCGCGAACGGCCGCGGGGGTTTGCGATTCCTGACGGTGCCGTTCGGGGGAGTTGGTATAATACTATGTTGGCCACATCGACGTCCTTCCCGCCCCCGCGGCGGAGACCCTATAGACGGCAGGGGCATGAACAGCTCGATCAGCTCAACGAGACACCACCGCGCTACGTCGAAACCACCTCCGTGGCCGATTCCGACCGCTGTGCTTCTCGCTGTCGCGCTTCTGTTCGCATGCGGTGGAAGTCAGGGTCTTCCGCTGCATCAGGGCGAGGCCTTCCTCGCTATGAAGCTCCAACAGGTCTGCCTGCGACAGGACGTGAGCGGTGCACACGTGCCTGACGCCCATGCGACCGTCTCCCCGGCCGGCTTCTCGACGACTTCAGCGACGGTCGCTGAGTACGACGACGCAGGAGACCTGGAGTACCTCGCGTACGGTCTCCACTTCCCGGACTTCGGCTCCACGACCGTCTCAAGTCCGATGCTGACCGGGTGGCGTGTGGAACGTTCGTCGCCAGACACGTTTCTTTTCCGCCCCGAGACTGGGTCCATGAACCAACCCCTCTCGACTGTGCGAGTCACAACTGACTCATCAGGCTGTTCGGTGACCAGCTTCACACGCCTCAGCGACGAGGACGCACCGTGACGCATCGTCAGACCGGCGACTCACTCGCGCTCCGTCCACTGCGGGCGATTGCGGTGCTTCTCGCTGTCTCGGCCGCCTCGGCCCCAGGCGGTGCCCTCGCCTTCGACTCGTTTTTGCCTTTCGTGTTCTGGTTTCTCGACGTCCGGATACCCCCGTCGGAAGCGAGTTTACAAGGAGCGCTGGACCTGCAGCCATCCAGCCTCCCTTGGTTCTTCACCACGGATCGACCAGTCTCGATCGCCCTGTGGGAGTCGCGGGAGGGCAGGGAGACGATGACATCCACGACGTGGGTCGACCACTCCCGTATCGAAGAGGGCGAGACCGCCTGCGCGACTCACGTGGTCTCGGGCGGTCGCCTGAACGACGTCTCGAGGTTCTGCGTGGCACGGACCGAAGAAGGAGTCCGTCGGCTGAAGACGTCCCACTTCGAATACGACGGCGACGTGATCGCTGGAACGCGCGTGACCCGCGATGAATTGTGGACAGACGGCTGCCTGGCGGCGTCGAGCAGTTGCGCCGAGTGGCAGGAAAGCACGATGTCTGAGTGCGTCACGGGGAGACTCATCACGGCCACCCGATCTGCAGGAGGCGACACGCTCCACGACGTCCAGACGCTGCGACGGGATGTTGATCCAGATACGGGCTCGTTCGTCGACCGGGTCGGCGAGACGCGTTGCTCCTACGAGTTTCGGGGAGGCTTCCCCAGTGAGGTGGTCTGCACCGTCGGAGAGCAACCGCCCAGTCGGTGGTTCATCACGAGGGGCCCAGAGCAATGGGTCCTTCGCAGTGACATGTGCCGCGAAGGCCGGCCGTGTGTCGACGCCCGGGTTGAGTTTGCGACGACAGGCGATCGGATTGACGCTCAGGAGGTCTGGTTCGACGACGAGATCTTCCTCCGCGCCGAGTTCTCCTACGGCGAGGAGCGAAATGCCATCGCTTCCCCGCCGCCCTGGCCCGAGCGACAACCCGCAGGAAGTGGCCAACAATGACGTCCTGCTGACGCCAACGGCCGAGCTGCGCTACGCTCCGCCCGACCGCCGGTCCCCTCCGTTCCCTTCGGTCCCCTCCGTTCCCTTCGGTCACTCCGGCGCAGCAGACCTCAGGCACGTTGTGCTCACGACCCACGCCGACGCCGCGTGCGCGATCCGTCGCGACGACTTGTTGCCGGGTCCGACCGGCGCTACCTTGGCGTTGTGAACCAGCAAATCACAGTCGAACTCCCCGATGCTGTCCTCGCCGCCCTCCTCAAAGAGGCCGACCGCAGAGGCGTGTCCGTCGAGGAGGTCGCCGCGGAACTCCTTCGCACCCTGACCGAGGCTGAGCACCGAACCGTGATGGACGTCATGGACGAGGTGCTCGACGAGTTCTCCGAGCTACACCAGCGCCTCGCGTAGTGAGGAGTCTGTCGTACGAGGCGGTCCTCGTTCTCCACGAGAAGCTGATCCGCCGCCACGGAGGCCTTGCCGGGCTCCGCGACGAAGGCGTCCTCCGCGCCGCGTTGTCACAACCTGATGCGGCATTCGATGGACATGACCTTTACCCGTCCGTGGCCGACAAGGCGGCAGCGGTTGCCCACGCGATCATCGCCAACCACCCGTTTCACGACGGGAACAAGCGGGTTGGCCACGCCCTGTTGGAGATCGTGTTGCGACTGAACGGCCTCCGCCTCGAGGCTGAGTTCGAAGACCGCGAGGCCTTCATCCTGACGACGGCGGCGGGACAGGTCGCTCGTGAAGCGTTCCGAGCCTGGGTGCGCGCGCACATCGTCTGAGCATCCGCCGAGCGCTCCGAGTAGGAGCGTAGCTCGCCGCCACGGGGTCTGGGCCTCGCGGCATCGGCGGTCTTCTCCGGTCGCTTCGCTCCCTCCGGCGTCCACCGACACGCGCTCGACCCAGCCCCCGTTGGCGGCGAGCCCTGCGGTGATGAGGCCGCTCGACGGCAAGAGTCCTGCGTGGACAGCCACCGTCGGTGCTTTCGCTGGAGTACGGGCACCTCAGGGCAGGTGCAGACCTGCTCCAGTGCTCGGGTGCGGTTTGACCTGAGGAGCGCGCGTCTGCCTAGGGTGTGTGGCTCGCCGTACCCGAAGCATGTGGGCGACGAATCAACCGGGGTTACGAGGCATGAGAAACCGTTGGATGGTAGCGCTCATCGTTAGCTTGTTCTCCATTGGAGCTGGCCACAGCGCGGAAGCTCACGAACCGGGCGACGTCGCTTCCGAGCCGAGCCGCGAGCCAGATTGGACCGAATGGCGAAGGTACAGGGACCGCGAACGGGTGCTGATCGGTGCGGTCGCCACGTCGGGGGTCGGCGTCGGTCTCGGACTCCTGGCAGGAGCGGCTCTGCTGGCCGCGAACAGCTGGGATGATCCTGCGTTCCGAGCCGGAAGCGGCTTGCTGGGCACCGGCATCGTCGTGTTGAACGAAGCCGCTCCCCGGCAGGGTGTGGGGCGGAGCCCCACGAACTGCCGCGAAGCGGCTTCGTTCAACGAGCCAGCGACTGGACGATCCCTCGACGCCGCGGCTACGTTCAACCGGTGGTTGGAGGCGCCGCTCGCTCCCGTACCGAATGCGACGAGACGCTCCCCGTGCGTCGCTCGGGCACCTCCAACCCTATTAGTTGGGCCGATCGAGACCACGTCTGCCCCGGTCACGTTCGCCCGGCCAGTAGGCGAGATACCGAGGCGGGCGCCGCGGCGTTGGAAACTGTGCCTCGCTGGGGTGTGACTCGGGCGATTCGCCGGGTGACGCGACGGCCGATCGCGCCTATGATGAGACGGACGAGAGGAGATATGCCGATCCAGCACAGCATTCCGGTCCCAGCCGAGTTCGACACCGCCAGCGTAGACGAGAAGCGCGCGTACTTGAGCCAGTTGCGCGCCCGACTCGCCGAGAGCGTCGAAGTCGACGCCGCGGAAGCCGAGGACGCGCTGTTCGCGGTCATTCGCCAGCGAAAAGCAGAGTTGGAAGCTCATCCCGACCAGGGCCTGTCGCTCGATGAGCTCATGGGGCCGTTGCGACGGAAGTACTCGGGTACGTGAGAGCCACAGGGCTGACCATCCACCCGGCGGTGGCGGATGACGTCGATGAGGCAGCTCTCTGGTACGCGGCCGAGGCCAGACTTGGGGATGCATTCCTGGACGAGGTCGAAGCATCGTTGCGGCGGGTCCTAGAGGGTCCGCGCAAGTACCAGATTCTGCGCGAACGCGTGCGCCGAGCACCGCTGCGGCGCTTTCCCTACGGCGTGTTCTTTTCGGTGGATAGCGACAACGGGGTGACCGTGTACGCGGTCGCGTCTCTCGAGCGCGACCCGTTCTACTGGATCGACCGCGTCGAAGAGCCATAGGCCCCGCGCCCTGCGCCGCACGGCACAACAATGACGTCCGGCTGACGCCGCAGAGCCCAGGCACGGTGTCCGACAGAGTCGAATCGTCCTTGCCTGCGACGCCGTAGTTCAGGTGGAACTCGTCTTCTGTCGACGCGGCACAATCTGTTTCGGACCCACTCACCCGGATGGGACCGGGCCTGAGGAGAGGCAGCTGTCCATGGCGCTCGTCGAATGTTGGAACTGCGGTCACAGTCGGGAGGTCGGATTCATGCCTTCGACGAGTTGCGGAATGCTCGTCATGGCAGGAATGGCTGGCGGGGCCGTGCCGGCGATTGCCGAGGTCGGCCGACTGCTCCCCGAAGCGTCGTCCTCACTCACGCTGCTGGTTTCCGCCGGAGCGGCGGTTCTCGGCGCCGTGTTCGGTGTCATCGCCATTCACTGCGTGCCCTGGTCGCTCGAGTGGGTCGTCGCTACCCTGCGTGCGTGCCCGGATTTCGGCAAGCGGAGATGGTCGTTCCCGTTTCCGACGGGTTCGGCTTATGACGTCCCGAGAGGAGCGGATCGAGATGACCGAGACAGACTCCCGAGACGGGCTCTCCCGCGAGGACGCGGTCGCGAAGGTCGGACGCCACGAGGCGACCGTCATCCGCTTCTCCGGACCCGACCGGGAAATCCTGACGTGGCCCGACGTGGCCCGCCTGCTGCGGACCGACCTTGCCTTCATGGCGACCTGGACGGCAGCATGGAAGCGGGGTTTCGACTACCAGTGGAAGCCGATCCCCATCCACCCCTCCACCCTCGACCGGCCCTTCTTCGTCGTGTTGATACCGGCCTCCTTCCCAGGCGCGAACCCGATCGCGTTCGCTCGGCAACTCGACGCGATGGGGCCGGACGAGCACGTCGCTTCGTTTCCCAGCCTCGGCGGCGACTCGACCATGGTCGTGCCGGCGCGCCGAGGGCCCTACGCCCACCTCGCCGCGTACGCGCGGACGGCGAGCGACGCGGAGCAGCAGGACTTCTGGGGTGAGGTGGGGAGGCTCGCAGCCGCCGCCATCGATCGCCGCGCCGCGACCTGGTGCAACACCCACGGTCACGCCGTCCCCTGGCTGCACCTTCGCTTCGATCCGAACCACAAGTACGCTGCGTTCCCGCCCTACGGCGGGATCACGGAATCCAGCCAGGCCGAGTGGGAACGAGATATCTACGCGCCCGCTTTCGGCGGCGACGGCGGCGAGCATCGCGCCGGCACGGACGCCCCGGCCCCCGAGGGAGCATGACTCCGAGCCCGCCCATGAGACACGGTCGGCGAGGGCTGTGCGTCGTCGCCGCGGGCGCGCTCTTCGTGCTCGTATGCGCGCTCACCGGTTGTGCCGGCACACGCCTCGACGGCCGGTCCGGCGACGCTACCGATGGGTCGGTCCGCGACGTGGCCGGCGACACACACTCCAGCGATCGGGGTGAGCCGGACGATGCGGGCTCGACGCAGGATCTTGCGTCGGACCTCGGCGCCGGCGACGACCCCGGCGCCGTCGATGTCGTCGGTGATGCGGCGCGCGACGGACTCACCGACGGCGCGGGCGCGGCGTGTGGCGGTTGCCTCGGCGCCGCGTACGAGAGCTGCACCGACGCGTGCGTTCGCGCCGGCTACCCCGGCGGGCTGTGCACCGATCCCGGCGGGACGAGCCCGGCGCGATGTTGTACCTGCGAGGCCGCCGATTTCGCCGTGAGCGGGATCGAGCCGGGTGGCTACACCGTGGGTACGCTCGCCGTCGGCGCCCCTGTGTACAGCGACCGGGACTACACGTTCGCCGACGTCGGCCCGTTTGCCGGCGCGACCTACCTCTTGACCGCGAACGACGACAAGTACGCGACCGGGAACGAGTTTCTTCGCTTCGACGTGAACCTCACCGCGCGGGTGCGGGTGGGCTTCGACACGCGGGCGGCTCCACCGGCCTGGTTGGGTTCGTGGACGCTGACTGGCGCCGGGATCACGACCACCGACACGCTCTTCGACGTGTACGAGCGTCTCGTCGACCCGGGCCGGGTCACCCTCGGCGGGGCGGGGATCGGTGGCGGCGCCAGCATGTACACCGTGGTGATCACGGCGGCGCCGGAATGCCTCGCGGGTGTCTGTGACGACGGCTCCGTCCCGCCACCCCTGGATGCCGGCTCCGATGCAGCGCCAGACGCCGGGCCCGATGTGGCGCCCGATACGCCCCGCGACGACGGCTGCGGCACCTATGGGGACGAGCCCTTCATGAGCTGGCGCTTCGTGGGCCCGGTCGCGTCCGGGGCTCAGATCGACGCGGTGCGCGGGCCGGGCGGGCGCGTGCACCTGATCTCGGACCGCTACTTCGAGTTCGACTGCGACGGTGCGGTCGTCGTCGACGAGGGCGTGGGCGACGGGCACCAGGGCGGTCTGGACTTTCCGCCGGCCCTCGCCGTCGGTGACGACGGGACGGTGCACATCGTGACCCGCCACGACGGAGACTGGAACGGGGGCGAGGACATTCGCTACCGCCGCCGTAACGCCTCCGGGGGCTGGGACCGCGACTACATCTTCGGCGGTCGGGTCAAGCGCAACTACGTCGTCGGCGCGGCCTGGGCGGGTCCCGACGCCGTGTACCTGTCTTCGTCCCGCGGCGGCTCCGACGTGTGGGGCGACCTCCGCATCTGGTCTGCCGGCGCGTCTGGGGCCTCGGAGCTGGGCGCGATCGGCGGAGTCTGGCGGGGTGATGCCGACAGCCGTATGCGGGGCGCCGACGGGCGCGTGTTCCTGGTCTCGGGAGCGCCGAACGGCGGTGGCGATGCCGCTTTCTTCATGCACGGGAATCCCGGGCCGGCGCTGGCCGGCGAGCTGGCGGGCTCCGTGCAGCGGCACGCGATGGGCAGCGGGCGCACCGGCTTTCCAGACGTGTACGCCGACGCCGCGGGCGGCCTCCACTTCACCTTCGGGGCCCATCAGGAGGTCTACTACAATCGGTACGGCACCGACGGCGCGCGCGCGTTCGATGCCGATCGGCGGGTCTTCTCGGGGCTGAACGAGTGGCACCTGAGCTCGGGGCTCTCCGCGGTCGCCGCGTCGGACGACGGCGGCGTGGTCGTCGCCGTGGCCCTGCGCAGCGACGGGAGCCAGACAGCGGGCCGTAGCGATCTCCTGTGGTCGGTCTCGACCGATGGTGGCGCCAACTGGGCCGCGCCGCAGGACACCGGCCACGACACAGACGGAGGCGAGGGCCGCATGCGGCCGCGCCTGGTCGCCGTCGGTCGCCGCTTCTTCCTGCTCTATCGGGACCGCGACGCGTCCGGGATCAGTCTCGCGATGTTCGACGTCGCGCCGTAGCGCCGTCGGCGCGACGGACGCGCTACTCGACCGAGACGTCCATCACGAAGTCACCGCACGTGCCCTCGTTCGCCACGTCGGCGCCGATGTACAGGACGATGGTCTGGCCCTCGATCAGCTCGATGCCGCTCACGACCAGGTCACTGCCGACGGCGTCGCAACCGAGCTCCGCGCCGAAGCACGGGTCGCGGGCCATGATCGCCATTTCGGCGCCGGACAATGCCGGGTCGAACGCGAAGGTGTAGGTGCCGGTCACGGGTGCGCGGTATTGCCATGCGGTTGGCAGGAAGATGAACGGCGCGCAGGCGGAACCGGTCACGGCGCTCAATCCGCCGCAGCCGCTGCCGACGATCACGGCAGGGCCGAGGCCCGTCCGCATGAACGCGCCGTGGCAATCCTCGACCAGGCACGTGGCGCCGCAGTCGTCGCCGTCTTCGAGATTGCCGTCGTCGCACTCTTCGCCATAGGTCACCACATCGTCGCCGCACACGGGCTCGGGCTCGGTCGTGAACGCGGCGATCGACCCGTGAGCGACGCCGGCCAGATTCGCCGCGTAGGCGCAGTAACGGTGGTCTGCGGCCGGAGTGAGAGCGGTCAGAGCGGCATCGAACGAGCCGGGCGCGACCGGCGTCGTCACCGTGGTCCTGGTCCAGCCGGTCCCACATGGTGTCGCGGGCGACGGCCCTGCGCAGTCGCTGGCCGAGTTCGATTCGATGGTGCAGAGCCCGGCGCCCGTCAGCGACGGGGCACCGAAGGTGCTGACGGAGCCGGAGATCGTCGCCGTCGTCGGGGTGATATCGGTCGAGCCGTCGGTGGTCACCGTCGGGGTCCTCGCCCGATAGCCGCGGTCCGAACCGGTCGTCATCGGCGAAACGCCCGTTCCGGCGGAGAGGACGACGCGGTAGTAGCGGCCGACGCCCGCCGGCACCGTGGTATCGGAGGTCGACGCCGCGTCGGCGGCACCGGCCAGGTCGGAGAAACTCGAGGTGTCGTCACCACTCGACCGCTGCCAGTCCCAGCTCAACGTTCCGCTCGCTCGTCGGCCGACTGCGGGGTCCGACGCCGCGCTCGGTCCGGCGGCGTTCGTCGCCCGCACCCGGTAGGAGCGGGAGGCGCCGTCGGCGATCGATGCGCCGGTGCAGGTCAGGGAGACCTCGTCGCCGCTGGTGCCGTCCGACGCCGCTACGGTACATCCGGTGATCGTACCGGGGAGGGCGGCCGAGTCGGTGTACGACGTCACGTTGCCGATTGGCGTCCACGTGCTCGAGCCGTCGATCTCGATCTCGTATCCCGTGGCGCCCGACACGGCAGACCAGGTGACCCGCACGTCGGCCTCCCGATCGGTCGTCGCCGAGACGCCGCCCGGCACGCCCGGAGGCGGCAGCCGATACCCGGAGTCCGCAGCCGACCGCACCGTCGCTGCGCCGTTGGCGGAGAGGGCGACGCGGTACCAACGGACGCTCCTGTCGGCGGGCGCCGTCGTGTCGTCGTGGAGGGCCGTCGTAGCCCCGGCGAGGGTCGTGTACGAACCGGTCTCGGTCGTGGCGCGTTCCCACGCGTAGCTCAACGTTCCGGGGGCGCGCCGCCCGTCGGCCGGATCCGACTCCGGTCCTGCGCCGGCAGCGTTGGTCGCCCGCACCCGGTAGGTGCGCGTCGCGCCGTCCGAGGTCGCCGTGCCGGTACACGAAAGCGAGACCATATCAGGCGAGGTGCCGTCGGATGCCGCCAGCCCGGCGCCGGAGCAGGGCGAGATCGATGGCGCCGCCGCGGACGCGTCGGTGTACGAGGTCACGTTGCCGACGGCGGTCCACACCCCGGAGTCGTCGAACTCCATCTCGTAACCCGTCGCCCGATCGGCCACCGACCAGGTCACCCGGACGTCGTTCGGCCGGTTCGTCGTCGCGGAGAGGTCGATCGACCCGTCGGGCACGGAGTCGCGGTACCCGGGCACGGACGCAGAACGGACGGTCGCCGCCCCTGCAGCCGACAGGGCTACCCGGTACCAGCGGACGCTCCCGTCGGCTGGCGCGGTGGTGTCGTCGAAGGACGCGGCGGTCGCCCCGGCGAGCGTTGTGTAGGAGCCGGGAGCCGTGTTCGCACGCTCCCAGGCGTAGCCGAGCGACCCGGCTGAGCGCCGCCCATCGTCGGGAGCCGAAGCGGGCCCGGCGCCGGCGGCGTTCGTGGCCCGAACCCGGTACGAGCGGGCAGTTCCGTCGGTCGTGACGGTCCCCGTGCACGACAACGCCACCCGGTCGACGTGGGTGCCCTCGGACGCCGAGAGTCCGCCGCCGGAGCAGGGGGTGATCGACGGGGCCGCGGCGGTCGCGTCGGTGTACGAGGTGACGGCGCCAACTGAAGTCCAGGCCCCCGAACCGTCGAACTCGATCTCGTAACCCGTGGCGCCGGTGACCCCGGACCAGGTGACGATCACGTCGTCCGGCCGGGTCGTCGTCGCGGACACACCGGTCGGTGCTCCGGGCGCCGGAAGACGGTACCCGGCGACAGACGCGCTGCGGCGGGTCGTGGCCCCGGCAGCGGACAAGGCGACGCGGTACCAGCGGACGCTCCCGTCGGCGGGCGCGGTGGTGTCGTCGAAGGCCGCGGTCGTCGCTCCGGCGAGGGGCGCGTAGGCGCCGGTCTCGGTGTTGGCCCGCTCCCAGGAGCGCCTGAGCCCGCCGGCCGCTCGTCGGCCGTCAGCAGGCGCAGAAGAGGGCCCGGCACCGGCGGCGTTGGTCGCTCTCACGCGATATGTCCGCGTGGAGCCATCGGCGGTCGACGCACCGGTGCAAAGCAGCGCGACGCGGTCCGGGAACGTTCCCTCGGACGCGGTCAAGCCGGCTCCCGAGCAGGGGGTGATCGTGGGCGCTGGCGCCGACGGGTCTGTGTAGGTCGTGACGTCGCCGACGGGCGTCCATGTGCCCGAGCCGTCGACCTCGACCTCGTAACCGGTGGCGCCGGAGACCGCCGACCAGGTCGCGACGACGTCGTCCGGGCGGGTCGTGGTCGCGGTGACGTCGGTCGGTCCGATCGGAGCGGTGAGGCGATAGCCGGAGACCGCTGCGCTCCGCACCGACGAGGCGCCGTCTGCGGCCAGGGCGACGCGGTACCATCGCACACTGCCGTCCGGCGGGGCGGTCGTGTCCCCGAACGCAGCGGTGGTCCCGCCGGCCAGTGACGCGTAGGCGCCGGTCTCGGTGTTCGCGCGCTCCCAGGCGTAGCCGAGGCCGCCAGGCGCTCGCCGCCCGGTGTCGGGATCCGAGGCCGGCCCGGCACCAGCGGCATTGGTCGCCCGCACGTGATAGGTGCGCGGGCCGCCGTCGTTCGCCGTCGCGCCGGAGCACGACAGTGCGACCCGGTCCGGCAGGGTCCCCTGCGACGCGGTCAGCCCGGCCCCCGAGCACGGGGAGATCGACGGGGCGGGGGCCGTCGTGTCCACGAACCAGGTGCCGGCGCCGACCGGGGTCCAGGTGCCGGAGCCGTTGAGCTCGAGCTCGTAGGCGGTGGCGCCGTCGGCCGCGGTCCAGGTGACCATGATGTCGTCCGGTCGCGTGGTCGAGGCGGAGAGGTCGATCGGCGCATCGGGGAACTCGATGCAGACTCCACCGGCGCACCGACCGTCGGGGCACGCCGCGCCGTCGGTCTCCCGCGGCGCGCAATCTCGCCGGTCGAGGAACGGGCCGGCGGGGATGCACTCCCGATCGATGCAGGTGGCGGGGGTTCCCAACCGGACCTGGTCCGACGCCTCGTCGCACACGCCAGCCCACGCGCACTCCGACCAATCGCTGTACGTCGGCGGGCAATCGAGGTCGCTGTCGCACTCCGCCGGGACACACACGCCGGCGCGCTCCACATAGGCGGCGATGCAATCTCCGCATTCGGCGTCGGCGACGCCCAGTCCGGGTACGCACACGCGCCCTTGCGCCGCGCAGTCGATGTCGTCGCAGGTCAGCCAGATCGTGTCGCAGCCCTCGACTGTCGGGAAGTAGACGCAATCGAGACCGCCCGCCGTGCAAGCCCACCGCGCGCACGTGCCGCAGGGCTCGCCGGGTGTACCGGGCAGGTCGGCGCAGCCGGCGCAGTCGTTGCGCGCCACGGCGCCGGGATCGTCCGGGCAGAGCGCGGCCTCTTCGCCGTCGCAGACGAGCGTGCCGAACCCACAGGTACCGCAGGCCCCGCCGACCGGGCCGGGCAGCGGGGCGCAGCCGCCACAGTCGTTGTACGTGTCGCCCCCCAGGTCTCCCCGGCAGTCGACGTCTTCGAGGCCGTCGCAAACATAGAGGCCGCTCTCGCAGGTGCCGCAGGGCATCCCCGGCGGTGCTTCGAGCAGGCCGAGCCCGCCGCACTCGTTCTTGCCACCGGCGTCGCTCGCGCACGCCGTGGCCTCGGGTCCGTCACACACGATGACACCACCGATTTCGCACTCCTCGCCGGGCAACGGGTCGAGCGGGGTGCATCCGCCGCACACGTTCCACGGCGCGCCCTCGCAGACCAGGCCGCCGGTGTCGGCGTCGCACACCATGATGCCGGCGCCGCCGCAGCCGCAGCTGTCGCCCGGAGTCTCGGAGAGCGGCAGGCACGTGCCGCAGGCATTCTCCGCCGGACCGTCGCACCAGGGGGTGTGGGCGATGCCGTCGCAGGTGATGCGACCGGGGCCGCATGCCGCCTCGCAATCCTCGCCGATGACGACCTCCAGGCCGCCGAACTCGAGGGGGCCGTCGCCGCCGCAGGCGTTGTACGTCTCGCTGCCGAGGCAGTCGACCTCGTCCGGGTCTACGCACACCCAGATCGATCGTGGGTCCGGTCCCTCGCAGGGCGCCCCGGGGGCGCCGTCGAGGTAGGCGCATCCTCCGCAGAGATTCCAGGTGCCGGCCCCGTCGCAGTTCAGCTCGCCCCCGCCGCAGACGAGCACACCATCGTCGCAGACGCCGCAGGCGTCGCCGGGAGTGCCGTCGGTCGGTCCGCATCCGCCGCAGACGTTCGGCGCGTCGGTGCCCGCGCACCACACGAGGTCGAGCCCGTTGCAGGCGTAGTGACCGCCGCAGCCGCAGGGGTCGCCCGGCGCCACCGGCACCCCGTCGTCCATGAGCGGGTAGGTTCCACCGCAGGCGTTGAAGTCCAGGGTGTCGTCACAGGCGTCGCCGATGCCGTCTTCGTCCGTGTCGCGCTGGTCCGGGTTGAAGACGGTCGGACAGTTGTCGAGGTCGTCGGGCACGTCGTCGCCGTCGCCGTCGCCACCACCGTCGGCGTCGGTTGCGTCTCCGCCGTCGGTTGCGTCTCCGCCGTCGGTCGCGTCGCCCGCGTCGGCCGCGTCGCCCGCGTCGCCGCCGTCGGTCGTGTCGCCATCACCGCCGTCGGCGCCCGCGTCGCTACGATCGTCGCTGTCGCTGCCATCGCCTGTGTCGTCGGCATCGCTGCCGTCCCCGGCATCACCGCTGTCGTCCCCATCGCCGCCGTCGGTCGCGTTGCCTGCGTCGCCCCCGTCGGACTGCGCGTCGTCGTCGGCATCCCCGCTGTCGCCGCCGTCGGTCGCCTCTCCGTCGTCGTCCGCGTCGCCAGGGTCGGACGCGTCGGTCGGGTCGTCGCCCGCGGTTCCGTCCCGTGCCCCATCACCGTCGTCGCCGGCATCGCTCTGTCCGTCGCCACCGTCGTCGTTGCGCAGGTTCGCGTCGTCTGGGTCGACGCAGATGTCGTCGATGCAGACGCCGCCGCTGGAGCAGCTTCCGTCGGGATCGCATTGGACCGATCCAACGTGCCGATCTTTGCACGCTCCGACGACGGTCAACAGGAGCACGAGGACGATCTCGAACTCGCGAACACCGAGCAGGGCGGCTCGTCTGGGGGGGTCGACCATTGGGCCTCGGCAGACTCTCTCTTGTGACGCGACGCCGAGGAAGGGTAGCACCGGGTGGGCTCCGAGGGTAGTGCCGAACGCGAGGAAACAGGCGCGCCGGCTCGACTTTGCACCGGTCAGCGGGCCGTCCGTCCGGGGGAAGTGAATCGCTCCAGTCGCTCTGAGGGGAGCATGGGCGCGCGCTCGATGCGGGCGACGTCCTCCGGCGCGATGCGACCACTCATCACGCCTGTGATCGTCTCCTCGTCGAGGGGGGCGCCGGTGATCGCCGGGGCGGCTTCGCCACGCTCCCGCAGATACCGGGCGTAAGCCGTCATCGCCTCGTCGAAGGCGGTGTACTCCTCGTCGGCCTCTTCGCGGAGCTCCTCGTCACGCTCTTCGCGGTACTCGTCCGGGTCGTGGTCACCGATGGCCGGAATCGACCGGATACCGGCGTCGATGCGGGCCTGCGCCTCGTCGCGGGTCAGCCGTCCCATGCGCCAGAGCCGGTAGTTGTCGAGCACCAACCCCATGTCGGTGTTCCGGTCGGGGCCTCGGAAGTCCATGCGCATCGACCGCTCGGCTCCCGGCGTGTTCGGGTCGAGGATCTTCTCCTCGGGCACGTTGCGGGGGATCAGGTCGTAGGGCGTGTAGTCGGGGGTCCCGGTGAACATGTCCCAGAGGGGAACGGCGGACGCGTCGTGGCGGCCCATCGGCGGCACGTCGAGAATGCGGAAGATGGTCGCGAACACCGCATCGAAGGTCGCGTTGACGTGGGAGACGTACTCCCGGCGGGCCCACGGGCTCGCCACCATCAGGAACGACCGATGGGTCTCGACGTGGTCGTCGCAGCCCTGGGGGTCGTCCTCGAGGACGATGACGACCGTCTTCTCCCAGTAGGGCGTCCGGGAGAGGCCGGCGAGCAGGATGCCGACGCCCTCGTCGTTGTCGGCGACCTCGGACTCCGGCGTCGGGTTGCCGGGTGCGACGCCGCCCGTGTGGTCGTTCGGCAGCAACATGAACGTGAACGGGGCGAGGTTGCCGGCTTCGATCTGCTCGACCACGTACTCGCCCCGTTCGCTGTCGCGGACGTTCATGTTGTAAAAGGGCCCGCCCGGGTAGTCGATGTCGCTGAACACCATCGGCTGCCGCCCGTCGGCCGCGTGCGCCAACATGCCGACGATCTCGCCGTAGACCGTGAACTCGACGCCGTGGTCCATCAGGTGGGTGAAGAGGTTTCCGGACGATGGCACCGACTGGGTGTCGACCTGGTAGCCGAGGAAGTCGGAGCCGTGGCGCTTGGCTTCGAACCAGACCCGCTCGATGAAGTCGGTCAGGATACCGGACGTGAGCATCAGGTGGCCCATGTCGGAGTTCTCCGACTCGACGAAGAAGTTGTCCGAGAGGGCGAACTGGCGGGCGATCGCGTGTTGGTTCGGCGTGATCTCCTCTCCCCAGCGGAGCAGGCTCGGGTCGACATCGACGTCGATGTCCGTGAGGTCGCCGAATACGCAGTCGAACGTCTTGTTCTCCTTCACGACCAGGATCACGTGCTCGATCGGTGACCGCATGCCCGGGCGCGTCGGGATCGGGAAGAAGCCGTCGCACTCGAAGGGGAACACCTCCTGGGCGCGGGTCAGGTTCGCGCGGGCGAGGGCGGTCGTCTCGTCGAGGTCCAACGAACCGGGCGCGACCACCGACACGTTGCCGTCCATCGTGTCGCGCCGGGCGGGATCGGTGTCCGAGCTGCCGCCGAAACCGCGACCCTCCAGCACGACGTAACGGTCACCGGCCGGGGCCGGCACGATGCCGGTCGGGTACCACGTCGTCGGGAACTCCCCGAGCCAGGTCGGGCCCTCGACGTCGAAGACCGAGACGGCGTTGTCCGCGCCCCGGGTGACGTACAAGCGGGTGCCGTCGAGCGAGATCGCCACGTCGTTCGGGTTGCTCCGCGGCAGTGGCTCGCCGTCGGGTCCGACCAGGTCGCCGCCGGTCACCGGTACGCGCACGACCTCGGCCCCCGTCGCCACCGACACCCCGACCAGCGCGTCGTCGTCGGAGACGGCGACCCAGAGCGTCTCTCCGTCGGGCGACAGGGCCATGCCCATCGGACTCTGGCCGAGATCGAGCGGCTCCGTGGTGTCGCCAGTCGTCGCGTCGACGAACTGGAGCGTGCGTCCGTGGAGCGTGGACACGGCGACGCGCTCACCGCCGTCGACCAGCACGACGTCCCAGGCCTTCGTCGCCAGCGCGTGACGGGCCAGGACCGCGTCGTCAGTCGGCTCGGCAGGCTCTTCCTCGCCTTCGCCGCTGCCTTCGCCTTCGCCGCTGCCTTCGCCTTCGCCGCTGCCTTC
>CAZFPM010000014.1:33863-47573 GCA_964520965.1 uncultured Myxococcales bacterium
CGCCTTCGCCGCTGCCTTCGCCTTCGCCGCTGCCTTCGCCTTCGCCGCTGCCTTCACCATCGGGCGGGGCGGGATCGAAGGCCGCCGTGTCGACGACGAGGAGCTCGGAACGCCGGAAGTCGGCGACGTAGAGGCGGCCGGCTGTTTCGTCGAGTGCCATGCCGCCGGCATATGCTCCGGTGGGCACCGAGACGGCGAGGCTGACCGCTCCGTCGTCGCCGATGTCGAAGGCGTGGACGTCACCCGTCGCGCCCCCTGATGCATAGAGGCGGGAGCCATCGGCGGTGACGGCGAGTCCGACGAAGACGTCGGGCATCTCGATGTCGTTGATCAGGGTCGAGTCCTCCATGCGCATGGCGACGATATGACGCTCTCGCCGACTGCTGGTGAGCACGTAGGCCCACTCACCGTTCGGGTGCACGACGGCGTTCGATGGGAAGCCGATGACTTCGAGCGCGAGCCCTGGTGGGGTCAGTCCGCGCCCGCCGAGTCCGAGGACGGCGTCGCCGTCGGTGGCGCCAGGGCGGAGGAGCGCGCGCTCGGTGGGCTCCGGCTCGCAGATGACGGGTGGCGGTGCATCGACATCGTCGGCGTCGGCGGCGTCGGGGGTGACGTCGTCGTCCGGTGCGTCGCCGCCGGCGTCCCCAACCTCGTCGGTGACATCGCCGGGGACATCGACGGCCCCGTCGTCACCACTCCCTTCGTCGGTGTCGCAGGCGGTTGCGGTCAGGAAGAGGAGCGCGAAGAGGGCGGCGGAGATGCGGGAGACCATGGCAACATCCGAGCGGGAGGTGGCGCTTTTCTACCCCGAGCCGGGGGTTGGGCGCCAGCCGAGATTGCCTCGGGCGGGCCTCCAACGAGCCGGATCGCGTCTGCCGAGTCAGACGCGTGCTGACTCGGCAAGGGGTCGCATCACTTCGAGGTGCGTCGTCGTCGCCAGGCGAAAATGACGAGCCACGCAGCGACCTGGCCGGGGTGGGGTCGACCGCCGCTGGTCGCGGTGCAGGCACGGTTGCGTCTGCGCGTGTTGGTGCCGGGCTCGGTGTCGGCGGGAGCGCCGGCCGGATCGGTCGGTGTCTCGTCCACTTCTGTCGGAGGAGAGGATCGATCGGCCGCAGCCGCGTCGGTCGGTGTGCTGTCGGTCGGTATGCTGTCGCGCGGATCCTCGACGACGGCGTCCGCGTCCCCGCCGTCGGCGTCGAGAGTGGCGTCGACCGGGTCCGAGTCGGCGTCTACGGGGTCCCCTGCCTCGCTGTCGCCCGGATCGGCGCCTGCGTCGGTCGCGGTGCCTGCGTCGGGCCCGGGTTCCACGTCAGAGCCCGGCCCAGCATCGGGCGCCGGCTCGGGTTCCGGCCCCACGCACGCCGCGTCGGTCGGGCCCTCTTCGCAGGAAGTGCCGTCTGCACAGGCCGACCGTTCGTACGCGCCGTCGACACACCGGGCGAGCTCGCTCGAATCGATGCAGAGGCTGGTGTGGGGACCCCGGGCGCACCGAACGTCCATGCAGGCGGACCCCGCGTCGTCGGTGCCACAGACGAGTCCGGCCCCGGTGCAGTCGCGCTCCGTGTACACGCCGTCGGTACACGAAACCGCGTGGTCGTCGTCGATGCAGCCGGTGCCCAGTCCGTCGTCTGCCGGGCAGCGGGGGTCGACGCAGAACGCCCAGTCGCCGTCGCTGCCGCAGCCGGCCTCGGAATCCGCGCAGACGCGCTCGCCAACGAGCCGACCGCCGGTGCACGTGCGAACGATGCTCTCTTCGCACCACCGGCGTGACCGCACCGTACACTGCGGGTCGGCCGTGGGGGTGTACATCACGGCGAGGTGGTTCGCCTGGACCGCTTCTCGCCCCTCGGTGGGGTAGTTTCGAAGGATCCCGTCCACCCACAACGCCGAGTTGGGGCCGCCCGCGAGCATCATCGCATCGTGCACACCCAGCTCCTCGAGCAGGTCGCGCAGCTCGCCACAGGTCATGCCGCTGGCGCCAGCGTGGCCGGCCTCGACGACGACGAACCAGAGAATCGTGCCGGTCTCGTCCAGGCCCACCGCGGACCGGGCGTCGCGACATGTCGGGCAATCGCACTCCGGGCCGCGTACGCCGTCGCGGAGCAGCAACTCCGCTTCGCCCCCAACGGCGTTGTAGTAGCGATACGGGTACAGCGCTGGCAGGAACGCCCACGACCCGTCGTGGGGTGGCAACGTGTCGATCGTGCATTGGTTGAAGATGTCGCACGCGAAGTAGGACCACGCGTGAGAAGCCGGCGGGTCGTGCCACTGCGCCCCGTCGCCGATCGCGAGGCCGACCGGAACCTCGCCGTCGGACACGTCGCCGTTGAGCGCCGCGATCGCGCCGATGTGCCGCCCGAAAGTCGACGTGGCCACGGTGCGCTCGGAGTGGGTGAGATCGACCGACGCGTGGACGCTGACCTCGGGGCGGGACAGGTCGAAACGAGCGGCTCGCACCTGCTGCGGCACGACGCCCGGGACGGACCGTCGGAGCCAGTCGACGCCGGGCCGCAGGTGGGTCCAGCTGTCCCGCGCCTGGGCCGGGGCGCCGAGGACGGCGACCACGAGCGCGATGGGGGCGAGGAGCCGCCAGAGGGAGGTGGGAGGACGATGCATCGGGGAGTGCGGCGCGCGCCGAGGCGGGAGGCGTCCGGAAGGGTAGGTGTGATCCGCGGCGGGGTCGAGGGCGGGGCCGGGCGGCGACACGTTCGGCCGCTGCGAGAATCGCGCGTTGACGATACGACGAACGCCGTGCTACGTCCCCGCTCGGACGGCATGGCAGGAATCCGGTGTGAGTCTGGAGCTGCCCCCGCAACTGTCACCGGTGACGAGCTCGGCGAGAACCACTGGCGCGATGCGCTGGGAAGGGTCGAGGGAGGACGAACCGGGAGCCAGGAGATTGTCAGGCCGTCACTGCACCCCAACTGCTTCGGGCGGAAGCGGCGGTGACGACGGTTCTCCTCGGATGGTCCCAGGACGCCCTCTCCCCCGGCCCGAAGCGCACCTCGCGAGGAGCGCCATGCGCAACAGTTTGTTGGTCCGGTGGGGATCGTGGCTGTTCACGATCTGCCTTTTTCTGGTCGCCGCCTGCGGCGACAGCGAAGAGAACGAGCCCGTAGACGGCGCGGACACCGGCACGGGTGCCAGCGCCGACGCGGCCGGTGGCGACGTCGGGACCGCCGCCCAGGCGATCGAGGTCGCCGGCGAGTGGGAGAGCGACTTCGGCGCGGAGACCATCGACGCCGATATCTGGGGCTTCGCCGAGCTCGTCGAGTTCGACAACGACGCCAACCGCGCGGTCACGCGGGTCCCCGACGACTCAGAGTTCAGCCCGGGCACGTACAGCGTCAACGTCTGGACGGCGATCGCGGACGACGCCTTCTGGTACTGCACCGTCGCGTTCTCCCTCGAGACGATCGACGACGCCCGCGCCAGCGAGGCGACCGCGGATGCCACAGACCCGGCGACGGGTGGATGCGGCGACTTCGCGTGGACCCAGCTCCGGCGGGTCGCCGAGTAGTCGATGCGCCTCGCGGCGACGGTCGCGATCGTCCTGGCCCTCGGGCTCGGGCGCACCGCGTGGGCGGACGAAGAGGGTGCTGCTGCATCCGATCCGCCGGCCGCGTCGCCGGACGAGCGCGCGCGCGACGACGCGGAGGACGAGCCCTCGTACACGTCGCGAACCGTCGGTCGCGCCGCCGTTTCGAGCGCCCCCGCGGCGACGACGATCGACCTCACGCGGGCGCACGAGTCCGTGACGGCGGTCGCCGATGTCGTCGAGGACGCGCCCGGGGTCGACGTACGGCGGGGCGGCGGTCCGGCCGCGCCAGCATACCCGGCCATCCGAGGGTCGAGTCCCGAGCAGGTCCGCGTCTTCTTCGATGGCGTGCCGCTCGACGGCCCCGGTGAGCCGGCCTTCGACCTCGGCGCGATCCCCGTCGGCCTGCTCGACTCGGTCGTCGTGCACCGCGCGGGCGTCCCGCTCCACCTCGGTGCGCCGGGCGCTGGCGGTGCGCTCGAGCTGCGCAGTCGCTTTGCCGAGGCCGACGGCCTGCGCGTCGCGGCGTCCGGTGGCAGCTTCGCGACGCGCGTGCTCGATATCGCCGGTCAGCGCTCGACGGCCTCCGGCTCGCCGACCATGGCCATCGGCTCCTATTTCGGGAGCGCGGGCGACTTCGCCTATTTCGACGACGGTGGGACCGAGCTCGAGCGTGCCGACGACCGAACGTCACGGCGGCGCAACGCTGCCGTCGACCGGGGCGCACTCCTGCTCCGCCACGCCCGGCGCGTCGGTCCGTGGCGACTGACCGCGGTCGGACTCGGTGGCGGCGGCCGGCGCGGTGTGCCCGGCTCGTCGTCCCTCGCTGCTCGCGAAGCGTCGCTCGTCGACTGGCGGGGGGTCGCGGCCATGCGTCTGGAGCGTCCCCGCCTGGTCCGCGACCGGCTCGATCTCGCCGTCCGCGGATCCGTCGCCACCGCCGGCTCTCGATTCGACAACCCCGACGCCGAGCTGGGCCAGGCGGCACAGGCCACACGAGACCGAACGATCTCGAGCTTCCTCGCTCTGCACCCCACCTGGCGACCCGTCCAGTCGTTGGAGGTACGGACGGCCCTTGAGCTGTCGCGAGGCCGCTACGCGCCACACGACGTCGAGCGCGACACGGGATTTCGCGTCGCGCGCCGAACGGCGATCGCGTCGGGGGCGGAGCTGCGCTGGGCGGGCGCCGGCGATTGGCTCGCCGTGTATGGGAACGGCCGGGTCGAGTCGAGGTCCGACGCCGTCGACGGCGGAGACCTCGGCGCGGCAGGCGCTCCCGACCTGCTCGGATCCGGCCACGGCGGCCTGACCGTGACGCCGCAGACCGTCGGCGCTGTGGACACCGCGGTGCATCTCGTCGGCAGCGCCGCCGGTCGACCGCCGGCGTTCGTCGAGCTCTACGGCGCCCGCGGCGACGCGGTCGGCAACCCGGACCTCCGACCCGAGATTCGCGCCGGCTGGGATGCGGCGGCGTCGATGCGCTGGACCGGGGAGGGCGGTCGCGTCGGGGTGGAATACGGCTGGTTCGACCGTCACGTCCGACAGCTCATCGCCTGGGTCGAGACCGGGCAGGGCGCCCGGGTGCCCCGGAACCTGGATGCTGCACGCATCCGCGGGCACGAACTCGCACTGTCCGCCGGGTGGAGCGACCATCTCGACGCGACGGGATCCTACACACTGCTCGACGCGCGCAACCGATCGCCGGGGTCGTCGGGAGCGCGTCTCCCCTTTCGGGCCCGTCACCTGCTCTCGACGACGCTCGGCGTCGGGGCCGGCCCGGTGCGCGCCGGGTGGGAGTCACGGTGGACGTCGTCGATGTTCGTCGACGAGGCCAACCTCGCCCCGGCTCCCGGACATGTCGAACACGCCGCGACCCTGCGTCTGCACGACGAGCGCCATCTTCCGGCGTGGACGCTGGTCGCCCGGCTCGACAACATGCTCGACGCCCGAACCGCGAACATCGATGTGCGCGACGGCGGCGGTACCCGCGCGGTGCCGGCCACGGTCTCCGACTTTCTCTACCACCCGCTGCCCGGCCGGGCCTTCTACGCGACCTTGACCTATGCACATTCGCCCGATGACGACTGAGCGGAAGACCGACCGCGGGCCGCTCGCGGTCCTGCTGGCCATCTCGCTCCTCTTGCCCATCGCCGGCTGCGGCGACTCGGCGGACGTCGACGAACCGGTGACCGGCGTCGGTGTTTCGTCGGGACGCTGTCTGCTCGTGGCGGCGGCGGAATTCGGAGCCGCCGGGAGCCTCGCCGTGATCGACGTGGACACGGGGGCGGTGGGCACCAACGTGACGACGACGTTCCACGACGCCGGCGTGCGGGTGATCGACGGGGCGCCCTTCGTCCTCAACCGGCTGGGCCGCGACAACGTGACACGCCTGGAGCCGGACGGGCTCGGTTCGCGCTGGCAATACCCGCTCGGCGAGGGTGCCAACCCGTGGGACCTGGTCTCGCCGGCACCCGGCGTCGGACTCGTGTCGCGCTATGGCGCCGGGGACATCGCCGTGGTCGACCTCGACGCCGCGGCGCCGGACGTCTTCGAGAGCGGCCCCGCCATCGACCTGTCGGCGTATGCCGACGCGGACGGAAACGCGGAGCCCGGGGTGATGCTCGTCGATGACGACACCGTCTGGGTGCTCCTGCAGCGCCTGGTCGACTTTCGCTGCGACCCGGACACGCCAAGCCTGCTGCTGGCGATCGACACGGCGACCCTGGCACCGCGCCCGGTGTTCGACGACTCGCCCGTGCTCGATCTGGGTGCGTGCAACGCCCGGTCGATGGAGCTCGGTGCCGACGGGGCGCTCTGGATCTCCGCGGCCGGGGAGTTCCGAAACGTCGCCGGTGCCGACGCGACCGACGACGGCGGTCTGCTCCGGGTCGAACCGCTGGTTGGCACGGTCACCCGCGTGCTCGACGAGGCGGCGCTCGGGGGGCGCGACATCCTCGACATCGTGCCGCGGTCTGCCGGTGGCTTGTGGCTGACGGTCTCCGCCGCCGATTTCGCCGGCGCGGTGATGGCCTTCGATGGCGTTAGGCTCGGCGACGAGGTCTGGAGCGGAGAGTCGCTCTTCGACGTCCGCGAGGCGTGGGACTCCCTGTGGATCGCCGACCGCACCCGAGGAGACGCCGGGGTCGTCCGGCTGCCACTGCCCAACCTCGGGGGAGAGGCCGTTCGCTACCCGACCGGGCATCCGCCCGTCGAGGTCGTGCCCCTGGCCGTCGCCGGCGATTGCGTGCGCTGATCGGCGGGATCCCGAGGGCGCTTCCGCGCCGCCAGGTGGTTGACCGCCGACCGTGCGTGCGTGAGGGTCTGGTCTCGTCCCTCCCGGAGGTGTGCCATGGGCGCCGTGAGACGCGCGAGTCGCTCTTTGCTGGTGTCCGCGTGCGCAGCGTGGCTCGTCTGGTCCGCGGCCGGCTGCGGAGCCGCGTCGCAATCTCTCCGTGCGATGGAGCAATACAGTCGCGAGCGGCCGGATCTCACGGTCGCCCTCGACCGCCTCGCAGACATCGAGCGGTCATTGGAGACGGTCGACCGCCTGCTCTTCGACACGCCGTACCGCGTCGGTGCGCCGTGGGTCGAGGCGCTCGCGTTGGACGACGTCGGCGCCGACGAGATCGAGGAGGAGCTCCGCGCGACCGCTCTCTATCGCGATCCCGGTGTTCGCGTGCCGATCTCGTCGATCTATCGGACCCATGTCGACCGGGTCATCGACGAGGTCCGAGCCCGCGACGCGACGCATCCGAGCGTGATGGCGGCGGTCGAGTCGCTCGTCCGTGACGGGCCCGCGATCCGCGCCGCGATGGCCGTCGTCGCCGAGCGACGGGACGTCGCCGGGGAGCGGGAGGCCGAGCTCGAGGCACTCATCGCCCGACGGCGAGACACCGAAGGCGACGCAGCGCTACGGCAGCTCGGCACCCGGATCGACGCGGCTCGAGACGCAACGCGTACGGCCGAGCGCGCGCTCGAAGACGCGGAGTACGCGCTCGATGACCGCATCGATGCAATGTCCGGCACGGAGGTTCCGCCGGCCTCACCCGAGCTGCTCGCCGACCTCGTGACGGTCTTCAGCGTCGCTTTCCGATTGGAGTCGGAGGCACTCGCGCTCGTCCCGGTCATCGGCCAGCAGGTCGCACGGTCGTTTCGGCCGGATGCGCTCGCCGAGTCGGTCCGCGCCGGTGTGGCGTTCGGTGCACGGGGGCTCGGCGACATCAGAGCGCGCGTCGGTCGAATCGGCGAGCAGCTCGGCTCGCAGGTGCGCGTCCTCGGCGACATGACGCGGATGCTGGCCCCGCTCGTCGGACGGACGCTGCGCGAGACCGCCGGCTACGCGCTCCGGCGGACATCGGTCGGGACCATCGCGCGTGGCATCGTGGATCGGGTGTACGCCGACGCGGCCGCCGGTGCAGAGGCGCGGTTCGCGTTGTTCAGCGGACCGGATACCGACGAGGCGCCGGACACCAGCAGCGACCTCTCTTTCGACTATCGGGGCGCGCGTCGCGTCCTGGAGTACGACGTGCAGCCGATCGTATTCGCCAGCTTCTCCTTCGCGGTCGGGCTCGACCTGACCGGGATACCGGACTTCCTCCGCTTCGATGCCGACTACGCGACCGACCGGGTGTGGAGCTCGGGAGGGTCGATCGAACGCAGCACCGACGTGCTCGGCGAGCTCGAACTCCGCGGCGCCGCGTCGGATGCGGTGCGGCTGGCGCTGGGGATCGTCGGGGTCCAGGGAGACGTCGTGATCGCTCGCTTCGACCAGGGGACAGTCGATGTCGTCGACACGGCGACCGGAACCGTCGAGGCCCGCGTTCCACTCCGGTTCGAGGCCACGGAGATCGGGGCCGGGTTCGACATCTTATGGGCGATGCCGCAGGCGCGCGTGCGGTCGTTCGCCGACCAGCTGGAGGTCGGTTTCCGCTACCTGGACTATTCGATCCCACGCATCCTCTACGGGCTCGAGGACACCGATGGTGACCCGGATCGCGACCGATACGTCTACTACGCCGAGACGCCGGTGCAGCGCGTGCACTCGCGCTACTACCTCGGCGAGGTACGGTTCAGGCGGGGCGTGCACGTCGGTGGCCGCCCGGGCGTGCTCTACGACATCGACCTCGGCCTTGGCGGCGGCCCGCTCGACGCCGACACCGCGGCGCTGGGCGTAGACGCCGACCGGATGATGGTCGTCCGCGCCGGAGGGCGACTCGGCTGGGGGCAGGCGCTCACACGCCCGGGCGTTCGGGTTCGCGCCGACCTGATCGCCTGGTACGGCGTGGGGATCGTCTTCTCGACGAACGCCCTGATGTCAGTGTCGTCCGGTGACGACGATGAGAGCGATCTCGGGCAGGTGACGGTGGACTTCGGCGGCCTGGACATGTTCCACGGGCCGTACCTTGCTCTCTCGGTCGGACTCTGACGCTCGCCGTGGGTTCGGGCGCGCCGGACGCAATACGATCGCGGTTGACGCAGGTGGGTGGGAGCGCGAAAGTCTCCATGCGGTCATGAGCAGCAATCGGGCACGGAGGACGCGATGAAGAAGGTGATTTGCACGTTGGTTGCGGCGCTCTGGCTCGTGCCGGCTGCCGCGTTCGCTTGTATCCACGCCGAAACCGACGCCGAAACCGACGGCGACACGGCGCGCCCCGAGGCGCAGGAGTTCGTCGCCGCGTGGGCCGACGGCTACGAGGTGCTGATCCTCTCGGCCACGGTCGAGGTGTCGGACAGCGATTCACCCCTCGGCCTGGTCACGGCGACGCCGACCTTGCCGCTCCACTACGATGCGTCGCCGTCGTCGATCTTCGAGGACCTCTTCGAGTGGCTGACTCCGCCGAGTCGGGGCGGGGGACCGCAGGACGCGGGTATCGGAGACGCAGGGTCCGACAACGGCTTCGGCGTACACGATACCGTCTCCGTCGGACCGTACGACATCACGCCGATCGAGGTAGGAGGCGCCGACGGTGTCGCGATGCTCAACGATTGGCTCGCGGACCACGGGTTCGTCACGCTCGATGCGGAGATCGTGGGCGACTACGCGGAACGCGGCTGGTTCTTCCTCGCCGTCGCCATCTACCCGGAGGGCGGTCCGGACGCGACCGAGGGGGGCACGCTCGACCTCCCCCCGCTGCGGCTCGAGTTCGAGTCCGAAGAGGTCGTGGTTCCGTTGCGCATGGAGGCAGGGATGGCGCCCTTCGACCTCCGCGTCACGGTGTTGATGCCCACCGCGGTCGGACAAAGCGACGTGTCGGCCTACGGATTGGAGGTAACGGTGATGGCGGAGGTCGACGACGCGGCACCGTCATCGGTCCGTGACCTGGTCGTCGACGTCGGTGGCGGCACGGGGTGGTGGGCGACGGAGATCGAGAGCGTCGGGCGCCTCAACACGCCCGGCAACCCGATCGCGAGCTGGCCGTCGGACTTCTCCCTGGACCCGAGCGCGGGCACTGGGGACGACGGCGGCGCGGGGCTCGTGACTGACGGCGGTTCCGGCGCAGCGGGCGACACGGGTGTCGGAGGCGGAGAGTCCGGTTCGGACTCGGGGCGGCGGTCCCGGTCGCGCGGGTGCTCGGTGTCGGCGAGCCTGACGCCGACCGCGTGGCCGTTGGGCGTGTGGCTCCTGGCCGTCGTCCGCCTTCGCCGGAGTCGGTGACACCTGGCTGCGGTCGGGACGGTCGCACCGCCGGTGGGGACGAGCCACGCGGCTGTCGGAGCCGTGCCCGCTGCCGGACGTCCGCGCAGAGCGCCGGTGTTGGCACCGGGGGTCGCGGTCGGCTACACTCGCGTCGTTCCAACAACGTCGTTGCGCTCACCGCCGCTGATCCCGGGTGGCGTCACCGGAAGGAGTTCGAGATGACGCAAATCGTCCTGTGTTCGATCGTCGCCGTCGCTCTTGCGGCGCTGGGGGTCGCAGGGTGCGGTGGGTCCAAAGCCGCGGCGGATTGCATGACGGCGATGGCGACGGTCAACTGCCCTCCGGGCACCCGCCCGGAAGCCGTGAGCGCTGGCGAAGACAGCTTCTCCGGCGGCGCGGACGGTCGGACCTACCGGGCCGAGGTCGAGGGCGGAGCGAGCGCTGAGTGCGAGTATGTCTGCATTCCGTACTGCGACTGCGGGATCCAGTCGATCGGCGGCGACGGTTCGGTCATCTGCACGCCGTGCGACTGATGAGACGCCTTCTCATCGTCGCGTTGGCCGTGTCGGGCCTGAGCTGTGCCGGTTCTGCGAACATGGAGAGCGTCGCGCGCTGCATGGAGGCGATGGCGCAGGTCGCCTGCCCGCCGGGCACCGGGCCGCGATCCGGGAGCGGCGGCACGTCGGAGATCCAAGCCGGTGGCTCCGCCCCGTTGGGGCTGGGCCGGATCGAGGAGAGCGGCGAGCACGTGATCGCGTGCGACTACCACTGCGCTTCGATCTGCCAGTGTGGCATCGACCGCGTCGAAGGCGACGGCGCCGTCGTCTGCTCGCCCTGCTACGGGCAGGCGGCGCTCGCCGCGTCGACTTCTTCGCAGACCAACACGAACAACCGGCAGCGAAACAGCCAACAGCAGGTCGTCCAGCAGAACGTCGCGGTGCAACAGCCGACGGTCGCGCTCGACTTCACGCGCCCGCCGCTCTTCGAACATCACGAGTTGACCGCTCCGTTCATGCCCGATCCGTTCGGGATATGGGTGCGCGCCGGGGGCGCCCAGGCGATCGCGCAGGCCGGCATCATCGATCCGACCGGTGGATCGTGCGCCGGGCACGTCAACGCCGCACAACCCGACCTCACGATCACGTATTACAGCCGCGGCACTCCGTTGCTCATGTCGGTGGTCTCCGACGCGGACACGACCCTCGTGGTCAACCTGCCCGACGGGACCTGGCGGTGTAACGACGACGCGACCAGTAGAAGGCTCAACCCGCAGCTCTACTTCGAGGACGGAATGAGCGGCCGATACGCCGTGTGGGTCGGCACGTATGCGCCGGGGACGGAGTATCCGTTGGCTCAGTTCCGGGCGACGACACAGCTCCAGTAACCCCTCGGACGGGCACCGGTCGGCGCGACCCGGCGCCGTCGGACGGTTGCTCGACCCCCGGGTCCGACGAGCCGGCGTGGCCTCGTTGTCTGTGAGCTGGCCTGGCTAGAACGTAGGAGAGGGCATCGTCTCCGGCTCCGCCGTGGCGACGCCGCTCTGCAGGCCGACGGCACCGAACGCTCCGACCAGGTAGCCGAGCGGGATCGTCGGCAGGTCGATGTCGACCACCCCCGCCCGGACGGCGCGGAACTCGACCCCATCGAAGACCGACCGGGCGACCCGTGCGGCGAAGAGGGGCTGTGCGCGCCCGGTCTCTTCGGCGGTGGCGACGGTACGGTCGAGCAGGGCGATGAAGTTCTCCTGCGCGGCGGAGGCGCGCACCTCCTCGCCGGGCTCGACGAGGAGCCTGACGACCGGCCGATCTGCTTCGTCTACCGTGAGGATCGCCATCCGTGCGCTCTGCACGAACTGCACGGCCTCGCCGCCGCGCAGGAACGACGGCAGCTCCTCCAGCATCTCTGCGATGAGAGTGGCGTCGAACAAGACGGCGGCCAGCGCCGCCTCGGGGACGGCTTCCGCGGCCGCCGTCCACTCGCTCTCGGTCGGCCAGGTGTCCGGCGGCGGCAGCGCTCCGCCCACAGCGTAGACCGCCTCGCCGCTGTCCAGGGTGTACGCCGGGCTCGTTTCGTCGTCGGCGAGCGCCGCGAGACCGGGCGACAGCACGGCGACGAACCGTGGATCACCTTCGCCCTGCACGGCGAGAGCTGCGCGACTCGCATCGGCAAAGGACGCCAATCCGAAGTCGCGCGGACTCAAGGCTGTGCTGATCTCCTCCTCGCTGGCGGCGAACGGCATCGTCGCGCCGGCGGTCGGCAGCAGCTCGCGGACGAGCGCGCCGTGGTCGATCAACGCCAGAGCGGCCGGGCCAGGTGGTGGCTCGGCACCCGCGACCCGGGCCAGCGCCTCGGGAAGCGCCGCGGTCTCGCCCGGAAGGGGACCGCAGCCGTCGGCGCCGACGAACGTGCTCGGCGTCCACGAACCGGGTGACAGAGGGGCGGCCTCCAGGGACCGCCAGGCGGTCACCGCGAGCAGGCCGAGTCCTGCGAACTGCTGGCCCAGACCGCCACACGCTGCCGGCGCGAGGGTCACGCGGGTGGTGTTGCCGGACTCGTCGAGCGTCCATCGGGACCACGCGCCCCGGCGGAGCAACTCGGCGTAGTCCGCGAGCGCATGGAGCCCGTCCGGAAGCTCGGCCCGCCACCTCGCGACCCCGTCCTCGGTCGCGGCCTGGACGGCGCCGAGCCAGACAGAGGGAGTGGCGGGATCCAAGGTCTCGAGCGCGACGAACGCCTCGCTGTCGGCGCCGACGGCGAAGGCGAAGCGGAGCACCCCGGCATGAGCTGGGAACCCGGGGATTTCGCGCGCAGCCTCCTGTTCCATCTCGTGAATTGGTTGAGCGTCCGCGAAGTAGCCCCAGCCGACCGGGTCCGATGGAGCGCCGTCCCAGCCCGCCGGCCAGACGGCCGTGCGATCGAAACCCCCGCCGGAGTCCGGGGCTTCGTCGAAGAGGGCGCCCATGCCGATGTGAACCAGACCATCGCGGACCGCGTACCAGGCGTCAGCATCCAGGGGGGCCGCGGCCCCGCGTGGCGGTGGGGAGCCGACGAGGACGCCCGGTTCGGTCACGAAGACCAGCGACTGCGCCGCGAAGTCGACGCCCACCGCGAACGCCCGGGTGGCTGCCAGGTCGACGGGAAGCTCACCGACCTCGTCGGTGAACACGGATCGGAAATACTCACGCAGCGCCGCCGCGAACCCGCCGTCGGTACCCGGCATGATGGCATCGAGGGCGGCAAGGGCCCGGTCGACGTCGACGGCGACGACAACCGGCGAGCGCGACGGCACGTGCGCGAGGAGGCGCGCCATGTCTGGCGGCGCGTCCCGTTGAGCGGCGGTTACGGAGGCCTGACCGTGGGCGGCGGGCGTCGCGACAGGCCCGATCGCTGCGAAGCTGGCGATCGCGGTCGCGACGACGAACGCGACGAGGTTGGGTCTCCGAGGTTCCATCGGTGCCTGCGCGAAAGGGGGCCATGATAGCGAACGCCACGTCCGAGGCGTAGCGGCGTGGGACGGTCGCTTTCCGGGGGG
>CAZFPM010000015.1:0-19062 GCA_964520965.1 uncultured Myxococcales bacterium
ATCGCGGTGCATCGGATCCACTCCGAATTGCGCTCCCGGCGCGTCAGTCCCGCTGAAGGGACGGGTCGCCGCCTCGGTCGGGCCAAGTTCCCGACGTTGCATTAGCTCCGACGATGGGTGGATTCTACATCCCGCGTGGCCCGTACCTCGCTACTGCGTTCTCTTTCGAGTCTCGCTGCGAGGCGATCACACAGCTAGTACGACCCGACGAGGTTGCTCATCTTTGGCAAGCTCGGTCTCCCGATTCCGGCACGCTTCCAGCCTCCGCCCCGGCCGAAGTTGCGGGCTACTTGGCCCGTGAGCTCGCATCCGGGCGCATGTACAGTTGCTCGGACCCTAACGCCTGCAACCGGTGGTGCTCTCCGACGCTCACCCTGGAACAGGGTCGCGGCGACTGCGACGATCTGAGCATTCTGGCATGCTCACTCGTTGAGGCCGCTGCGCTTGAAGCATGGGTCGTCGTCGGCGAGGTGAACACTCGCGACCTCGGTACGGTTTCACACGGCTGGGTCGAGGGGCACGACGAGCTGGGTCGAGGTTATCTTCTCGAGGCGACGACGGGCTCGTTGTACGTGGGGCGGCCCGATTGGTACTCTGCCCAAATGCTGGTGAACGAGCGTGGAATCTCCAGGGTCGCGCGAAAGCAGAAACCGATAGTGCCTTGGTTGCTCGGTGCTGCCGGCTTGGCCGGCCTGGTTTGGGCGACCACGAAGACGGACGAGTAGCAGGGGGAGTACGACAACTACGAATGAGGCGACGGGGCGATTCGGCGCATTCCCGGCGGACGTGGGGGTGGTTTGGCTCAACGACGACCCCGCTGAGCGTGCCGTTGCAGAGGCGTACTGGGCGAGGAGATCCCGGCGGTTCGGCACGAGATCGCCACACATGAGGCGCTTGAGTACTACGGCCACGTACTACGCCAGCACCGGCTGGTGTTCCACGTGACCGACAAGGCGGTAGTTGTGCCACGCCGCATGATGGGCCTCGAAGGCAGCGCGCAACTCGGCCGCACGCTCGAGCACGCGGTTGCGCGCTTCGGCTGCCGGCGCTTTGGCGGCGACCCGCTTCAGGTAGCAGGCCGCTACGAGCTGCCGCTCGATGCGCTCGCGCGTCTCCTGCTCGACATCGAGTTGGTCGAGCTCGAGTCGGAGCATCGACCAGACGAAGGCCAGCGTCGCCACCATCGAGTCCACGATCTTCCGCGCCTTGCGCAGGAGCTTGTGGCCTCGCTCGGGCAGGCAGGCGCGTTCGGCCGTCTGCTCCAGCACTGAGAATGCCTCATCGAGGGCCCCTCGCAGCCCGGTCGTCGGCGAACTCTTCGACCAGCAGGAAGTTCGAGACCACGTCCATCGCCACGAGGCAAGGTCGCCCACCTTGGAACGTCTCATCCTCTGCCAGGGTCAGCGACTTGTCGGGCATCTGCTCGCTGAGCGCGGCCTTCTGCTCAGCGCCAAAGGTCACGATCGCTTCTTCGAGCAACTTCTGCCGACGCTGCAACGTTCCGTAGCTTGACGCCACCACGTCTTCGAGCCCGGCGTACCGCAAGAACTCCTGCACCATCCGAATGCCACTGCCGGAGCGCAGCACGATCACGTATAGCGCCGCCGCCACGATCCGATGCAAGAGCGCGAGCCCGTCCCGGGTCTCGACAAACCGCCGCCGAAGCGCGCTGCCTGCCGCAGTCTCCGCACGCCGCACCTTGTACGACAGCGTCTCGGAGAGCCGGTTGAGCCTGCCACACGGCAATGGTCATGGTGAGCGCCGAGGAGCCGATCTCACTCACGCCGCAATGCAGACCCGCCGTCAGCACCCGTCCTTTGCCCCCTTGCCCCTTTGCGTCCTTTGCGCCTTTGCGCGAACCCCTTCCCCTCCTCCCCGCACCCCGTCCGCTCCCCGCCGTGACGACTCAGGCCCCCGAGCGCTGAAACTCGTAGATCGACCCGAGGCCGAGCAGCGTCGTCAGGGCGTCGAGGGCTTCGCGGGTCTCGACGAGGAGTTGCGGGTCGGCGAGGTCGGCGGCGCTGAGCTCCTCGCGGTAGTGGGTGTCGACCCAGTCGACCAGGGCAGCGTGGCGTGCGGGGTCGATCCAGGAACCCGGGTTTACGACGGCGCGCTCGGCGTCGGTCAGGACGACGCGCAGGCGGAGGCAGGCCGGTCCGCCGCCGTTCTTCATGCTCTGGCGGAGGTCGAAGTACTCGACGGCGGTGATCGGGCTGGCGGAATCGGCGAGCTCAGCCCGCAGGAACGCGTGGACGGTCGCGGTCTCGCGACACTCCTGCGGGGCGATGATCACGGTGCCGTTGCCGTCGGGGGCTGCGAGGAGCTGGGTGTTGAAGAGGTAGGAGTCGACGGCGTCGGCGACCGGTACACGTGCGCGGTCTACGCAGATAGGGACGAACGCGTCGCCGAGGATCCGGGCGCCGAACTCGAGCAGCGCCTCGGGGTCGACGAAGGCGTCCTCGTGGTAGAGGAGCACCCCCCGGTCGCCCACCGAGATCACGTCGTTGTGGAACACCCCCGCGTCGATGACGGCGGGGTTCTGCTGAGCGAAGTGCGTACGCGCGGGGTCGAGGCCGTGGAGACGCGCGACGGCGCGACTCGCCTCCAGGGTTTGGCGGGCCGGGTAGCGAGACGGGGCCGGCACGGTGGGGTCGAGGGCGCTCCGTCCGTATACGAAGATCTGCGCGCCCGGCTCGCTGTAGTCGCGACACAGCCGGGTGTGATTGGCGGCGCCCTCGTCTCCGAATTGCTCGCCGCCCGGGAGTGCCCCGTGCACCACGAAGTGCCTGTCGTCGCGGAAGGTGGCCGCGAGGGCACTTCCGGTCACCGGCGGCTCGAGGCTCCGGTGGAACTTCGCGCGGAGATTGGCGGGGGTGAAGTGGACGCGATCGTCGTCGGTGTCGGCGCTCGGAGCTACCGTGGCGGCGTTGGCGGTCCACATCGCCGAGCCTGACGAGACCTGGGCGAGCAGGTGCGGCGCCTTGCGGGCGGTGCGGGCGACGATGTCGGTGTCGCTGCCGCTGAAGCCGAGCGAGCGCAGGGTCGGGATGTGCGGGCGCTCGTGGGGGGGGAGCACACCCTGGGGGAAGCCGAGGTCGGCCAGGGCGCGCATCTTGGCGAGTCCCTGCAGCGCCGCCTCGCGCGGCCGGGCAACCTCGCCGAGATTTCGCACCGAGGCGGTGTTCCCCGTGGAAAGGCCGGCATAATTGTGCGTCGGGCCGACGATGCCGTCGAAGTTCGCCTCGACCGCTGCCATGGGTGACCTCGTGCCGGTTCGTGATCGCGGGTGGGAGGGACCCGGATACTCGTTTTCGTGTCGGGGTGCGAGGCGCAAGGGACGCGACCACGGGGAGGATGTCCGGCCTCGCGGGGGGCCTATCGGAACGATTTGTCGCCGTGATTGGTGATCTTGATCGAAATCCACGAGCACACCGGTTATGGTGCCAGGGAGCGGAGAGGCTCCTTCGGTGGGGCTACCGTCTGGTCGTTGTCTCGGAGGTCGACCATCCGGTCGTTTGCGAAGTCGGATCGTGGCTTCGGTGGCCGGGGTGATGAAACACGATCGCGCACAAGTCGCTGAGAATCCATGAGATGTCAGCGGCGAGTCATTGCGGTGTCGAGGGGGCCGGTGTTGGCAGCCAGAAACCCCTCGCAGATGGACGAACGGCACGCGCCTGGAACGAAGGTCTATGCATCAGCCGCCAGATGATCAGGATCCCCGATCGTTGTCGGACGTCATCGCGGCGTTCGATCCCGAGGAGGAGCCCGAGTACGAGAACGAGAACGACGGCAACGATGACTCGTTCGCGGAGTTCTCTCGTCGGGCTGGACTCGATGACACGTCGCCGAACGAGTCGGTGGACCCGCGCCTCGACGGCGTAGATCCCAGCTTCTTCGACGACGGCAACCGCAGCGGCGCCATCGAGATCTACGCCGACGATGAGGGCGAGAGGAGCGTGGGCTCTGGTGCGTACCCGCGCCGATCGTCGAACCCGGGACACCGATTGCCGTCGCCGAGCGACAGCAGCGTCCCGCCCGTCTGACCGGGGTAGAGCTGCGCGAACCGTCTCAGCGGCAGACGGCTCCTCCGGCCGGAGTGCCGTGCACGGGTGAGCTCTCCAAGCAGATGCCCACGTCGATTGGCTCGCCATCGGCTCCGCGAGGGAAGATCCACAAGGTATCGGTCCACGCGAGGGAGCCGCGGTTGATGATGATCCGCTGGAGCGGGTCGTTCGACCCCTCGGGGTTCATGTTCTCGTGTTGCTCGACGCCGACATCGAGGAGGTAATCGGTCAACTCGCCGGCTTGCAGCGCCCCGTCGGACGGGCGCCAGTCGGCGTGGCCGAGGACCGCCTGACGGAACATGTACGAGAGGTACCCGCCAGCACCGAGGGGCTCGGCGGTGCTGGAGAAGACGTCTTCGTCCGAGGAGAGCGCGACGATGCGGCCGGGGCGGGTCTGGATGTCTCGCGCGAAACCGCCGGACTGGCAGGCGTCGATCGCGACGATGATCGTGTTCGCGCGAATCCGGTCGAGCAGGTCGGCGAACTTGTTGTCCGTCATCTCGCCGTCGTAGAAGACGAGCGTCTCGTCGGTTCCATCGAGCTCGACCTCGTCTCCGGGCCCCGCGGGCTGATCTCCGCCGTGACCGGAGAAGAAGATCACGACGACGTCGTTCGGTCCGGCACGATGGGCGAGGGTGTGCAGCCCGGCTTCGAACGCATCGCGCGTCGCGAGCTTGTCCGTCAGGAGGATCTGATCGGCGGGCTCCAGCAGACGTCGATGGTGGAAGGCGTCGGCGAGGAAGCGGGCGTCGTCGGCGCAACCGTAGAGCGGGTCCTGATCGGCGTAGTCGCTGATGCCGGCGAAGAGGCCCAGAATGCGTCCGCTGGTCTCGGTGCCGGCATAGCCGCCGGCGGGACTGTTGGCGCCGGCCGTGATCGCGACCGGTTCCTCGTAGCTCGTCGCGATCGCGAACCGGCCGGTTTCGGTCTCGGCGAAGGGGGCGACGACGACCTGGTACCAGCCGTCACGGGGCGCGATCACCCGGATCGTGCTGTCGTAGGGCGAGTCGGTGCCATCGGGCCCCCGGTCGTTCGCGTCGTCGTTGTACCAACTCTGGCCGTCGGGGGCGAAGAGGGTCGCCGTCGTGTCGAAGTCGCGCGACGTCGCCCGCACCCGTAGGCGTTGACCCTCCCTGGCCTCGAACCAGACGCCACCGGTCTCGCCGCCCCGTCCGGGGCCGGCACCGCCTTCGGTCAGGCGCCCGTCGATGCCCTGCCCGAGCAGGATCTCGGGAGCCATCTGCCCGGGCGAGAAGAGGGCCATGTGGAGTCCGTAGCGGCCCAGCGCGCGCGGCGCGTACGACGAGATATGGATCTCGTAGTCCGCGGTCTCGCTGACCTGGAATTGGAGCAGGGAGTCCGTCCCGTCCCAACCGTCGTCGTTGTAGAGTTGCAGATCGTTGGGGCCGAACAGGCGAACCGTCGTGTCGAACTCCGACGACATGACCCAGATGCGGACCGTCGAGCCGGCTGTCAGCTCGACCCGGAAGTGGTCGACCGTTCGATCACCGTCGTCGACCGAGTCGTATTCGGTCAGATGGCCGTAGGACACCACCGACTCGGAGGCCTCGAGGACGGTCGTCTCGATCGGCGGAACGTCGTCGTCGGCACCGCGCGAGCCGCCGCATGCAGCGAAGACGAAAGAGAGCAGGATCAACGTGCGTGTGTTCATGCGGGGAGCATACATGCTGGGTGCGCGGGTGGGCCAGCGCGACGGTGACCCGCTCAGGGGGATCGCAAAGTCGAGGGTCTTGGGTTGCCTGAGGGGTGTGGACCGGCTCTGCGAGCCGGGGGCGAGATAGGATCTCGCCCTTGATGGGGGATGGCCCGGACTTTGCGACCGCCCTGGTGACCCGCTGGGCACTACGGACGCGCCGGTGACCCGTCGGACAGTACGGACGCGCCGGCGGCCGGTTCGAGGGATCGCACGAGACGCTCGGGGCCTACTCGTCCGCCGATGCCTCGATCACCACCAGCACCGCGTCGCCGTCGACCTGGTCCCCGAGGCTCACCCGAACCTCGCCGACCACCCCGTCGGCCGGTGCCGTCACCGTGTGCTCCATCTTCATCGCCTCGAGCACGACCAGCGCGTCGCCGGCCGCCACCGTGTCACCCTCGGCGACCTCGACCGTGACGACCTTGCCCGGCATCGGTGCGCGGCAGCCGCCGTCGTCGATGTCGGCTCCCGGCTCGGGGAAACGCGGCAGCTCCACGAACGCCGCGTCGTAGATGCCAGCGTGGACATGGACCCGGTTCCCATCCCGGACGACCCGGTAGCGGCGGCGGACTCCGTAGGCCTCGAGGACGAGGTCGTCTCCGTCGAGCGAGACGATGTCGTACTCGCCTGACTTCTCGTCGACCGTCAGTCGCAGTCGACCGCCGCCGAGGTTCTCCCAGGCCACGACGATATCGTGTTCGTCGCGACGCAGGGTCACGGTCTGGTCGGCGAAGCGGTTGTTGCGGTAGCCCGGCTCGACGGCAGGAAGCAGCGTGCGTGCCTGTCGCCGTTGCTCGAACGCGGCGATCACCGCTACGGCGGCCAGCCGGTTCACCACGAAGGGAGCGAGCACGGTGTCGAGCTCGTCCTGGTGGTCGTCGATGAAGTGCGTGTCGGTGTCGCCGGCCGCGAAGGCCGGGTGAGCGAGCACCTTGTCGAGGAACACCCGGTTGGTGTGCGGGCCAGCGACTGAGAGGGACGCCAACCCGGAGCGCATGCGTCGGATCGCCGCCTCGCGTGTCACGCCCCAGGCGACGACCTTGGCGAGCATCGGGTCGTAGTGGACCGAGACGTCGTCGCCGCGCCGGACGCCGGAGTCGACCCGAAGCACGGCCTCGTCGAACGGAGATCGCGCCGGGAACGGCCCGGGCCCGGTGACGTCGGTCGCGAAGTGCCAGTCGGCGAGTCGCCCGGTCGACGGCAGGAACCCGTGTTCCGGGTCCTCGGCGTAGATGCGACACTCGATCGCCGAGCCCTCCTGGCGCAGGGCGTTCTGGGCGAACGACAGGGTCCGCCCCTCGGCGACGCGGATCTGCTCTCGGACCAGGTCGACCCCGGTCACGAGCTCGGTGACGGGATGCTCGACCTGCAGGCGCGTGTTCATCTCCATGAAATAGAACGCGCCGTCGGGGGCGAGGATGAACTCGACAGTTCCCGCGTTCGTGTAGCCGATGGCCCTTGCTGCGGCGACGGCGGCGGCCCCCATTTTCTTGCGCAGATCCGCGTCGACCGCGGTCGACGGGCTCTCCTCGATGATCTTCTGGTGCCGCCTCTGAATCGAGCACTCCCGCTCGAAGAGATGGGCGACGGTGCCGTGTTGGTCGCCGATGACCTGGATCTCGACGTGTCGCGGTCGCTCCACGTAACGCTCGAGGATCAACGTGTCGTCGCCGAACGCGGCCGCGGCCTCGCGTCTCGCGCCTTCGAGGGCGCCTTGCACGCCGTCGGCGTCGTGGACGACGCGCATCCCTTTTCCACCGCCTCCGGCGCTCGCTTTCACGAGCAACGGGAAACCGATCGCCGCGGCCTCGCGCAACATGGCCTCGTCGCTCTGGTCGTCGCCGAGATAGCCGGGGACCACGGGGACGCCAGCGCCGGACACCGTGCGCTTGGCCTCCTGCTTGGAGCCCATCGCGCGGATCGCGTCGGCCGGGGGCCCGACGAAGATCAACCCGGCCTCGGTGCAGGCGTCGGCGAAGTCGGCGTTCTCGGCGAGGAACCCGTACCCCGGGTGGATCGCGTCGGCGCCCGTGCGTTGCGCGGCGTCGATGATGCTCTCGACCGCCAGGTACGACTCGGCGCTCGGCGCGGGGCCCACGCGGACCGCCTGGTCGGCAGCGTCTACGTGTGCGGCGTTCGCATCGGCGTCGGAGAAGACGGCGACCGTCGTGATTCCCAGAGCGCGGCACGTCCGGAAGACGCGGACGGCGATCTCCCCGCGGTTGGCGACGAGCAGCTTGTCGATTGTGGTCGTCATGGGTCGCCCATCAGTGCCGGAAGACGCCCCACGAGGTCGTCCCCTCGACGGCCTGCGTGTGGACCGTGGAGAGGCAGATCCCGATGACGTCGCGGGTGTCGCGGGGGTCGATCACGCCGTCGTCCCAGAGTCGACCGGTCGCGAAGAGCGCGTTCGACTCCTGGTCGATCTGGTTTTCGACCATCATCTTCACGAGCTCGAGGTTCTGCTCGTCCAACGTCTCTCCCTTCTTCGCTGCGGCCTCGCGGCGGATGATCTCCAACACGCCGGCGAGCTGCTTTCCGCCCATCACGGCGATGCGGTGGTTGGGCCAGGTGAACAGGAAGCGCGGCTCGTAGGCTCGGCCGCACATGCCGTAGTTTCCGGCTCCGTAGCTGGCGCCGATCATGATCGTGATCGCCGGCACAGTGCTGTTGGAGACGGCGTTGATCAGCTTGGCGCCGTTCTTGATGATCCCCTCCTGCTCGTACTTCGCTCCGACCATGAAGCCGGTGATGTTCTGCAGGAAGAGGAGCGGGATGTCGCTCTGGTTGCAGAGCTGTATGAACTGCGCGCCCTTGTTCGCCGACTCGCTGAACAGGATGCCGTTGTTGGCGAGGATGCCGACAGGGTAGCCGTGCGCGTGGGCCCAGCCGCAGACCAGGGTCGTGCCGTAGGCGGGTTTGAACTCCGAGAAGCGCGAGCCGTCGGCGACCCGGGCGATGACCTCGCGGGAATCAAAGGGCTGCCGGATGTCCGCCGAGGCGATGCCGAGCAGATCCTCGGCCGGGTAGAGCGGTGCCTCGACGGGTCCCGGCGGAGGTCCGCCCTTGTGCCAGTTCAGGTGGGCGACGATCTCGCGGCCGATTCGAATGGCGTCGAGGTCGTTGTCGGCCATGTAATCGGAGACACCGGAGACCCGACTGTGCATCTCGGCGCCGCCGAGTGTCTCGTGGTCGGACTCCTCCCCGGTGGCCATCTTCACCAGCGGTGGTCCGGCGAGGTAGACCTTCGCCTCGTCGCGGACCATGACGACGTAGTCGCTCATGCCGGGGATGTACGCACCGCCGGCGGTCGAGCTGCCGAAGACGAGGCAGATGGTCGGCTTTCGCTCCTTCGAGCGGCGGGTGAGGTCGCGGAACCCGCGGCCGCCGGGGACGAAGATCCGCGACTGGTTCGGCAGGTCGGCGCCCGCAGACTCGATCAGGTTGATCGACGGCAGGCCGTTCTGGTCGGCGACCTCGGCAAGACGCTGGGTCTTCCTGACGCCGTACTCGTTGATCGCGCCGCCCTTCACGGTCGCGTCGCTCGCGCTGACCATGCATTCGACGCCGGAGACCACGCCGACGCCGCCGATCACGCTCGCTCCGGGGTGGTGGCCCTTCACCTCGTAGCCGCCGAGGGGGCAGATCTCGAGGAAGTGCGAGTCGACGTCGAGCAGGGCTTCGATGCGCTCGCGAGGCAGCAGCTTTCCGCGGTCCCGGAATCGCTGGATGTATTTCTCACCGCCGCCGGCGCGGGCCGTCTCCAGGGCCTTGTCGACCTCGGCGAGCGTGGCCAGGTTCGCCTCGCAGTTGGCGGCAAAAGCCTCTGATCCGGTGTCGGTACGATTGGGGAGAATCGGATAGCGCGTCATCATGCACCCAGTGATGCGCGGACCTCGTCGGGGCTCATCGGCTCACGGCCGCACTCCCGGGCGATCGCCACGAGGTGTTCGACCAGCTCTCCGTTGCCCGAGGTCTTGTCGCCGTTCGGAAGGTAGAAGGTGTCTTCGACGCCGACCCGCAGGTTGCCGCCGAGCTCGGCGGTTCGGCGGTGGACCGGCCACACCTCGTCACGCCCGATCACGATCGCCTGCCAGTGTGCGCCGTCGGGCATCTCGTCGATCAGGAGCGGGAGCCAGTCGGCTCCGGCAGCCATGCCGCTCTGCACGCCCATCACGAGCGAGATGAACGGGGGCGTGTTCAGGAGACCGTTCTTCACGAAGAGCCCGACCGACCGCACGATTCCCGTGTCGAAGCACTCGCACTCGGGGGTGATGCCGTGCTCGCTCATATAGGTGACGAAGCGCTGGATCTTGTCGACCGAGTTCTCGAAGACCAGAGGGGGCCAGGCCCACTGTCCGTTCGACCGGACCTTGAGGTAATTGAGCGAGCCGGCGTTGAGCGCTGCCATCTCCGGTTCGATCGCATCGAGTACGGCGAGAGGACCGGAGATGTCGTCCTCCATCACGCCGGTCGTGCTGTTGATGATCACGCCCGGACAGGCGTAGCGGATCGCGTCGACGATCTCCTTTGCGACAGCAGGGTCCCACGACGGGAGGTGGCCGAGGCCCGGCTCCTGGCGGCGGTAGTGCACGTGCATGATCGCCGCCCCCGCGTCGAACGCCTGCCGTGCGCTGGCGGCCATCTCCTCCGGTGTGACGGGGACCGGGTGTCGGGCCGGGTCGGTCAGCACACCGGTGAGCGAACAGGTGACGACGACCTTCGACGTGTCTGTCATGGGCGGTGCGTCCGGTCGGGGGCGCCGGCGGCGCCGGGGTAGAGACGAGTCACCGCCAAATACCACGGAGCGGTCGGGGGCGCGACGGGGTCCACGCCTGCCGGGAGACGCACCGGGTCCGGCTCGCTTCGCCGCCGCGACCGCCGATTGACCCGCCAGTGTGCGCCCGTTACCACTGGAAGGTGAGACCCCCCGGAGAGGAGCCCATGCGTGCGTGCGTGATCCCGTTGCTGATGCTGGCGTTCGCCACGGCGTGCAACGACGGGTCGCCTGGACGGACCGCTCAGGCGAACGCCGGGCCTCCCGATGGGGGAGCCGATGCCGGGATCGACGCGACCGACCAGGACGCCGACGTCGCGGATGTCGACACCGCGGACGACGCGGGCGGAGACACGCCGCCGGATGCCGGCACAGACCCTGGTGCGGACGCGACCCCGGAAGTCGGGCCGGACGCGGCACCTGACATCGTCGAGACCTGGGACGTCGTCCTGAACGAGATCCACTGCCAGGGCCCGGACTTCATCGAGCTCTACAACCCAGGCGCTCGCTCGGTCGCGCTCGACGGGTTCGTCCTCACCGACGATCCTGCCGACCCGGAGCGCGGCTACGTGTTCGGTCCGGTGGACATCGGCCGCGGCGACTTCGTGACCGTGCATCGGGACGAGGACGGCGGCGATGGGTTCGGGTTCGGGATTCGGTGCGGCGAGGACACGGTCGAGCTCCTGAGTCCGGGCGGCGCCGTCGTCGATTCGTTGGAGGTCCCGGTGCCGCCGGCGGCGCCGGCGACGCTCTGCCGGCTGCCGGACGGAGAGGAAGCGTGGACGTACTGCGACCCGACGCCGGGCGAGCCGAACGTCGCCTTGGACGTCCGCACCGCCGACGACTGGTTCGCGTCGTTCGAGGTGCGGCGCCTCGACGTCACGGTACCGCGGGAGTCGTGGCGGTCGCTCGAGGTCAATCCGAAGACCTACGTCGAAGCCTCGCTCTCGATGGAGTCCGAGGGCATCGGGCCCTTGACGATCGCGATCCGCCTGAAGGGGCAGATCGGCTCGTTCCGCGGGCTCGACGACAAACCCGCCTTCAAGATCGACATCAATCGCTACGTCGAGGGTCAGCTCTTCTTCGGCATGGAGAAGCTGACGCTGAACAACATGGTCCAGGACCGGTCGCTCGTGCACGAGTACGGGGCGTACGCGCTCTTCCGGGCCATGGGCGTACCGGCACCGCGCGTGACGTACGTGGACCTCTACATCGACGGGGAGCCGTTCGGTCTCTACCTGTCGGTCGAGGGGTTCGACGATGTCGGCCTGGCGCGCTGGTTCGACTCCACGACCCATCTCTACGAGGGCGAGTACGGCCAGGATCTCCTCTCGGGCGATGTCGACGAATTCGAGATCGACGAGGGCGATCCGGACGACCGCTCAGACCTGCGTGAAATGGCCGAGCTGTTGGAGCGGCTGGGGGTCGAGTCGTTCTATGCCGCGACCGCCGACACGGTCGACTGGAACGAGGTCGTCCGCATGATGGCGACGGAGTTCTGGATCGGTCACTGGGACGGGTATGCGCCGACGCGGAACAACTACTTCTTCCACTTCGACGGCGACGGCATCCTTACGTTGCTGCCGTGGGGCACGGACCAGACGTTCCGGCAGTACCTCGATTTCACCAACGGGCGGGGGCTGCTCTTGGAGGCGTGCCTCGCCGACATCGACTGCGTGGCCGCCTACCTGGAAGCTCTCGTCGAGGTGGGAACGCACGTCGAGTCGCTGGGCTTGATAGACACACTCATTGAGGTGGAGGAGGCGATCCGGACAACGGCCGAGTTGGATCCGCGGCGGTGGTACAGCATGGAGGTCCACGCGGCCTGGTTCGCGGAGACGATCGAGTTCATCGAGACGCCGCCGGGCTCGGTGGGGGGCCAGCGCGCGTGCTTCGTCGGTCCGGTCTCAGACCCCGACGGTGACGGTGCGCCCTGCCACCTCGATTGTGCTGCGGACGATCCAGCGATTCATCCCGGCGCCGAGGAGATCTGTGGAGACGGTATCGACCAGGACTGCTCCGGACACGCCGACGACGATCCCACCTGCCCGGATTGCGAAGAGACCCCGGTGGACGGCCTGGCCAATCGGTACTGGTTCTGTCCGATGCCGCGCACGTTCGAAGAGGGGGCCGCCATCTGCGACACCGTCGGCGCGGCGATGGTCCAGATCGAGACCGAGGGGGAGAACACGGCCGTCTACGAGGCAGCGATCGCGGCGCGTGACGACTACTGGTGGCTCGGCCTGACGGACCTCGCCTCCGAGGGGGTCTGGCGGTGGATGGACGGCTCGCCACTCACGTACGAGAACTGGTACGAGGGCGAGCCGAACAACTGGCGCGACGAGGAGGACTGCGCGAGCTTCTGGGTCGGCCCGGCCTGGAACGACATCCGCTGCAACATCGAGTACGGCACGATCTGCGAGGCCGCGCCGCTGTAGCCCGAGGGTGATCGCAAAGTGGAGGGTCTTGGCCGCCTCAGGGGTGTAGACCGGCTCTGCGAGCCGGGGGCGAGATGGGATCTCGCCCTCGATGGCGGATGGCCCGGACTTTGCGACCGCCCTGGCTTTAGCCCGTGGGCCGTGGACACGCGGCGAGGGCCCCCGCATACTCCGCGGGCCCGCGGGTCGCCTCCGCGGTTCGGCCGCAGCGTGGCACGTCATGACCGATCGACCGAAAGAGCCGACTGACGACTCGGAAGCGGAAGCGGCGTTGGAGACCGAGACGGGCACCAGCGGCGGTGCTTCGGCTGCGCCGGAGCCGCGCGGGTCGACGACGCCTCCCGTCGATTCGGGAACTTCGGCTCCATCACCTCGACGCGCTTGGAGATTGCGGTCGAAGTTGCTCCTGGCGCTCACCTCGTTCGTGGGAGCGCTGCTGCTCCTGGAGCTTGCCGCTGGCGTCGCGATGTCGCGCCTCGGGCCGGTGCAGGTCCGCGAGGGCCTCTACGACAATCCACTCCCGCTCTTCACGGGGCACGGCGGTCCGGCGATCAGCCTGCGCGATCTGCCCGACGGGGAGCGGATGCCACGCGCGAAGCCTGCCGACGAAGTGCGGATCTTCATCGTGGGGGAGTCCAGCGTGGCCGGGAGTCCCCTCGACGTCCATGCGTCGGTGCCGGCGATGGTGGTCGACGAGCTGCGTGCTCGCATGCCCGACCGCCAGTTCGCGGTGGTCAACATGGGCAGGCCCGGCTCCGTGTCGGCCAACGCGTTCTACTACACACAGTTCATCGGTCACTACGACCCGGACTTCATCGTCTACTTCATGGGTCATAACGACACGGACGCGCTCGTCGGCGAGCAGTGTCTTCCGGTGACATCGCCGCGGTGGCACGGGTTGTGGCGGTCCGCGGTCCGGCGCTCGCAGACGCTGTGGTTGGTCCGGACGTTCGGGGTCCAGCTCCTGTGGGCGGTCACCGAGCGCGGCCAGTGGTACTCGGACGAGAGATGTCCCGATCGCTCGTTCCACCTGTGGACGAGAATCCTCGTCGAAGAGGCAGAGCGGACCGGCGCCACGGTGATCATCCCCACTCCGGTGGTCAGCGCCGCGCTCGACTTCGAGGCGAACTTCCGGGGCCGCGAGCGGAGCGGCGGCATGGACCTTCCGCCCCTGTATCGCGACGCGGTGGCGTGCGCGCTCGAAGACGACTGCGATCTCGGTGCGCACCTGAGCGACGTGATGGCATCGAACCCGCCCTGGTATTCGCAGGACGAGGCGTTGCGGCGATGGAATCCGTCATGGTGCGGCTGGGTATCCGGGGCCGACGAACGGGCAGATGCCGACGCCGGCGATGCGCGTCGCGCTCGGTTCTGTCGCGCGTGGGGCGACGCGCACGAACCCACGGCGATGGACATCCACATCGAGTCGCTGGCGTACCGCGCGGCGGCTTGGAAGCGCGCGGCGGACGAATGGGATGAGGAGTTGATCGAGTTCCACGAGATGCTCCGCGCCGCGTCTCCGGGCGGGGTCCTCGCCCACGAGTTCTTCGCGGATCGGGTGCACCTGACGCCCCACGGATACCTCTTCCTCGCCCGGGTCATCGCGTCGCGCGTCGCTCACGTGCTCGACGGTGGCCCGGAACCGCCGATCGCGCCGCCGGAGTGGTCAGAGGGTCAGCCGTACCTGGATCGGACGATGATCAGCGGCGTGGAGGTCGCCTTCGAACAGCTCGCCAGGGGGTGGTACCTCACCGGTCTGCCGATGGCCGCGTACGCCCCGACCGCGTTCCCGCCAGAGGCCTGCGCGCGCAAAGACTTCTGCAACGAGATCGATCACGCAAGGGTGGCCGTCGGCTGGTTGCGTCACAGGACCGGGCTCGACCATGGGCTGCCAGACACGCTCGCGCCACGCCTCGAGGGATTCGACCCCCTCGAGGTTCTGAACGAGCTGCGTGCTGCAAAGCGGGATGTGGGCAGAACCACTGCGGCGGAGCGATCCCGAGACTGAGGGCGCCGACCGTTGGGCTCAGCAGGAGAAGAACTCCTCGATCCATGCCGCGTCATGATGGAGGCCCAGGAACTCTCCGACGTCGTGCACCCGCATTCGGAGCCCTTGCATCATGACCGTGTCGGGCACCGCGTCGGCCGCGGCGATCGCCTCGAGCTCGACGGCCAGGGCGACGAGCTCGGCAGGCGCGTCGGCGAGGAACGCCTGGGCCTCCAACAGGTGCTCTGCGGCGCGCAGCTGGGCGGTCGAGCAGCGCCCGTTTGCCACCGCTTCGAGGTGTCCGACGGCCTGATGAAGGTGAAAGAACGCGTCCGAGGACGCGCCCTGCGCCGCCGCCGAGGCGGGGATTACGACCGCGACGAAGAGGAGGACAACGCGGAGGTGCATGAACCCTGGGGGCGGACGGAGCGGCAGACGACGGCGGGTACCCGTCGCCACTCCAACAGTGGACATGCAACCGGAATTCCGCGCACCACCGCTCAGGGGCAGGGGAAGATCTCCTCGAGCAGCGCGAGCGTCGCGTCGATGTCGATGTCGTTGACCCCGGCGGCCCACTGCGCGGCGAGCGCGTCGGCAGCGTCGGGGTTCCGGACGTTCGCTTCTCGGCCGAGCACCGGCCCCAGGATCTCGACGAATGCCCACGCCCCGTCGAAGGTGGCGCCTTCGGCCTCGGCGAGCGTCGCCAGGCGGTCAGCGACGACCTGGGCTACGCCGTGCAGGAGCGCGGCATCGAGCTGGGCGACCGCCCGATCCCGCATCTCGAGATCCGCCGCCTCGGCGCCGCCGTCCAGGTCGCGCCAGCAGCGCACGGCGAGGATGCCATCCCAGATGCGGTCGTGGGTCTCGGGGGCGATCTCGCTGACGTATCCGGCGAGACCGAGGCCGCCGCGGCGGTCGATGCCGCCGGTGTAGTAGGCGTACGACGAGTCGCAGTCCTTCTTCGCGGTCGTGCACGTGACCGCCTCCTTGTGGGACGACACGTACAGGAACCAGACGAGCGCGGCTTCGACGCGCGCAGCCTGGACCTGCGACTGGTCGCCGACGGTGCCCCTCTGGAAGGCGTCGTTGAGGATGGGAAGGATCTGGGCGGGGCCGACGCAGCGGTCCGGGTCGATCTCCGGCACGCCCTCGTCGCGGCAGCGCAGGGCGTCGCCGGTGTCGGGATCGGTGACCGCGGGGTAGTGCTCGTCTTCGCGGCGCTGCACCCGGGAGTCGAGGCCCTCGCCGGTCGCGTAGGTGTCGCGGGCGGAGATGAAGCTGGCGACGGTCGGGGTGCCGTCGATGCGCCAGAGCAGGTCGGCGATCCGTTCGAACCCGGCCACGCGGCCGATCGTGCTGATGCTGTCCTCGAACTGGTGGTACTCGTCGTCGTCGGAGATGCACGCGGGCCACTCGTCGTCGTCGCCCGGGCTGTAGTCGCTGGCTGCGGCCGGACAGCCAGGCGGGCCCACCGCGTCTGCTCCGTCTGCTCCGTCTGCTCCGTCTGCTCCGTCTGCCGCGTCGCCCGGCGCGTCCGCCGTGGTGTCGTCGGCGTCCGGGTCGGCGTCGGCGTCCGGAATGGCATCGGCGTCTGTGGCGACGTCGCCGGCGTCGGTGCGCCCCGTGTCGGCGGTGCCGAAGTCGGGGAATCCGGTGTCGAGATCGGTCTCTTCCGGATCGTCCTTGGTGCAGCCGGCCGAGAGGGTCGGCGCGAGGGCGAGTACGGCCACGAGGGGCCAGAAACGAGTGGTGGGTCGTCGATCAGTCATCAGCTCCTCGAGGGTGTCGGAGCCCCAGCTCCAGGTTGAGAATCACGCTTCGTCCGGGCCCGTTCACGCTGGACCCGTGGTAGCGGTATGCGGTGTCGGTCAGGTTGTCGAAGACGAGTGAGGCGGTGACCCAGGGGTCGAAGAGGTAGCCGGCGCGGAGGTCGGCCACCACAAACCCTGGCGTGCCACCGCGCGGAATCCGCTCGTCGCTGACGTCGGAGATCGCCAGGCGGTCTTGGAGCGTCGCCCAGCGCAGGCCGGCGCCGGCGTAGAAGCCGAACCAGCTCCGCCAGAGTGCCTCGACTGTACCGTTGAGTGGCGGGATTCGCGAGACCGGTGCCCGGTCGGCCTCGTTGACGCTCTCGGCGTTCGGGTTCGGCTGGTCGCCGCGAGCCCAGGAGACCGTTCCACGCAGGTCGATGCGCTCCGGCAGGTGCAAGAGCAGCGACGCCTCGGCTCCGCGTATGACCGAAGTGCCCGGGGCGTTGACGAGCTGCAGGATCGACCACGCGTTGCGGCAGGCGGGCTCGCCGGCCGGACAATCGTCGCCTTGGCGCGTCGCCCGCGAGATCGCGTCGCGAAGTGTCATGCGATACGCCCATGCGTCGAGCTGGACGACGTCGTGCCGCAGCTGGACACCGCCCTCGATCGTCAGCCCCCGCTCCGGGTCGAGCTCGGCGTTCTCCAGCTGGTATCCGGGACCGGTGCGCTGTCGCGACGTCATGTCGTCGAGGTTCGGGGCGCGAAATCCCTGGTCGATATTGGCCAGGACGGTCACGTACTCGTGTGCGGCGAACTCCATGCCGACGCTGCCCACGCCGGTCGACCACGTGCGGTCGACGGCCGCGGTGTCGGACTCCGGGTCCGGTGGAGCGAACGCATCGACGTACGCGATGCGTCCGCCGCCGCGGAGCGTCAGTCGCTCCCAGAACCTGAGCTCGCTCTCGGTGAACGCGCCGCCCCACGTGTATCGCGAGTCGTCCAGGTACTGTCCCCGGGTGCGGTGGCGGACGATGTCGACGTCGGTGAAGATCAGCCAGGCCTTCGATGCGACACGGTCGTGGTAGAGGTCCGCGCCGTACGACTGTACGAAGACCGCGTTGGGGCCGAGGTCGAACGGACGGGTCGCGGCGACGAAGCGGATCCCGACCGTGTCGACATCGTCGCGCCCCCCGTTGACGGTAAAGGAGTCTGGGCGCTCGTGCGTTCGGCGCTCGTGCTGGCGCTGCCACGACAACCGCAGCTGCATGTCGCGGACCGCGTCGCCGAACCCGCCGTCGAGCCCGGCGAAGGCGACCGTGCGGAATTGTTCGTCGTAGGTGAGGCACTCGTTCGCAGGCGCGAATGGTGGGGCGCACTGGTCGGTGCGCGGAGCGTCGGTCTGCCGGTAGTTGTAAGCGGCCACGACCAGGTCGAGATCAGGGGTCAGCTCGTAGGCGATCCGGACATCTCCGGTCACTTCGTCGAAGCCGGTGCCGAGCTGGGTCACCCCATCTTCGTCGAAACGAGGCACCTCGGGAAGCTCGCCTCGGGTAGGGCTATAGACCGGGCCTCCGGAACGCAGGAGATCGACGGTACGGTAGCCGATGCCTCCGAAGACGCCCAGCCGGGGCGACGTCTGGAGGTCGACCTGGGCCCGCCCGCCGTACTCGTCGCTCGCCGAATCGTAGCGGGTGTACAGGCGCGGCCGAATGCCGAACCCGGCGAGCTTCGGGTCGCGCTCCGGTGCGGTCGGGTGGGCATCGATCGCGCCGGCGATCGCGTCGGTGCCATAGCGCGTCGACGCGCTGCCCCGGAGCACGTCGATGTGGTCGATCGAGCGGGAGTCGATCGTGAAGAAGTATTGGTTGGGGCCCTGTCGGAAGAGGCTGTTGTTGAGGCGAACCCCGTCGAAGAGGAGCACCGTCTGCTGGCCGGTCCGACCCCGAATGTACGGCGAGCCCTGACTCTGTGCCGTCTGTTGCACGTAGACGCCGGGTTCGTAGCGCAGGGCGTCGGGGGCGGACCGGGGGAGGCGGACGTCCATGTCTTCCTGGGCGACTCGGCTCGCCGCGCGTCCCTCGTGTGGAGGCGCGCCGTCGGCCGTGGAGCGCGATCGGTAGTCCGGGGCGTCCCCGGTCTCCCACTCGTCCCAGTCGCCGCCGGCCGGGTCACCCGTGTCGGGCGCCTCCTCGTCCGCGGGCAAATCGCCGACCTCGCCGCTGCCTTCTGCTGCGTCGGGCTCGGCATCGCCGCTACCCTCTGCTGCGTCGGGTTCGGCATCGCCGCTACCCTCTGCTGCGTCGGGTTCGACCTCGCCGCTACCCTCTG
>CAZFPM010000015.1:19162-23909 GCA_964520965.1 uncultured Myxococcales bacterium
TCGGCATCGCCGCTACCCTCTGCTGCGTCGGGTTCGACCTCGCCGCTACCCTCTGCTGCGTCGGGTTCGCCGGGATGCGGGGCGACCCCCTGGGCCGATGTTGAGGCGCCATAGACGAGCGCCGCCGCGATGAGTGCGGCGGCGACCGAAACGCGTCCCGACGAGGGAGCTGGCGGCGACCAGACCATGGGCGCATGCTAGTCCGATCCGCGCTCCGATGCCGAATCCGCGGCGCGCGTCGGGAAGAACCCCCCCTCGCAACCGGGAACGAATCCCGGGCGTCGCCCCTGAAACGGGTGAATCAGCGCACGACGGTGACCGGGCAGGGAGCGTGGTGCATCACCTTGGTGCTCACGCTGCCCATCAGCAGCTCCCGGAAGTCGGACAGGCCTCGCGAGCCCATCACGATCAGGTCGGCCCCGCGCTCACTCGCGAGTTGAACGATCTCCGCCGCCGGGTCCCCGAGCAGGGTCGTTCGGCGTACGACGGCGTCCACGTTGCCGACCGCGTCGAACGCTCGCGCGAGGATATGCCTGCCGGCCTCCTCGCGCAGCTCGTCGATCTCGTCGCGTTCGAGCGCAGCCAGCCCCTGAACCTCGGCGCTGGCGAGCGGGTAGATGTAGACCAGTTCGACGTAGGTCCCCTCGGTCGCGATGCGGCCCGCGAGCTCAGCGGCCTTCTGCGAGTGGTCGGAACCGTCCACCGGAACCAGGATTGTGCGAATCACGATGCCTCCCGTGATCGAGCGGTGCGTTCATCTGGTCATGTAGGACGCCCTGGCGCCTGCGCAACCGTCTCCCCCATCGCAAGCAACAGGCGCTCCCGGATCCTTTGCGCCTCTGCGCCTTTGCACGAACCCAGTCCGGGCAATCTCTCGCAAAGGCGCAAAGGCGCAAAGACGAGAACCTGTCTGTCCGATCCTTGCGGCTTTGCGGCTTTGCGCGAACCCCTCCTCCCGAGCCCCCCGCGGTGCCGCCCCGGTCAGGGCGAGACCAGCCCGATCCTGAGCGCATAACGCACGAGCCCGGCCGTCGTGCGAACGCCGAGCTTGTCCATGATCGCCGACCGGGTGTTCTGAACCGTCTTCGCCTTCACACCGAGTCGCTCGCCGACCTCGGCGCTGGTGAATCCCTCGGCCACGAGTTGGAGCACCTCGCGTTCGCGTGCGGTCAGCGGATCGCGCTCGGCGGAGTCGCCGCTGAGGTATCCCTGGAGCACGAAATCGCTCACCGCCGGCGAGAGATAGACCTCGCCGCGAGCGACGGTGCGGATCGCCTCGACCAGCGAATCGACCCCTGCCCCCTTGAGTACGTAGCCGCGAGCGCCCGCGCGGAGCGCACGGTCCACGGTCGCTGCGTCGTCGTACATCGTCAGCATCAATACGCGAATGTCTGGCCGTTCGGCTGCGATGCGCGCAGCGGCGTCGATGCCGTTGAGTGCCGGCAACCCGATGTCGAGGACGACGACATCGGGCCCGGTGTCGAGGGCGATGCGCACGGCCTCGGCTCCGTCGGCACATTCACCGGCGACCACGATCCCCTCTGCCCGTGCGAGCCGGTCGCGAAGACCTTCGCGGAGCATCAGGTGGTCGTCGGCGACCAGGACGCGGATCGGTACGGACACGGCGTGCCTCGGTGCGGGGTGCGAGCATGATATCGCGTCGGCCCGCACAGGGAAGTGCAGTAGGGGCGAGGCATGCCTCGCCCCCACCGTGGTTGCGGCGTTGCCGCGCCCTCAGCGGGGTGGGATGCGGACGGTCACGGTGGTGCCCTCCCCGCGCCGCGAGCGCAAGCCGAAGTCGCCGGCGATGTAGTGGGCGCGGTCTTGCATCGAGCGGATGCCGTGGCCGTTGCCGTCGGCGGCGCCGCCGACGCCGTCGTCGCGCACCTCGATGATCAGGCCGGAGTCGTCGCGCTCGCACCGGACACCCACCTCGCCGGCGTCGGCGTGGCGGGCGACGTTGTTCAACGCCTCCTGGACGATGCGGAACACGGTGGTCGCGACGCGCTCGTCGACCTCGTCGATGCCTCGCGCCCGCAGCGACGTCGGAATGCCGGTGCGGAGCTCGAAGCTCTCGGTGAGCGACGAGAGGGCCGCCGCGAGACTGGCCTCTTCGAGCTCCGCCGGCCGCAGGTCGTCGAGCGCGCGTCGCAGATCCCGCAACAGTGCATCGTTGAGCGCCCTGAGGCGCTCGAGCCGGGCGGGATCGTCGACGTCGCGATCGAGCTCGAGGCGCTGCGCGGTGAGGTGTTGTCCCAGGGAGTCGTGCAGGTCGCGTGCGAAGCGGGTCCGCTCCTCTTCCTGCACGCGGACGACGCGTTCGGACAGGCGCCGCGCGTCGGCGACGGCCGCCGCCACGCGCTCTTCGAGGTCCGCGTTCGTCCGCCGGAGCTCCGCCTCGGCGGACCGCAGCCGCCCGGTGACCGTTGCGATCTCCGCGTATTGACGCCGCACGAAGCGCGTCGGGACGAGGAAGAGCGCGAGCGCCAGGAACGCTCCGACGAGCGTGCCCACTGCGATGAGGGCGGCGCGCGTGGCGCGGACCGCGGCAACGCTCGGTGTCACCTCGACCCACCCGACAACTCCCCCGGGGATCGAGATCGCCGATCGGGCCATCGGTCCGGACGACGCCGGTCCATACCCGAGCTCCTCGGTCGCGATTCTCACCTCGCCGCCGCACCCATGAACGGCGACTGACGCCAGGGCCTCGTGGCGCACCGCGCCGTCGGTGGCCAGGACGACCTTTGGTACGTTGTAGGGCCAGAGGTAGGGCTGGCGGGCCGCGACCTCGGCTACCGCCCGCGCCAACTCGTCGGCGTGGGCCTGGGCGGTCACACGGAGAGCACGCCAGGCCACGACTCCGTGTGCGATGGGGGCGAGCGCGGCGACGAGGACGCCGGTGAGCAGCGCGACCACGAACATGCGCCGCTCGAAGTGCGACGTCAGGCGACCGGCGGGATCACCGAGGGGCATATCCGACCTCTCGGATCGTCGCCTGTCCTGCCTCGGAGCGAACGAAGGAGACGAAGTCCGCCACGTCGCTCTGCATGGCGGCAGGTACGAGAAGGGACAGGGGCCGATGCCAGGCCGCGGCCTCCGGAGGCGCGTCGATCACGCGGAGCGGGGTCGCGTCGACCGACGCCAACCCGAGCGCGGCGCGGTCCACGATGCCGAACGCGCCGGGGATCGTGTCGAGGAGCTCGAGCGCCTCGGTGTCCGTGTACGCGACGAGCCCGGCGCCGGTGGCGCGGGCCGCCTCGAATGCCTCTGCCAGCTCCGGTGTCGTGTCACCGATCACGCGCAGTCCCGAGTCGCCGGGTTCTCGGAGAACGACCACGGCCGGCGTCCCATCGGGCCACGTCGACTGGCGTCCCGCCGCGATCGAGAGCAGCAGCTCCCAGGTGATGGAACGGGGTTGCTTGCCGCGTGCCGCGATGACGATGGGTGCGTCTGCGAGCAACGCGACCTCGAGTCCGGCCGCCTCTCGAGGTGCCAGCGGCCGGCTGGCGAGCCCGATGTCGATCGCCCGGTCGCCCAACGCCCGCAACGCGCCGCCGGTGCCGATGGACTCGGCGACGACGATCGCCGGCCCGCCTGGTCCCGCCGGGCCGTCGTAGCGGCTCGCCAACGCGCGGGCGAGGGGTATCGCGGCGCCGGACCCGGCGACGAGGACCCCCGCCGGTCGCGAGACCGCCGCGGTGCAAACCGGGGCGGAGTCCACCGCTGTCGCGCACCCCGCCATCGCCAGGGAGATCATGAGCACCAGCGACAGCACCGGTCGTCCGGCTCCACGCGCGGCCGTCGTCCGGTCAGGGCCGGCGCGGGTGCTGCCCCGGCCGGTCAATCGTCCTCGTCGCGCTGGTCGTCGTGCTCCGCCTCTTCGTCGTGATCGCCGCGCGAATCGACGGGGCTCCCGGTCGGGTTGGCCCAGGCAACGCCGTGCTCGTGCACGATCGAACCACCGGTCTTGCCGGTCGCCACGCCAAACCCGGCGAGGCCGAAGGCGAGGACAGCAGAGGCGGCGCCGAAGCCGAGCCGGACCTTTCGAATTGGCGCGAGGGTCGCCCCAGCTGCGACCGCGGTGCCGATGAACGCGAGAATGACGAAGCGCTCGGCCCACTCCTCGTGCGCGTGGATCGGGTCGTCGCCGACGTACTCCTCGACCACCTCTTCGACCTCTTCGCCGGTCTTCGCCGAGTACCAGGCCGAGCAGGCCATCAGCGCGTTGAGCACCAGTACGAAGATCCACGGCGTCATCTGCTTCTTGCGCCACGAGATCGCCAGGGCGACGAGCGTGACGAGAGGCAGGACGAACGCCAACCCCAGGGGAATGTGGACGATAGCGGGATGCAGCGGGATCTCGTTCATGGACGGGTCCTTGCGGAGTGGTGAGCAGGTCGATCGTGTGCGTAGATTATCGCAGCGGCGACCCGCGCTGCCCAGTGGCGAGTGGATGCCGACCGTCCGGGCGGCGTCCGAACGCGATTCACGCACGTGGTCTGCCCGTCGAACACTGCGAGCCCGACGCGCGGTCGCGCCCCGGTCAGGAGAGTCCGAGCAGGCGCGGCAACACTTCGTGGATGCCGTCGAGCGCCTCCGCCGGCTCGCCGATGGACACGATGTCGAACTTCCCTTTGTCGACCAGCGGCCCGACGTTGTAGAGCGCGAAACGACCGCGCCCGGTGCGCACGTCGTAGAGCGCCGGCTCGAGCAGCTTCAGGAGCTCGAGGAGCGTGCACCCGACCAT
>CAZFPM010000015.1:23919-45462 GCA_964520965.1 uncultured Myxococcales bacterium
GCCCGGATGCACCCAATCCTGGGCGACGTAATGAGGCCGCCCGTCCGGGAAGAGCCGGTCGACGAGGTGCATCGGCGTGCTCGTGCCGCCCCAGCGACCGTTGCATTCGGTGAACCGGGCATGGAACTGGTCGTGCGGATCGCCCTCGACGATGAAGTCGAAGGAGCAGCGGCCGACGTATCCCATCGCCTGGAGGCCCGCCGCGACGCGGAGGGACGCTTCGGCCATTGCGCGGTCGACCGGCTCGGGAAGTCGCGACGGCTGACTGCCGACGAACATCTTCTCCGGGCCTTCCAGGATCTGCTCGTAGACGCCGTCGACGATCGGAGGACCGTCGTCGAGCGGGGGAATCCAGAGCTGGGTCGAAGGGGAGAGGTCGGTGTCGGCCCAGTGGACGACGAGCACGTCCTCCTCTCCGTCCCACTGGGTTCGCGTCAGGAACCGGTCGATGACTCCGCGCAGCTCGAGAGGCCCCATGCGGCGGATCGCGTCGCTGTCGATGACGAGATTGCCCATCGCCGATGCGCACCGGGTCCGCTTCACGCCGACCTTCATGTGGTGGCCGGACATACGGACGACGCGGGCTGTGAGGTCCTCGAGCGTCGTCTCGATGCAGGTGTCGAGGATGAAGTCCGCGCCCGCCGTACGCCGAACCAGCTCCGACAGGAGGTTCTTGTCGTTGGCGACCCAGGTGACGGGCGGCGGCGGACCGACGACCTTGACCGCGGCCCCGGAGTCTCGGGCCAGTGCCGCGGCGAGTTCCCAGACGGGCTCGGCCGACATGTAGGGGTGGATGACGAGCTTTCCGGCGTCTTGGGTGAGCTCGACGAGGCGGCCGCGGATCTCGCTCTCCCGGCACGCATCAGCGATGCGCAGTGGCCCGAAGATCGGCTCGACGAGCATGAACTCCGGTGCGCCGAGCCCCAGCACGTCGCGGCAGTACTCGTCGTAGCCCTCGGCCAGCGGAGTCAGGCCGACGAAGTGATCGCCGGTGCGTGCCCGAATGCGGGCCCGGTGCTGGTATTCCTCGATGCCGACGATCTCGTCGAGAAACGGAATGCGCGAGAAATCCTCGACGTGCAAGACGGTGCGCCCGTGGTCTGCCGAGGTCCACCGATGGTCCGCGAGCGCATCCACGGCGACATCGACGCCGAGCTCGGCGCCCATCGCGGCTCCACGAAGCCGGGCCGACTCGATCTCCGCGGTCGAGATGGTGTAAGAGCGCCGCATGCGTCGACAGGCCTCGTGACCGGGTCACTGGGGCTGGCGGAGACGCTGTGTCCGTCGCCCCCGGAGCGCCGAAGGCTACCGGCGGGTCCACCCCCCGTCAATCACCCCCGGGACGACCCCTTGGGAGAAATCGCCGCCCTCTCCTCGGCCGCTCTGTGGGCCGTCGCGACCCTCGTCTTCGAGCGGGTCGGCCGCGGCATCGGGGGCCCGGCCTCTACCGCCGACGCGCTTCTCGGAGGCACGGCCCCGGGTCACGATTTGATTCGAGCGCAGGGTCTGGGATACTGCGAAGCCGTAGTCGCAATCACGAGCCCCGAACCACCATGGTAGACGCGATGTCTCGCCGGTCTCTCTCGCTTGTCCTGCTCCTTCTGGCCGCATGTGCCGATGACGGCACCGGCTCCCCCGTGACCGCCGACGTCGCCGACGCCGCCACCGCCGACGCGGAGACCGACGCTTCGGAGGACACGGCCCCGGAACCCGACGCGCCGGAAGATGCGGCGCCCGAGGTCGACCCGGCCGAAGACACCGTGTCCGACCTGGGCGAGGACACGCCAGCCGAGGTCGAGGACGTCGCCGACGAGGTCGACGTGGTGGAGGAGGTCGACGTGGTGGAGGATATCGCCGAGGTCGAAGAGACCGGCGATGTCTCCGAGGACGCCGCCGCGGAGACCGGGGATGCGGACACAGATGTCATCGAGCCGGTCGCTTGCGGCGACGAGGTCGGGGAATGCGAGGGCCCGTTCGTCTGCATCGACGATCTCTGCCGGCTGACGCCGGAGGCCACGGTAGCGGCCGAGGAACGGTTCGAGATCGTCGAGCCCGAGGAGCTCGCCCCTATCTTCGCGTTCCTCAAGAGCCTCGCCAGCAACGTGAAGTTCATGGTGATCGAGGTGCCCGAGTCCGACGACGCTGCGGCCCTCGATGGCCGCTATGGCGCCGCGGACATCGTGACCGAGGCGCCGCTGGCCGTGTCGTGGCAGGAGCCCGAGATCGTGCGCGCGATCCGCTTCTTGCCGCTGAGCGTCGACGAGTGGATCACCGAGACCTTCGACTACGAGCTTCGCGCGAGCGCCGTCGTCGAGTTCCCGGGGCTCGAGCCGGTGAGCGCAGATTTCGGTCTCGATGCGCTCGACGTGTCGCTCTTGCTGACGCTCTTCGAGTTCGAGGCGCAGAGTCTGGTCACGCTCTCGGGCGTCGTCACGCGCGAAGAAGCCGAGTCCCGCAATATGCTCGACAGTGACGCCCTGCCGGGCTTCGCCGGGCTCTTCTGCTCGATCGCGTGGGACCCGGGCGAGATCTGGAACTTGTCCGACGTGCTCGACTGCAACGAGGCGCCCATGGACATCGACTATGACCGAGACGGGACGATGGACGCGTACCGGGTGGTCGTCGATGCGGGCTTCGAGCCGGCGTTGCTGGTCGGCGGCGACTGAGTGCCGCCCGATCTCGGTCCGACGTCAGAGCCCCTGGTCCACCCACCGTCGCATGCGCGCGCGCACGCGCGCCGAGGTCGGCAGCAGCTGATGCGCCAGCAGTGGAACCTCGGCGAATCGTCCCTTCTCGACGACCTCGAGATCGTCGAACTCCCCAGCCTTGCTGGCGGCGCTGGCGACCGAGACGAGGCCGTCGTTCCGGATTCGCGACGGCTTCGACCCGACGCCTGGCCACAGCGACCCGGCGATCGCGTAGGTCCGAACGTGTTCGGGGGGCGGGAGCTTTCGGCGGTGATTGATCATGAAGCGGTCGCCGAGCAGCTCCTCGAACTCCCACTCCCGCTGCTGCATGTAGCCGAAGCGGACGTCGCGGATTCCGTCACTACGGAGCGCCACCAGCGACTGAACGCCGCGGATCGGCGCGCCGGCCGTGGTCGACGCGCGGTCTGCAACGGATTCCCGCAGCTCGCGAAGCCCCTGTTCGAAGAGGTGGTGGCGTTGTTCGTCGGCCTTCGGAGGCGCGATGACCTCCAACGTACGGGCCGGCAGGCGTAGCACGAGCTCCAGCCCGATCTCGATCGCGTGCCCGAGGCGCTCGAGATCGGCGCCGTTGTTTGGTGTCGCGAGCAGGAACAAGCGATCGATCCGGTCGAGCACGTCGGAGTTCCGCAGCTCGAGCGCAGCGAGCGCGCTCCGACAGACGAGCCCCCCCATCGAGTGTCCCACGAGGTGCACCCGGCCCAGTCGCGGACCCCATTCGGCACGCAGGTCCTCGAGGAGATCGGCGAGCAGTTCGCCGTTCTTGGAGACGTGCAGCCCCGTGTTGAAACGCACGAGCGCCGGCGTCCAGCCGAAGAGGCGCCCCAGGTGTCGGTAGATCGGGTCGGGTCCGAGGGTCCAGTTCTGTTCGTCGACAAAGAGTCCGTGGACGAGCACGGCGACATCGATGGGGCGGCGCATGCCGCGGCGTCCGGCGGTGGCCAGCAGCAGTGCGCCCGGCGAGACGTCCTGCGCCTTGAGCCGGAAAGACATCTCGGGGATCCACTCCGCGAAGGAGCCCGGTCGGTGCCCGACGAGTCCGCCGAGCACGCCGCGGATCATCGAGGCCGCATGTTCTCGCGTTCGGCCCTTGGGAATGCGCCCGACGAGAGGCGCGCGGAAGACTTGGGGCTGCTGTTGATTCACGCCCCGGCGGCGGCCGCGACGAGGAGGAAGGCGATCATGCCGAAGACGAGCAGCAGAGCCAGTGCGCCCATGATGCTCGAGACCACGCCGATGATGAGCGCGGCCTTGGCAATCCCGGTCGGTTCCAGTCCGTTGGCCCGATACTCGGCCTGAATCCGGGCACCCTGCCACCAGGCGAGCGGCCCGGTGATGAAGAAGAGGCCGATCAACCAGCCGATGCAGGCGACCACGAACCAGAGGGTCGCCGCATCGTCCAACTTCTTGTGGAGAGGCGTGCGTGGCGCGGGCGGGGGAGTCCAGCCCGGCTGTCCGTAGCCCTGAGCCGGCTGTCCGTAGCCCTGAGCCGGCTGTCCGTAGCCACCGGGGTATTGCCCGTGGGGAGACGGCTGCTGCCCATAGCCTGGGTTTTGCTGTCCGTATGGTGCGGCCGGTTGCCCCTGTGGGGCCGCTTGCGGCCAGGCCTGCGGGGCGCCGGCCGGTCCGGGCGGCGGCGCGGGCTGTGCCTGCTGTCCCGGGTGGCCGCTGGCAGGCGGCGGCGCGGCCGGAGGCGGTGCGTTCGGATCGGGGTGCGTCATGGTGCGGGCCTCGTCTTCCGGCGTCGATCGGTGCGAACCCGACGGAGCATCGACACGACCGGTGTCGAATAGTGAGAAGAGGCTAGACAGACGGTCCGCGGTTGTCCACGCTGAGGCTTGGCGATTGACGCGGTCCGAGCTCGAGTGGCACCGGAATCCCCACGCGGATGTCGACGAGAAAGACGGAGAAGAGGGAGTCGTTCGAACGGAACCTTGGCTGGGTCGCCACGGTCGTCTGTTCGCCGGAACGAGGCCTGACACCGCGGCACTACTGGCTCACCGACGACGAGATCCCGATAGACCGGGCTCCGGGGCCGGATGGCGACGCGATCCTGATCGAAGACCAGGCGATCTCGCGCGGTCGGGTCAGGCTCCAGCGCACGGTGCCCGGCGTGTACCGCATTACCGACAGCGGCGCTCGGAACCCGACCCGCGTCAACGGGCGCACGATCGACACCAGCCTGCTCGACGCGAACTACGTGATCCGTGTGGGCAACTCGCTGATCGTGCTCGACCGTTCGGACGCGGCCCGCTCGTTCCGGCGTCGAATCCCGTCGGACAGCCCGATCCTGTCCCTCTTGGACTCGCTCGCGATGCATCACAGCACCGAGGCGGGCATGTTTGCTGCCGCGGTCGCGTTCGTCGACCTCGACCTGCCCAGCGTTGCCGTCACCTGCGAGCACGCGCTGGAGACCCGCATCGTCGCCGAGTGGTTCGCCGAGCGCTGGGAGACTCCGCTGGTTGCGTTCGACGCCGCCGTCGCCGACCTCGCCACGCAGGTCGCCGAGGTTCCGGAAGGGACCGCCGTGCTGATCGAGCGCGTCGAAGGGGCCCCACCGCCGGTTTTGGCGTCGATCGCCGATGTGTTGCGATCGCGCATCACGACATCGCCCCCCTCACCGGTGGTGTTCTCGACCACCATCCGCGAGCGGCGCATGCGACCGGCTCTCGTAGAGCGGCTCTTCTCCTTCAACGCGATGGCGACGCTCCGGGTGCCTCCGCTCGGAGATCGCCGGTCGGATGTCATCGAAGGCATCGTGTCTCAGCTGCGGCGCGCCGGGAACATCGGCCGCATCGACCTGCCCGTACCGGTCTGCGAGCGGCTGGTCTGTTACGATTGGCCCGGCGGTGTGGCGGAGCTGCGGCGGGAGGCCAGCCGATTGCGGGCGATCATCCGCAGTGGTGAGCCGGTCGACGAGTCGCTGTTGTCCGGCGAGCTCCGAGCGATCGTCGTCGAGACCGACGACAGCGGGCCTCCGGAGCTCGCCCTCGAGCCCATCTTGCGGTTGATGGACGAGAGTGGTGGGAAGATGAGTGTGGTCGCCCGGCGTTTCGGTTACTCGCGTTCCTACTTCTACCACGTACTTTGGGAGCACGGACTCGACCCGAACGAAGTCCGCGCCGCGTGGAAGGACCGGAACCGGCAACGCTGAGTCGATCATGACGGAGCTCTTCGATCGAGCGGCGCAGCACTTCCGCGCCGCCCAACAACGTGTGCTGACCGCCCTCGAGGCGCTGGAATCGCCCCGGAGCCAAGCCCGCCTCCTGCTCGCACAGCCGGTCGATTGGGCCTGATCCTCGGGATGAGAGCGCGCGTGCGTCGAGAGCTCTGCGCGCTCAGTCCGGGAAGCGGATCGCCACCTTGCCGAAGTGCTTCGCCGAGGCGAGATGCGCGAGGGCGGCGGAGGTGTCTTCGAAGTCGAAGACCGAATCGATCACCGGTCGCACCTCGTGCAACGCGAAGGCGCGGTTCATCGCCTCGAAGCTGTCCCGGCAGCCGACCATCACGCCCTGCACCGTAATGCTGTGCATCAGGACCCGCGTGAGATTGACCTCTTGCGAGCCGCCGGCGAGGACCCCGATCATGCTGATATGGCCCCCGATGCGCGCGGCGCGAACCGATTGGTCGAAGGTGCCGGCGCCGCCGACCTCGATCACGTGATCGACGCCCCGGCCGCCGGTGATCCTGCTCACCTCGCGCGCCCACTTCGGATGCGTGCGGTAGTTGATGCCGTGCGCCGCGCCGAGGTCCGCCGCGCGGGCGAGTTTCTCGTCGCTCGACGAGGTCACGATGACCGACGCGCCGAAGAGCCGGGCGATCTGGAGTGCGAAGATCGACACGCCGCCGGTGCCGAGGACGAGCACGGTGTCTCCCGGTCGCAACCGGCCCTCGACCGCGAGGGCGCTCCACGCGGTGAGCGCCGCGCAGGGTAGGGTCGCCGCTTCGACGTCGGTCAGGTACTCGGGCACGGCGACGACGCCGTCCTCGTCCAGGACGATCGACTCGGTGAGCATCCCGTCCAGCGGGCCACCGAGCGTGAACATGACCCGCTCCAAGCTCGGCGGATTGGAGATCCACCGCTGGGAGAAGATGCCGGCCACACGGTCTCCGACCGAGACCCGGCTCACGCCCGGTCCGACGGCTTCGACGACACCGACGCCGTCGGAGAGCGGCACCAGCGGCAGGGGCTGTCGCGGATTGTACAGCCCGCGGATCATCAGCAGATCGCGGTAGTTCAGCGACGCAGCGCGCATGCGGATCCGCACCTGGCGATGTTCCGGCTCGGGTGCCGGGCGCTCGACCAGGCGCAGGTTCTCCATGCCGAAGGCGTCTCGGATCTCGAAAGCTCTCATGGCAGCACCCTTCGCTTCCGGTATTCGCGCACCTCGCGGAGCACCTTCAGCACACGGCGGCGGTTGGCGACCTTCGAGGCGCCCCCCGCGCGAGGCTTGCAGACGATCTTCGTGGTCGCCGCGCGGTGATCGCGTGCGAGCGCGTGCAAGACGAGTTGGAAACTGAAGAAGAACGTGTCCCCCGTGACCTCGGGCAGAACCTCCTGCGCGAGGCCCGTCGGGTAGAGGTAGAGTCCTTCGAGCTCGAAGGTCACCCCCGCCATCACGCGGAGGTAGACCCGGAGGCTCCGGCTCATGACCACGCGCACCAGGGAGTCGGCGTCGCCACGGCTCTCGTAGACGCTGAGCGCGACGTCCGCATCGTCCAATAGCGGCAGCAGCTTGCGCAGCTCGGTCGCCTCGACCTGTCCGTCCGACGGCATGAAGCAGAGGTACTCGCGGGTCGCCTCGCGGATCCCGGTCCGCATGCCGCCCCCCATGCCGAGATTCCTGGCATGTCGGACGAGCCGGACGCGCGGATCCCGTTCGGCGTAATCCTCTACGATCGCCGGACCGCCGTCGCTCGATCCGTCGTCGACGACGACGATCTCCCAGTCGCCGATGTCCGACTCGAGCCACGCGATCCCCTCGTCGAGCGCCGCGGCGATGTTCTCCTCCTCGTCGTACATCAGGTACACGAGGGTGAGCGACGGGGGGTGCGGGCGCGTCATCGGCTGGCCTCGGGATCCGGACTGACGGCGGCTCGATGCAGGCGATCCCGGATCGCACGACCGAGCCCTTCATCGGCGCAAAGAAGCACATCGGCGCCGGTGACGGAAGCCCGGTCGATGTCGCGCATCGCCGCGAACAACCGAGCCGCGGCGGCGACCAGATCTCCGCTCGGACTCAGCGCTTCGACGTGTCCGTATCCCTCGAGCCCGGGCGGTGTGGCGCCCGTGACGACGAGCAGGCCGCGGCGAGGATCTGGTCGGAGATCGGCGGCGCGCTCGACCAGGCGCAGGGGGGTCGTCGTCGCGTAATGCCGGGACACCTGGCCCGGGGCTCGAGGCCGGTCTGTCGACGACGTGCGGCAATTCACCGACCCGATCACGTCGACGATCGACTCGGTGGGGATCCCACCAAAGCGCAGCACGACGGGTTCGGCTTCGGCGAAGGACACGATGGTGGACTCGACGCCGACGGCGCACGGGCCGCCGTCCACGACCCAGGGGATGCGCCCCCCGAGCTGCTCGACGACGTGCTCGACGCAGGTCGGCGAGACGCGTCCGAACCGGTTCGCGCTCGGCGCGGCCAATGGTCGCGCGCTCCGCTCCAACAGGGCTCGGGCTACGGGGTGATCCGGCACCCGCAGCGCGACCGTCGGCAGCCCAGCGGTCACGATGTCCGGCACCACCGTGCTCTTCGGCAACACCAGGGTGAGCGGCCCGGGCCAGAACGCCTCGGCGAGGCGCATCGCGGCATGCGGGACAGCGCCATCTACCAGCGGTCCGAGTCCCTCGCTGTCGGCGAGGTGCACGATGAGCGGGTCGAACGAGGGGCGATCCTTGGCCGCGAACACCCGCGCCACGGCGGTCGGGTTGGTCGCGTCGGCCGCGAGCCCGTAGACGGTCTCCGTCGGCATCGCGACGATCTCGCCGCCGACGATGGCACGGGCGGCGCGATCGAGGTCGGCGAGCGACGCGCCATCGAGGACGACCGGCTGTGCGGGGATCAGGTCCAAGAGACGTCAGGGGGCTTGGACGCTGAAGCTGCGGTCTCCGCCATCTTCCCAGTCGAGGCTCTCGACGCCGTTGCGGGTCGAACCGGCGTAGCGGTCCTGCCCGGGCTCGATCGTGATCACACAGCGTCCGCCCGTCGCGGTGAGCACACCGGCGTGGATGGCCGCGAGGCAGATCAACGAGTCGTCCGTGTAGATGTCGGTGCCGAAGAGGTAGCTCTCTGCGTCGCAGTCGCGCCGGCAGGTGGCGAGGAAGCGGTCACCGACGGCGCCGGAGCGCGCGACGTCGGCCGGGCTGTCCAAGCACCCGATGGTGCCGACGTCGATGGGCGGCGGCGGCGTGGGGACGCAGGCGCCCTCCGAGATCGACAGCTGCACGCTCTCGCGGCCGGTGCCGTCGTAGACGTCGACGATCACGAACACCCGGGTCGTGTCGCGTGCAGTCCACTCGCCGTAGGCCTGGTAGTCGACCTGGTGCCCGGCCACGTCGTCGACGCACAACACCTCGCTGTCGGCGTCGTCGCAGGTCGTGCGCACGGACACGACCGTGTCGTTCGCCTCGCTGCCGCGCGTGTCGAGGCAATAGGTCGTCGCCTCGATCGGGCGGAACGCGAACACGGTCTCCACGTCGGCCGACGTCAGGCACGACGGGCTGCGGATGTCCTCGCTCGGTGTCGCCGTCGTCCTCCCGAGGGAGGCCACCTCGGGCTCGTCGCAGCTGCCGGGGCCGCCGACGACATCGCAAGCGGGGTGGTCCGCGCAGTCGCGATCGTCGCAGTCGACGTGGGTGTCGCCGTCATCGTCGGCGTCGTTGTCGCAGATCTCGACCCCCGTGCCGCAGCCCCGGTCCGGGAGGCACTGGTGCGCGATCACGCGGCGGTTGGTGATCCGTTGGCACGTCATCCCGGTCGGACAGGGCAGCTCCGAGCAGTCGGCGCCGCAGGCACCATCGATGCACAGGTCGCCTTCGCCGCCGCAACCCCGGTCGTCTTCGCCGCACGCCTGGCAGACGAAGTCGATCTCGCGCTTGCACGACTCCCCGCATTCATCGCCGGCGCGGTTGTTGCCGTCGTCGCACCCCTCTCCCTCGTCGAGCACGCCGTCACCGCAGATGCCGGCCTCCGGATCCGTCGTGTCCGCCGGCCGCGTGTCCCGCCCGTCGACATCGGTCGGCGGTGCAGTGTCCGGTCGCGAGGCATCCGGCGGTCGCCCGAGGTCCGTCGGGCCGGTGTCTGGCGTGTTGTGCGCGTCCGAAGTCCGATCGGCATCGCCACCGCCCACGGAGGCGTCGCCCCGGGCATCTTCGTCGTCAACCGTCTCGCTGGTGGGACAGCCGATCGCGACGAGGGCGAGCGCGATCACGAGCAACAACGGGCCGAGGCGGCGATGGCGGACGAGGGAGCCCATGGGTTCTCCGGGACGAGGCGGCGATCATCATAGGCCCGTTCGTGCCCTGGTGGGCGATCTTCGTCGCGCGCCCTCCAGCGCGAGGAAGCCCCGCTCCTACTCCGCGGCACCCGCCAGCGATACTTCGACGACGATCCCGCTGAGCGCCGACGTGCCCGTGAGCTGGTCGACGATGCTCTCGTCGACGACGTCGTTGACGCTCTGCCCGCCGACCTCGTTGGCCACCGACAGGCGGGCGCCCTTGTCGGCGCCGCCCCAGCCATGGGGCAGGCTCACGACCCCGGGCGCGACTCCGTCGTCGAGCGCGACCGGCACCTCGATGGCCCCGACCCGAGACCGGAGCGTGACGTACGCACCGTCCGGGATCGAGCGGCTCGCGGCGTCCTCCGGGTTCATCAGGAGCACGCAACGATGGCCCCCACGAACCAGGCGTGGGCTGTTGTTCATCCACGAGTTGTTCGACAGGAGCGTGCGTCGCCCGATCAGGAGCAGGTCGTCGCTCGGTGGTCGCTCGAGCGCTGCGTCGATCCGCCGAAGATCGGCGACGAGCACCGGAGGCGCGAGCTGCAGGCGTTGGTCCCGGGTATAGAGGCGATCGGGCATCGACGGACGGAGCGCGCCGAGGTCGATGCCGCCGGGGTTGTCGCGCAGCGCCCGCAGCGAGAGTCGCGGGCCACGCAGATTCCGAAGGGCGCCGAACCGACCGGTGCGCAGGACGAGGTCGAGGGCGCGGTCCGGCCCGAGACGCTGAGCCCTCCGCACGAGCGCGGCGGTCAGTCGCTCGGACGCCTTGCCGCGGAGCTCCAGCAACCGCGACGTGATCGCCATGAGGGTCTCGAAGTCGCCTCGAGCGTCCTCCGGCGGGTCGAAGAGCGGGGGGGAGTACTTGGCCATGTTCCGCACGGCCATCGGGCCGAGCGCGAACGGGTAATGGGAGTGCTCCAGGGGGGAGAGCGGCGGCAGGATCAAGTGGGCGTGACTCGACGTCGCCGTGACGTACATGTCGAGGGACACCATGAACTCGAGCCCGCCCAGCGCTCGCGCCAGTCGCGCGCCGTTGGGGGTCGAGAGCACCGGGTTGCCGGCGATGGTCATCAGGGCTCGGACCTGCCCGTTCCCGGGGGTCTCGATCTCCTCGGCGAGCGCGGCGACCGGAAGCTCGCCCCCGAACTCCGGCAGCCCGCTGACGCGACTGCGCCAGACCCCGTGATGCCCGCGTTGGCCGAGGCGATCGGCCAGCGCCACGAGGTCGACGGGCGGATGGGTCCACATCATGCCGCCCGGGCGATCCAGGTTCCCCGTGACCACGTTGATCGCCAGCAGCAACCAGGCCGAGAGCCCGCCGAATGCCTGCGTCGTGGTGCCGAGGCGCCCGTAGAACGCGCCCGACGGGGCGCTCGCGAAGTCGCGGGCGATCGTGCGAATGGTCTCCGCCTCCATGCCCGCGTGAGGCGCGACCGCTTCGACCGGGAATCGAGCGACGATCGCCTTGAGCTCGTCGAGGCCCCGGGTGTACTCGCGCCACGCCCCGCCGGCGACCAGTCGCTCGGTGAACAGGGTCGACAGCACACCGAGGAAGAAGAAGGCGTCACCGTTCGGGCGGATGAAGTGATGCTCGTCGGCGAGGGCCGCCGTCTCCGTGTGCCGCGGGTCGACGACGACGACGCGCCCCCCGCGCGCTCGGATCGCCGCCAGTCGCTTCTTGATCCCCGGCGCGCTCATCAGGCTGCCGTTCGACACCGCGGGGTTGGCGCCGACGATCACGAGATGACGGGTGCGGTCGACGTCCGGGACCGGCAGCAGAAGTTGGTGACCGAACATCTCCAGCGCCGCGAACATGTGCGGCAGTTGGTCGACGCTCGTCGCCGAGAACTGGGTGCGAGAGCCGAGCACCTCGCGCAGGGCGATGTTCCCGAGCAAGGCGCCGAAGTTGTGGGCGGTGGGGTTCCCCGAGTACACGCCGACCGCGTTTCGCCCGTGCGCCGATTGAATGTGGTGGATGCGGGTGGCGACCTCCTCGATCGCCGCCTCCCAGGTCACCGGGACCCAGCGATCACCCTCGCGTCGCATCGGCTGCCGCAACCGGTCGGGATCCTCGTGGAGGTCCTGCAGCGCGACGGCCTTCGGGCAGATATGCCCGCGAGACAAGACGTCGTCCGGATTTCCGCGGATCGAGCTGACGCTCTCGCCGTCGTGCTCGATGGAGATGCCGCAGAGCGCTTCGCAGAGGCTGCAGGTACGATGGTGGATCATCGTCGTCGGGGGATGCGGGTCGCGACATCGTAATGCCGCCAACGGGCCGCCGCCACCCGCTAACCCGGCGGGTCGATCCCTCTCACGCGCCGGTCAACGCCGCCTGGCTGCGCCGGTCAACGCCGCCTGGCTGCGCCGGTCGCTCGGTCAGGATCCCCCGTCTGCGGACGGGCAATCCGTAACGCGCTCGCAGCCCGAATCCGCATCGAATCGGTGCGCGTCGCCGCAATCACAACCAGGGATGACGGCGAGACAGTCGGGCGGAGCGCCGCAGTCGTAATGGCCGCACGAGTCGCGTCTCCATTCGCCGCCCGTGTCTTCGCAGAGCCGGCGGCCCTCGGTCGTGAGCACGCAGACTTCGTCGGCGACGCATCCGACGCCGTCGACGAAGTTGGCGCGGCGCCCGCAATCGCAGCCCGGGTCCACCGCGTCGCAGTCCGGGAACCGGCCGCAGCGGTAATGACCGCACGACCCCTCGTCCCACGTCCCGCCGGTTTCGGTGCACAACAACTCGTCGTCGTGGGGGCACGCGATCTCGGTGCACGACCAGCGACCCTCTCGCGTGCATTCGCAGGTGTTGCAGCCGTCTCCGGCGCGTCGGGTCTCCCCCGGGACGCACGGCGGATCGAGCAGGCACTCCTCCAAGGCGGGGGTCGGCCTCCACGCGCAGCGGTGCTCCACGCAGGCGCAGCTCGTCACGGCGGACGCGAAGCACGCGTACTCTGCCCGGAATTCACAGGTCGTCGCTGTCGCCTCGGCGGCGCAGAGTTGGTCGCTGCAACCAGTGACGATGCAATCCTCGGCCGATTCGCATTCCGGCGCCGGGCAGGCTCGTGTCGTGCATGCCCAGCGATGTCCCTCCACGCACGTGCAGATGTTGCAGCCGTCGTCCGCCTCTCGCGTCGTCCCAGCGCGGCAGATCACGGCGTCGCCGGTGTCGATGGCGTCGACCGCGGTGTCGCGGCCATCGACGGCGTCGAAGGTGACGTCCGGCGCGTCTACGTGCGCTTCGGTGTCCTCGTCGGTGTCCTCGGCGACATCGGTCGGTGCATCGCTGACCTCGGTCGGCGCATCGCTGACCTCGGTGGGCGCGTCGCTGACCTCGGTCGGCGCATCGCTGACCTCGGTTGGTGCATCGCTCGCTTCGATCGTGACATCTCGTGTGTCGCCAGCGGCGTCCGGCTCGTCGTCCGGGCCATCGGTGGCGACGTCGACGACTTCCGCCGGGGTGTCAGACGGTGCGTCGGTCGCCACGTCGGGCTCCGGCTCCGCATCGTCGCGGGCATCGCTTGGCGGGACACCGACGTCGGCGGCGTCCGTCTCCGGCGCGGGGACCTCGGCGCACAGCGGGCCGGGAGCAGGCGCCTCGCAACCCGGATAGGCCTCGGCGTGGTCGACGCAGACGACCTCTGCGGCGTGATCCGGGCAGTCCGACGGCGCGTCGCAGGCGCGCGTGCAGACATTGCAGATGCAAGCGAGGGCATCACCACACTCTGCCGACTCGTCGCAGGCCATCAGGAAATGAGACTCGCCGTCGCCGAAACTGGGGTCCGACTCCGTCGAGCACGCGACGACCAGCGACAACAACCCGCCGAGCAGGAGCGCTGACAACCGGATGTTCATGACGTCTCCTCAGCCTGATGGGACTCGCTCGCGACCTCGGACTGGCCGGCGTAGAAGGTGATCCGATCGAACGCGTCGGGCGTTTTGATCTTCGTGTTGTGGGCACGAACGTCGGCCTGCACCTCGGCAACCAGATTCCGCACCTCGTCCAAGAGCCCGCGCACGCGACGAGCATGCGGGTGTCCGTCCCAGATGTCGATCGCGTACGTGCTGCCGCCAGAGGTCGGCGGGTCGTCGCTGTCGAGCTCGCGCAGCCGCCGGGCCAGCGTCTGGACCACCGCCTGGAAGTGGTCGAGCATCGCCGCCTCCCACCCGTACTGCGACCCGCGCGGAAGCACCCACTTCGACGAGTGCAGGACCTCGGGGTCCAGCGGGTCGCGTGTCACGTTCCCGAGGCGTACCAGCTCGTCGAGGGCGTCGGAGAACTCCGCGCGGTCCATCCTGACGAGGTCCTCGAGCTCCTCGATGCTCAGCGGCTGGTTTCGATAGACCGTGACCCAGACGATGGCGCGCGTACCCTCGGGCTCGTCTTTCTGCCGCAGCCGACCGAGCTCGTCGTCGGTGGCGATGCGGAACGCCGCCCGATCGCCGCCGCCAGCCTGGAAGACCAGGCCGGAGTCGACCAGGTCGCGCAACACCCCCCGCACCATCGACTCGTCGTCGTAGCGGAAGCGACGCAGGACCTCGACCTTGGTCACGAGCTCGTGCTCGTGGAGGTAGTCGAAGATCGCCTCCCACAAGGTACGACCGGCCTCGGTCTCGCTCTCGGAGAGTCGCTGCACGCGACGCTGATAGGAGCGGAGCGCCAGGCCGAACATGTCGGCGATGACCTTCTGTCGCACCCCCTGCGATTCGAGCTCGGCCACCAGGTCGAGGAATACCCGGTTCGCCACGTGGGCCAGCGGCGCTCTCGCGCCCGCCGATGTGGCCAGTTGGGCGATCAGTACCGTGGTGTGGCGGACGATCGCGTCGATCAGCGTGTTGATGTTCATCGTTCCTCGTCCCTGTGGGCGACGGCGCGCCTACCCGGGCACCGAACAGTCTGGCTACCCCCTGCGCAGGGATCTAGCGACAAAATTGGCGCCACCCGGTCGGCGTCGTGCCGATCGAGGCGCACACGGGCTCCGTGTAGTCGGTACCCCTGGTGTTCGTGGGCGACCGGATTTACGCTCGTTGGGCAAGCTCGGAGGTACGTCATGACTGCCGACGGCGTAGAGCCCTGTGATTGCGAGTGCCCCTGGTGCTGGGAGAAGGTGACGTTCTACGTCGACCTGACCGCGGCGCGCCAGGAATACACCGAGGACTGCGAGGTCTGTTGCAAGCCCGTCATCGTCACGGTCGAGGTGGACGAAGAAGAAGACGTCCACGTCGCCGCCCGACGAGAAGACTGAGGCCCACGCGTCGCCCGCTCCGCCCGCCCCGTTGACACAACACCCGCCACACCATCGAGACGTCGCGAACGGCACCGCGTGGGGGCACGGTGCACCGCCAGCGGATGGCGCCTGGGCGCCGAACCAACCCCCGCCCGCCGTCACCGCGCTCGTGCCCTATCGCGGCCCCGGCAACGTGCTCGTCGCACCGATCGACCAGGAGCTCGGCGGCGTCTGCATCAAGTGCGGGAATCCGGCCGCAGCCCATCGGAAACGCGTGCCCCTCGCCTGGTTTCCGCCGTGGGTCTACGCGCTCCTGCTGCTCAACCTCGGGGCATTCCTGATCGGGGCGCTCATCACACAGAAGAAGTCCGCGCACTGGATCAACCTCTGCGACACCTGCATCAAGGAGTGGCGCCGCAACGACCGGAACCGCGGTGCCGCCCTCGGTGCCTTCCTCTGCAGCCTCGTCGGCGCCGGGGTCGCCGCAGGACTCGGATCCGTCTTCTCCGCAGTCGCCCTCGGCATCGGTGGCCCCATCCTCAGCATCGCCGGCTACGCCATCGCCAAACGCGGCCAACTCACCGCCCAGAAGATCGACAAAGCCCACGCCCAGATCCGCGGCACCTCGCCCGCCTACGCCCAACAAATGGCACTCCCCAGCGGCGGCCTCCCAAGCCCACCACGCTAGCGCGGGGAGACCCCCGTTCGCTGCGTGGGGGACGGCTGTGTGTCTGGGTCCGCGGTAGACTGTGGGTCCCCCCCTGCTCCGCTTCGCTACGCTGTCCCCCGCGTGGCGGGGGACGGCTGTGTATCTGCGTCTTGCGTGTGTTGCGCAGCCCCTCCCCACTCGTGGGGAGGTGGCCGCCTCTGGCGGCCGGAGGGGGGAGCCACAGTCTGTCGGCCACCTGCAACCAAGGGGCTTTTCGATGCACGGGCGCCGCGCTTCTGGTAGGGGCTCTCCCCATCGGACCCGACCTGCCGTGGACATGGCCACCGACGACGACACCACCACGCTGCGCGAGCGCATCGAAGCCTGCGCCGAGCTCCTCGAGGCGATCGACGACGATCGTGGAACACTCGCCGACGTAGATCGGGAGCTGCGCGAGCGCTTGCTGATCGCGGCGGGGAAGGTGTCGCGGCCGGAGAAGCACGCCCGGATCGCGCTGGCGCGCGCTCATCGCAAGAGGCGGAAGGTGGAGAGCCGGAACGCGGATCAGGCGCTGCTGGACAAGACGGGGATCCGCCAGCTGCGCGACAATCCGATCTTCCTCACGCCGCGTCGGCGCGCCCTCTTCGACGGACAGGAAGTAGACGCCCCCCAGCCCACGGATGACAGCGGTGGGCAGCCGCCGATCGGCCGCGTCACCGAGGAGCGCACCTGCTACGTCTGCCAGAAGCCGTACCGCGAGGTGCACTTCTTCTACGACCAGATGTGCGTGTCGTGCGGCGACTTCAACCACGCCAAGCGGAGCCAGGAGGGAGACCTTCGAGGCCGGGTCGCGCTGGTGACCGGTTCGCGGGTCAAGATCGGGTACCAGGCAGCGATCCTGTTGCTCCGCTCGGGCTGTCGCGTGATCTGCACGACGCGTTTCCCGCGTGACGCGGCTCGGCGGTATGCGGCCGAGGATGACTTCGGCGATTGGAAGGACCGCCTGCACATCCACGGCATCGACCTGCGCCACACGCCGAGCGTCGAGGCGCTCTGCCAGCACCTGAATCGCACGCTCGACCGCCTGGACTTCATCATCAACAACGCGTGCCAGACGGTGCGTCGACCGCCCGGTTTCTACGATCACCTGATGGAGGCCGAGCTGGCCGCTCCCGCGGACCTGCCGTCGGCGCAGCGGGCGTTGCTCGGCACCGATCTGGCGTCCGGGGCGTCGACCATCGAGGGCGACGGTGCCGGCACGTTGGCGCACCTGACCGACACGGCCGCCGAGCGTGAGCTCGCGTCGGTACCGGCGGCGGCGCTCTCCCAGTTCGAGTTCCTGTCCGAGGACAGCGAGCGCGGCGATCATCTCTTTCCGAGTGGCGAGCTCGACGCGGATCTCCAGCAGGTCGACCTGCGCAAGGTCAACAGCTGGCGCCTTCGCATGGCGGAGGTCCCCGCGGTCGAGCTCCTGGAGGTACACCTGGTGAACGCGGTGGCGCCCTTCATCCTCAACGCACGCCTGAAGCCTCTGATGCTGGCCGTCCCGTCGCGGGACAAGCACATCGTCAACGTCTCGGCGATGGAGGGGCAGTTCTATCGGATCTTCAAGACCGATCGGCACCCACACACCAACATGGCCAAGGCGTCGCTGAACATGATGACGCGAACGTCGGCGGCCGACTACGTGCAGAACGGCATCCACATGAACAGCGTGGATACCGGTTGGGTGACCGACGAGGATCCGATCGACCACGCGACGAACAAGCGAGAGATGCATCGCTTCCACCCGCCACTCGACATCGTCGATGGCGCGGCTCGCATCGTCGATCCGATCTTCGATGGGCTGCGCACGGGCGAACACGTGTGGGGACAGTTCCTGAAGGACTACCGAATCACGGATTGGTGATCCGGTCGGCCGCGGTGGCCAACGGCTTGACGCGGCCGTGCGGGTGCGGCTCTCCTGGCGGAGTGACGGCGCGGTCTGCGAACGAGTAGTGGCGCCGACCTCCCGAACGTTGCTCGCATGGGCCACCGAATCACATTGCGCGACCTCGCTCGCGGCGCGGTGCGGACCGCGCGCAAAGCGCCGGCGCTCGCGGTGGCGGCGCGCGTTGCGCTGCGCTCCGACCCCGACGTGTGCCTGTCCATCGGGGCGCTGATCACCGAGAACGCGCGTCGCTGGGATCGGTTGCCAGCCGTCCTGTTCGAGGACCGGGTTCTGACCCATGGCGAGCTGGAGCGGCGGTCGAACCGTCTCGCTCACGGCTTGGCCGACCGGGGCATCGGGAAGGGAGATCCGGTGGTCGTGCTGCTCGACAATCGACCGGAGTTGCTGGTCTGCGTCGCCGCGCTGGTCAAGCTCGGGGCGATCGCCGCGCTGATCAACACGCACCAGCGCGGAAGGGTGCTCGCGCACAGCCTGGAGATCAGCCACGCGGCACATGCGCTGGTCGGGGAGGAGCATTCGGAGGCGTTCGACGAGGCCGTGGCCGACGACGACGAGGTTGCTGCGCGGTTCGGAGATGGCGCGGTGTTCGTGGTGCCAGGGGGGTGGGGGCAGGCCGCGGGGGCTGCGACTTCAGCCCTCGCCCGCGACGCGCTCGACGCGGTGGCCGAGGGCCAGCCGGATACGCCGCCGGCGGCGATGGACGAGGTGCGTCTCGGCGACCCGTGCTTCTACATCTACACGTCGGGGACGACCGGCCTGCCGAAGGCGTCGGTGATGACCCATATGCGGTGGATGAAAGCCTCCGCCGCATTCGGTCGGGCGATGTTGAACCTGTCGGCCTCCGACGCGATCTACGTGCCGCTGCCGCTCTATCACAACATGGCGCTGACGGTGGCGTGGGCGTCGGCCGCTGGCACCGGCGCCGGGATGATCATCCGCCGACGGTTCAGCGCGTCGGAGTTCTGGGACGACTGCCGTCGCTACGGCGCCACCGCGATCGCCTATATCGGCGAGATCCCTCGCTACCTGCTCAACCGCCCTTGCGCATCGGGCGACCGTCGACACGCCGTCCGAAAGGCCACCGGCGTCGGGATGCGAGCGGACTGGTGGGTCGACTTCCAGGAGCGTTTCTGCGTCGAGGAGATCTACGAGACGTACAGCGCGAGCGAAGCGAACACGATGTTCGTCAACGTGCTGAACCTCGACCGCACGGTCGGCTTCTGCCCGACCCCGCACGCGCTCGTGCGCTACGACGTCGAGCGTGGAGAGATCATCCGCGACGCCGAGGGGCGACTCGTCGAGGTCGCCGACGGAGAGGTCGGGTTGCTCGTGTCCGAGATCACCGACCGCTACGGCTTCGATGGCTATACGAACGCCGAAGCTAGCGAAGCGAAGCTGCTCCGGAACGCGTTCGTCGACGGCGATCTCTGGTACGACTCGGGGGATCTTCTGCGAAAGATCGGTTGGGGGCACGCCGCGTTCGTCGACCGCGTGGGGGACACGTTCCGGTGGAAGTCGGAGAACGTGTCGACGAGCGAGGTCGAGCGCTCGGTCAATGCACATACCCAGGTGGTCGAGAGCACGGTCTACGGTGTCGAGGTCCCGGGCGCGTCGGGCCGGGCCGGAATGGCTGCGATCGTCGCCTCCGTCGCGCCGGAGAGCTTCGACATGGACGCGCTCGTGCGCCGTTGCCGCGACGAGCTGCCGCCCTACGCGGTGCCGGTGTTCGTGCGTCTACGGCAGAGCCTGGAGGTGACCGGCACCTTCAAGCACCGCAAGGGCGCCCTGCGGCAACAAGGGTACGACCCGGCGCGCTCCGGTGACCCGGTCTGGTACCTCGCGGCGGGCGCAGACGGCTACACGCCGGTCACGCCGACCGTGATCGCGGCGCTGGAGCGCGCGGAGGTGAGGCTCTGAACGCGGCGGGTGACCCGGGGATCATCGGGCCGCGTTCTGGAGCTCGTCAGTGGAGCGGCGGAAGCGCGTAGAGTCGCCGGCGCGGGTCGAGCTTCGACGACTCCAACCACGGCTCTCCGGGGATCAGCCGTCGGTCGTCGTCGAAGGGCGTGACCGCCTTGCGACTCGACGAGAGGCTGACGTGCAGATGGTGGTGGTGGAATCGGAACCACCCGCGACCGGTGTCGGTGGTCTCGTAGGCCAGGGTGCGACCCCGGGTGGTGCAGGCCGGACCGTCGTACCAGCCCCCGTCGCAGAGCTGGTCCATGGCCGAGTTGACCATCAGCGCCGCCTGGCCGTCGATTCCGATCACGCGCAGCTGCGGGTTGTCGTGGAAGAAGGCGATGAAGAGCGCGGTCCGCCAAGCGTCGAGATTGTCCGGCTCTTCGACGCAGTGATACTGGTCGCTGCCGCCGCTGGAGTGGTTGCAGATCGCGCGCAGCCGGTTGTCGGACGTCGACAGCTGGTAGTAGGCGATGTCCATGTCGTGCCCGTCGACGTGGGTGCCCTCCGGGTGACCCGGGGAGCGCTCCCTCGTGCCGGGGATGTCGCCGTTCGACTCACTCATGTCGCCCAGCCCGATCGGCTCGCCGTTGCCGAACTCCCAACCGCCGGTGAGGCAGGCGACCTTCGCGGCGGCGTATTTGACGAGCATCATCAGGTCGCGACGGCAGTAGCTGCGGTACTCGTCCGACGTCGTCTCGCCGTTGATCGGGTAGTCCCAGTAGCCGGGTCCCTCGTCCGGCTCGAAAGCCACGACCTGGCCGCAGTGGCCCTCTCCGCCGGTGCACTCCCAGGTCGCGACGTCATCGCACGCCGGGACCGGACCCGGCGGCGTCGCGCCCAGATCGAGGACACAGGAGCCGGAGTCGGAGCAGAAGGTGCCGTCGGGGCAGGAGTCGGCCGTGCAGGGCGGGGTGACGCAGGTGTTGTCGACGCAGACGAGACCGCCGGAGCAGTCGTCGTTGCTCTCGCACTCGCGCACGCAGGCGTCGCGGGCGTCGTTCACGATGAAGCCCTCGTCGCAGTAGCAGCCGTCGTCCTCCCAGTGGGAGTTCGGGGGGCAATCACCGCCGCCGCCGCCGTCGCTGGGCACGCAGGCGTCGCCGGCATCGTTCACGACATAGCCGTCGTCGCAGTAGCAGGCGTCGTCCTGGAGGTGGGAGTTCGGGGGACATCCGTCGTCGCCGCCGCCGCCGCTGTCGTTTTCGCAGATCTCCGAGCAGGAGGCGTCGCAGCTGGTGCTGTCGGTCCAGACGCAGGAGCCGTCGTCGTCGCACGCGCCGTCGCAGGGGAACGCGTCGCAATCCGGGTAGCAGACCTGCCCCCAGCAGCGCGATCCCGCGTTGCACTCGGCGGTCGAACCATCGGTCGGGCACTCGGCGGGCGCGAGCTGCATGCAGATGCCGTTGATGCACCGGCCGGGATGGGTGGAGTCACCCATGCAGTCGCTGTCGCAGTTGCAGGCGGAGCCGGGCGCGATCGTGCTCGGCTCGGTCGTACCGCCGCCGCCAGCGTCGGTCGTGGTGCCGCCACCGCCGACGTCACCCGCCG
>CAZFPM010000016.1:0-5421 GCA_964520965.1 uncultured Myxococcales bacterium
CTGGAAGCGGCCGGGAACCAGCTCGTCGACGCGCAGGATCGGCACGGTATGGCCGATGCCACGACGCTGCCACCGCTCGACCATGATGTCGCCCGCCGCCACCGCATCAGCCTGCACGTGGAAGGTGATCGTCGTGTCTGCGAGGTGAACCGAGCCGAAGTACGACAGCAGCGTGAGCAGGAAGTAGCCGACCCGCTTGTTCAGGTACATCTCGTCCAGGTACGCGCCGGCCAGGGCTCCCTCGAAGAGGAACTCGTTCTCGTCGCCGCCACCGTACAGTCCCCTTCCTCGGAGCCTGCCGTCCGACGGCCAGTCGGAGGGCATCTGCCCGTGCGCGTGACCACCGGAGTGGTCCGCGAGGCGTGCGAAACGCGGGGAGTTCTCCCACCGCGAACCGTCCTTGCGCACGAAGCCGAAGTGGCCGAGGTAGATCGGCCCACCGGAATCGGAGGCCTCGACGTAGAAGGGCAAGCCGTACCAGGCGGCGAATGACGCGCGCAGGAAGTAGGCGACCTCGGCGCACTCGAGCCGCGGCGCCGGCAGAGTCCGCCCCCACGGGTTCGTGATCTCGAACGTGTTGCCGTATCCGGCCCCGGGCACCTGTTCGAAGCTGGCGACCCACAGGCGATACTTCTCGTCCCAGGTCAGCCCGGAGTTCGCTCCCCAGGCGAGACCCGCGCGGCGGGCCTCGGAGGTATTCGACTCATCCCACTGGTTTCGGACGTCCCAGACCTGGGTCGAGCTGCAGCAACCGAGGGCCGGTCCGAGCGATCCGAGGCCGTCCTCTTTGCCTTCCTGGCTCAGCCGCTCGACCGAGTCGTTCGGGGCCGTGTCGAGAAGCTCGAGCTCCTCGGAGAACTCGTCTTCCTCGTCCCCGCTGTCCGCGACGCACGCGGAGAGGCTCAGGGCGAGGGTCACGGTGAGGAAGCGAAGGAAGCGGGCGTCGGGTCGCAAGCGCATGATCTCTCCGGAGCGTCTTGGGTGCGAGGAAGCACCCCCAGTGATCGGCGGGCTATCAGGAATGTTGCCTGTTCGCCACAAGAAACCGGGTGTTGGAGTGCAGAATACCCCCGGTTTCGCGCCCGTCTCGACCGGCCCGGATCCCCCGTCGGCGTTCAGGACCCGCCCGAGCTTGCCTCCTCGAGGAGACGGAGATCGCCGTCGCGGGGAATGGCGCGGGCCACGAGGTCGCCGTCGGCACCCCGATCGATCCAGACGTCGAGCGGGATGTCGCCCACGGGGACGAGCCTGAACGACCGGCGCGCTTCGCCTCCGGTGCCCTCGTCGACGACCAGGCGCGGCGGGTCGCCGGCGGGAGCGTCGGCCCGCCAGATCGCGACGGGATCGGTGGACACCAGCTCGAGCGGCGACGTTCGGCCGTCGTCCTCCGCCATCGACACGTCGGCGAGATGTGCGTGCCCCGGGCTCTCGATGCATCGCAGCTGCACGCCGGAAGCAGCCTCAGGGAGTGCCAGCCCCACCGCCTGTAAGCCGTTCGGACCGTCGATCAGGAGCACACGCTCGCTATGACCGGGACCGGCCTGCGGCACGTGCCGGGCCGCGACGAGGGCGCCGTCCTCGGCGGCGATCTCCAGCGGCCGCGGGTCGCAGCTCAGCTCGAGCAGCGAGGTCACGGAGCCGAACCCGAACGCCCGGGTCAGGGTGTCGCCGTCAGGCGAGCGGATCTGAAGAGGCCCCGCGCCGCGCGCGACGTGGACGAACTGCACGTGTCGCACGCCGTCCTGATCGGCCGCCCATGGCTGGTGGTCGGGCGACCAGGCCTCGCCGTCGTGGGCCCGGGTCTCGCCTGGCCCCGAGGACGGGCGGTCCTCGACCGTGGCGAAGATCTCCGCCACGTCCGCGTCCGGGCCACAATCGACCACGGCATCGACGAGCGCCATGCAGAGGCCGACGTAATCGCCGTTCAGCGCCTCCGGGAGGCTGCCGATCAGCGCGCGAATGTCGGCGGAGAGCGGGTCGTCGGCCGCGATGCTCGCAGCCAGCGGACTCGGGGGGATGCGCACGAGCAGCTGGTGCAGCCGCGCGGTCCTTCGGTCGGCGAAGCGCCAGTTCTCCTCGCGGCTGTCGGGGTCCGAGAGGCAGATCGCGATGACGTCGTCGTGCGCGTCTCCGTGGCTGACCAGCAGTCCGTCGCGCCGTGCGAGCGCCGTGATCGGGGTGTCGGGGAGCAGCTGCAGCCGCGTGCCGAGCACCCGATTCAACCACAGCCAGCCGAGGCGTCGTGCCGCGGTGATGTTGTGGCGAAGATCATCCGGTGTCGTCCAGGGGGTGAACACGATCGCCGAGAAGTGGCCCGTGTCGGTGCTGGCGAACGTCTCGGGGAAGTTCTCCTGCCACGCCTCCAGCACGTCGACGCACTCCCAGAGCTGGTCGACGGTCACACCCTTGTTGAACCGCGCGTTCTCGACAGCCGAGAAGTTCTCGGCTCCGATCGACACCAACGTGAGCCGATGTCCGGCGTCTCGAAGCCGCGGAAGGAGTGCCTCGAGCTCGCCCCGAAATCGAAGCACCTGGTCGGCCCGAATCTGGGTGACGAACGTCGACGGATGGAGCTCTTCTTCGAGCGCGGCCGCGAGAAAGCGATCGAGGCGCTCGACCACGTCGAGATCTTCCACCAGGTACTCGAACCGGTCGCCCGGCCGACGGGTGCCGGCCTGGTGCGCACGGATCTGCCGCAGCGTCAGGTCCAGCCCGGCGGTCGCTGTCGGAGGGCGTCCCATGCCCTTCGTACAGAAGGTGCAGCCGCGGAAGTTCGTGACGGCGGGATCGTCGAACGATGCGTAGACCGGGTTGGCCCCCACGCGCCGGACATAGGAGCACGCCTGGACGCCGGCGAGTCGCACCCAGAGCTCCGCGACATCGACGCCCAGCCCCGTGCGGTCGAAGACGGGCTCCAGGTGGTCGGGGAACGAGAATCCCGTGCTTCGGCCGCCGTACTTGCCCGCCGCGCCGATCCACTCGGCGAAGCTCGGGATCAAGGCGTCGACGGTGATGCCGCACAGGTCCTCGACCCGCGCACGCGGCGTGATGCGCTCGAAGAACGCTCGCAGATCGTCGGTCGGTCGGTCGTGCAGGACGATGAGATCAGGGTCCGCCGCCGAGAGGTGTTCGCCCAGCTCCTCGCGGGTGTCGGTCGGCAGGTCGAAGACGTAGCGCGCCCCCAGGTGGGCGAGGTCGGCCGGCACCGGCACGACCCACCAGTTCGTGCTCCACCCCACGTCGCGTGCGATCGCCATCAGGAGCGGGAAGAGCTCCGCTCGATGGCGGCGGTGTTTGTCCGAGATGACGGACTCCACGAACGCGACGCGCGGCATTCGGTCCTCGGGCGGGGATGGATCGGGCCCCAACGTATCAGATCGGAGACCCGCCACCAACGCGACCGAGACCGATCAGACTGCAAACGCCGCGTAGTTCGTCGCGATGAACACAACGCCCCCGCCCCCGCGTTTTTTCTTTGAAAAAGCACGCGCGCGCGATAGGGAACGGGCCAACGGGACCCCTACCCGGAGCCGCTCGTGTCCATCCGTTCGTTGTTGCGTGCTGCCGCCCTCCTCGCAACGCTCGTTCTCGCCGCGGCCTGCGGTGAGCCGGCCGAGCCCGTCGACGACTCGCCCACCGATGAGAGCGTCGAGAGCCTGTCCGACCTGGACGCCCTCTTCGAAGGCGCGCCCGACAACGACTCGATCCCCCAGGATGGCAAGTTCGATGCGGTCTACCCGCCGCAGTTCGACGTGACGAGCACGCTGACGCCGGTCCGCAGCCAGGGGCGTCGCGGCACCTGCTCGATCTTCGCGACCGCCGCGTTGATGGAGCAGCTGTACACGGTCGAAGGCTCGGTCCCGAACCCGGACTTCTCCGAGCAGTTCCTCCAGTGGTCGACCAAGGTCGAGCTCGGCATCTTCCAGACCACGGCCGGCTCGAATGCAGGGCGCAATCTCGACGCGATCCACCGATTCGGCATCGTCACCGAGGAGACCTACCCCTACGAGGACGCCCAGTGGGGGACTGCGCAGGACCCGGAGTGCACGGGCGACGACATGCCGACCCGTTGTTACACCAACGGTGACCCGGCCGAGGATGTCCTCGCACAGCAGCGCTACGACCTGCCGCCCGGACGCTACGTCAACTGCCGGGACAACAGCATCAAGGCATACATGACCGAGAAGCAGGTCGGGGTCATCGCCAGCCTCACCTTCTTCTACCAGTCGTGGAACCATCGCCGATCGACCCTGCCGGTCAACGATGCCTACTCCCGCGCCGGATACGTGCTCTACCCCAACGAGGAGGACATCGAGATCAGCGAAGAGAAGCGGGCCGGCCACGCCATCCTGCTCGTCGGATGGGACGACGAGCTCGAGGTCCCGATCGTCGACGCCGAGGGCAACGAGGTCATCGGCGAAGACGGCGAGCCGGTCGTCGAGCGGGGCTTCTTCTTGTTCAAGAACTCGTGGGGCACCACGCGCTTCGGCACGGAGAACCCCTTCGGCGCCGGTTACGGCTGGATCAGCCAGCGCTACGTCTCGCGTTACGGCTCCTGCTACAGCTCGTCGGTGCCGACCATCGAGCCGTCCGCGGAGATCTGCGACAACGGTGGCGACGACAACCGCGACGGTGTCGCCGATTGCGACGATCCCACCTGCGCCGAGCACGAAGCCTGCCGTCCGATCGGCACCCGGTTCGAGGCCGAGCCGAACATCGCGATCCCCGACAACGATCAGGCCGGCGTGACCTCGACCGTCGACGTGCCCCTGGAGGGCATCGTCGAACAGGCGGTCGTCACCGTCGCCATCACGCACACCTACCGCGGCGATCTCCAGGTCGATCTCGTCGCACCGAACGGCACCATCGCCACCCTGCACAGCCGCGCCGGAGCCAGCGAGGACGACCTGCTCGACACGTTCTACGCGAACGAGGTCCAGGGCGTGCCCGTCACCGGGGAGTGGGCCCTCGTCGTTCGCGACCTCGGCGCCGCCGACACCGGGACCCTCGTCAGCTGGTCCGTCGAGTTCACCCTCGGCGGCGAGCTGGCCGTCGAAGACTGCGCCAACGGCGTCGACGACAACGGCGATGGGGCGGCCGACTGCGCGGACGCCTCGTGCATCGATCAGTCGGATTGCCAGACCGCCGAGTCGATCGAGCTCGACGGCGAGTACGACCTTCCCATCCCGGACGGTGACCCCGCCGGCGTCGACTCGATCATCGAGTCCGCGGTCGTGGGCACGCTCGCCAGCCTCTCCGTCTCGGTCGACATCACCCACCCCTACCGCGGCGATCTGACCCTCTACCTGGAGCACGAGTCCGGCGTGAAGGTGACGCTCTTCGACCGCGACGGCGACGACGAGGACGACCTCGTCCGCACCTTCCAGGTGCCCGAGTTCGTCGGCACCTACGCGAGCGGCT
>CAZFPM010000016.1:5431-19149 GCA_964520965.1 uncultured Myxococcales bacterium
TGACTGCAACAACCGCTGCCGACAATGCGTTGCCGACCACGCCATCTTCGACGAGGGCACGCTCAACAGCTGGACCCTCGAGATGGTGGTCCAGTGAGCGCGATCGTGCGTCACTGGCTCGCCGTCGTCGTCCTCCTCCTGATCGCGGCGGGGTGCGGCGCCGACTCGTCCGACGGCGACAGCAACGTACCGGAGCTCCTGCCGATCGAGCCATCGACGGTGCGGGTCAACGAGACGCTGCGCCTCGAGCTCACGGTCTCGAACCCCGACGGCATACCCCTCAACTGGTCGATCATCGCGCCCGACGTGCCCGGCATCGACCGGGTCGCCCAGATCGCGGGCACCCCCAACGGCGGGGAATTCGTGCTCACGCCGCTGGCCAGCCACGTCGGCGTCCACGACTTCGAGATGGTCGTCGGCTCGAGCCGCGGGGAGAGCCGTCAGGTCGCCCGCATCACCGTCGAGGCCGGTGCCTCGTCGGCGCCGATCTTCCTCGCGCCCGGCGCCGGGGGCACGTTCGACCTCACGACCGACCCGTGCGTTCGCTTCGACATCGAGGTCCGTGACGACGACTCGGCCGACGTGGTCATCGACTCGCCCGCCGCGCTCCCGGTCGGGGCCGTGCTGACGTCGACCGGCGCCAAGACGGGCGCCTTCGAATGGTGCCCGACCCCGGACCAGGTCGACACGTCGCTCCGGTGGGAGCTCGGTCTGCGCGCCGACGATGGCGCCCATCCACCGACGATCCACCGCTACGTCGTCGTGCTCCGCGCCCCGGCCAAGGAGGGTTGTCCGGGCACGGCGCCCGATGTCCAGATCACCGCGCCGGCCAAGGACGCCACGGTCGCCTCGGACGCAGGCTACCCGGTCACCGTCTCGATCACGGACGATCACGGTGTCCGCGACGCGCCGATCCTCTACTGGACGACCACCGCACCGCCGGACATCGAGAACCCGGACCTCGGGTCCTTCACCCAGGTGGAGTGCCGGCCCCAGGGCTCCGGCTGGGTCGGCTCCGTGCCTCCCCTCGACCTCGCCGCGGGCGAAGAGCGGGTCGTCTTCGTGGTCGTGTCGGCGATCGACAACGACGACGCCGCTGGGACGGCCTGCGACCACCGCACGGACACCGAGGTCCTGAGCTTCGTCGCCACCGCGGGCTCGGGCGGCGGTGGCGCGGGCGCGGTTCTGATCTGCGGCTCGTGCACGGCCTCGTCGCAGTGCGCGAGCGGCCTCTGCGCGGCCACCGAATATGGGGGCGTCTGCCTCGAGGCCTGCGTCGGCGCGGGCTCTTGCAGCGCCGGCAGCTGCGACCCGTTCACCGCCGTCGACGGCGTCGCGACCACGGGCTGCGGGTCGGTCGACTTCGTCTGCCTCGGCGGTGGCGCCGACGAGTGTATCGACGACGAGTTCGAAGAAAACGACACCCCCGCCGAGGCGCTCTCACTCTTTGCCGAAGACGTGCTCGAAGGGGTCATCTGCCCTGGCGACGACGACTATTACTTCATCGATGTCGCGGCCGGCACGCAGGTGCTCGCGCTCCTCGACCAGTTCCGCCACGCCGACGGCGATCTCGACCTCCAGCTACTCGGCGCCGGCGATGCCGTCATCGCGACGAGCGCGGGCGAGACCGACGAGGAGTTCATCCAGTGGTGCGCGCCGGTCGACGAGTCGTTGACCGTGCGCGTTGCCGGTTACAACAACGCGTCGAACCACTACCGCCTCTCGTTCGCGGCCGAGACCGCCTCGTGTTGCATCGACGATCGTTTCGAGCCGGACGACACTCTCGCCACCGCTCGCACCGTCCGCGCCGGCGATTCGATCGAGGGGATGATCTGCCCCGACGACGACGATTACCTCGAGTTCTCGGTTCCGAGCCCGTCGATCGTGGAGATCCTCCTCGTCTTCGACAGCACCTCGGTCGACCTGGACCTCTTCCTCTACGACGAGAGCGGGCGTGTCGTGGCACAGAGCGAGACGATCGGCGACGAGTCGATCGAGTACCTCGCCGAGGCGTCCGGCACCTACACGATGCGGATCTCCGGGTTCCTGCGCGACTCGGGCGAATACCTCGCCGACGTGACGGTCGACCCGATCTGACCCGCCGTTCGACGCTCGCGCCGTCCCCGTGTTATCTTCGCCGCGGCGTACTGAAGTCATGTGAGGCGGACCATGAGACGATTGCTGCTCGCGGGGTTGGTGTTGCTCGGAGTCGTCGCACTCCTGTGTTGTGGAGCCGAGGAGGAGGACACCGGGTCCGAGGTGCCCGCGGACTGCGGTCCCTTTGGGTGCAACACGCCACCGGCGGCAACATGCGACGGGGACTCCCGCGTCGTCTACACCGCGCCGGGCGCGTGCCTGGAAGGAGCGTGCGAGTACCTGTCGGAGACCATCGAGTGCGACCAAGGGTGCGAAGAGGGTCAGTGCGTAGACCCCTGCGAGGCCGTGGTCTGTGACGATCCTGCGGAGATTCTCTGCGAGGGCAACGTGCTCATGACCACCGAAACGGACGGCACGTGCGTCGAGGGCGTCTGCGAGTACGTGACCACCGAGACCGATTGCACCGAGGACGGCAAGTTGTGCGAACTCACCGCCGACGGCATCGCCTGTGTTCTTCCCCCGCCGTCGTGCGATGACGGGACGCGTAACGCCGAGGAGACCGACATCGACTGCGGCGGTCCGGACTGCCTGCCTTGCGCCGACGGCGGCCGCTGCGAGGTGGCCGTCGACTGTGCGAGCGTCGTCTGTGCGGGTGGCACATGCGCCGAGCCGACGTGCCGCGACCGCGTCCGCAACGCCGGCGAGACCGATGTCGATTGCGGCGGCGACGACTGTGAGCCTTGCGATCCGGGCGAGGAGTGCGACGTCGAGGACGACTGTGTGAGCGGCGTCTGCGGTGCCGACGCGCTGTGCGCCGAGCCCACGTGCGACGACGCAGTGCTCAACCAGGACGAGAGCGACGCCGACTGCGGTGGAGCGTGCCCGCCGTGCGCGGCCGGCCAGGCATGTGGCGACGCAGCGGACTGCCTCTCCAGAATCTGCGACGACGAGGGGTGGTGCGCCGTCCCGAGCTGCGACGATGGGGCCCAGAACGGGGAGGAGACCGGCATCGATTGCGGAGGCAGCCGTTGCGGGTCGTGCGCAGACGGCGAAGGGTGCGCAGTGCCCGACGACTGTGACTCCGGGATCTGCACCGAGCTGGTCTGCGTGGGAGCCGACTGCCTCGATGGCATCATGAACGGGGCAGAGACGGACGTCGACTGCGGGGGAGCCGCCTGCGACTCCTGCCCGGACAACGACGGCTGCGTCGGTGCCGATGACTGTCTGTCCGGCGTCTGCGACGGGGAGTTCTGCATGCCGCCCGCCTGTGACGATGGGGTCGCGAACGGTCTGGAGACCGACACAGACTGCGGTGGCGAGGAGTGTGCCGGGTGCGCATTCGGCGAAGCGTGCGTCGTAGGCACCGATTGCGCCGAGGGTGTGTGTGCCGAGAGCGCCTGCGCGGCGCCGACGTGCGACGACGAGGTCCAGAACGGCGACGAGACCGACGTCGATTGTGGGGGCTCGTGCGGTGGGGAGCCCTGTCCCGGCGGCTGAGGCGACGAGATCACCGAGGCCGTTACGGGCACGCCCGGGCTGTCTGGAGAGAGGCGGGTGGCGCCGGGATCGGCGAGTCGATTCGTCCCGGCGAACGTGTTAGAGCCGATCAGGCGCGTTTCGATCCGCTCTCCCTCCGCCGCCGGCCCGACTTCCAGGCGCTTGGCGCTCGGCGAGAACCAGGAGGCAAGGCATTGAGTACCCGTCAGCCCCTGCCGAGCGTTCGGCCGCGAGTCTACTCGCTCGCGCTGGCCCTGACGCTGGTGGTGAGCGCTTGCAGCGCGGCCACCGAGAGTGGCGAACCCGACCCGGGACCGACCACCGTACGCGAAGATCCGGCCATCACCGACCTGCGCCACGCCGTGCCACTCGTCGTCGGGTCGATCATCGAGGTCACCGTCGCCGGCGACTACCTCTTCGACGGCGATCCACCGTTGAGTCTGGCGGCGGCCGGCGCGTCGGTGACCCTGCCGGTCGCCGCGCGCGACCGCGGGCGTTTGACCTACGCCGTCGACGCTTCCGTGCTGTCGACCCTGGGCGCCGGAACCACGACCGTCGACCTGGTGGTCGCCGACAGGGCTGCCGCCACCCCGGTGCGGGCCGCGACCCTGACTCTCGCGACCGAGATCCCGGTGCGCCTCGATGCCGTGGTCGACGCACCGGCGTACTACAACCAGCCGATCGTTCTGACCGGCGATGGCTTCCTCGCCGATGGGGAGGGCGCCGTGCAGGCGCGCTTCGTCGGTACGTTCACGCCCGACGGCGGTGCGTCCGAAACGATCGACGTCTCGGCACCGACCACGTTGGCCGAGCCCTTCTCCCGGTCTCGCGGCCTGGTGTCGATACCGCCCGCGCTCGGCGCGCTGCGCGCAGGAGCCCTCGACGGGACCGTCTCGCTCGAGTCGGCGCTCGTCGGCGGAGGCACGTCGACCTCGGCGCCGCTCCCGGTCCAGGTCACGCTGCGCGCTCCCGAGGTGTTCAGGCTCGAAGACGACACACTCTCGATCGGCCAGATGGCCACGTTCGTCGGTGCCGGCTTCGTCGCCGACGGCGGGTCGACGCTGCTGCGCTTCGACGGGACCTTTACCGGCGAGATCGGGGGCGTGGTCGTGCCATTGGAGCGCGTCGATCTGGTGCCGATCGTCGACGCCGGAGACCGGGCGCGGCTCGTGATCGAGGCGTCGGAACGCGGCGGGCAGCTCCGGTGGGCGCTGGTCGACCAGGATCGCGGGCGCTTCGAGGGCACCGTCACCGTGATCACGACCGACGGGGTGAACGAGCTCGTGGGCGCGCCGGCGCCGATCACCTTCGAGCTGGTCGGTGTCACGCAGGTCGTCTACGTCCGCTTCCTGCCTGGCTTTCGCGACAGCCTGAAGCTCTTCGGTCTCGCCGCTGCGTCGGTCGAGCTCGAGGCGGGCATCGTCGCCCGCATGGGGGAGCTCTTCGGGTCGTGGGCGGTCGACGTGCGGGCCGAGCCGCCGGTCGACTACGACGTGAACCACTACGCGCGCGTGGAGATCGGCGGTCCCGATCCGAACGGCATCGGCCTGTTCGGCTTCGACAACACCCCGGGCAAAGACATCGGCAACCTGCGGCTCTTCGACGTGATCGGGGGTGCGAACTTCGACACCCAGGAAGACGGCTTCCCCGGCTACGGCGGCGTCTTCATCGAGTCGATGCTCTACTGGGCCTCGGATCCGCCCCTGCCCGGCGAACGCCCGCCGACGGCGCCACCGGCGGACGAGGACTTCGACCGGATCTTCGAGCCGCTCTTCGACGAGCCGGCGACCCTCGCCGAGGCTCGCGGTGGCGGAGACCCGGAACGTGTCGCCGAGGTCGCGGCCGCCGTGTCAGCCCTCGCCAACGCCATCGGCGAGACGGCTGCTCACGAGCTCGGCCATAGCTTCGGCCTCGCCCAGCCCTTCACGCCGAACGCCTACCACAACGACGAGGACGGTCCCGGCTGCCTGATGGACACCGGGGCCGAGCGGCCCTTCGGCGAGCGGGCCGGGCTCGAGGGGTTCGAGCTGGTGCACCTGTGCAACGAGGCGCCGTCGTACCTGCGCCGGATCCTGCCGCGCTGACCGTCGGAGCGCGGCTTGGAGCGCCGGGTTTTCCGGGATCGACGACGGGGTTATGGTAGGGGCCGCCTGACACGTCCCGCGGGTCGCCGGATCGTGGGGGCTGGCCTCGTCGTCGAGCTCCCCGCGCGCGTCCCGTACAGCTTCTCGGAACCCCGAACAGCCCCATGACCATGCCCCACGTACACCCGCATCGGCGGTTCGTCCGCATCGTACTCGTCGCGACCGCCGCGCTCGCTTTTGCGTGCAGCGGCGGGTCCGAGACGCCGTCGCCGAGCGGCGACGACGCCACGGTGGCCGACGATGTCGGCGGCGGCGGGGCGGACTTCGGGTTCGACGTCGTGACCGATGGCGAGCCCGGGCTGGACGCGGGGCCGGATGCTGGCGACGTGCTCCCGGACGTCGACGGCGGCGACGCCGACACCGGCTGCCCCGACGAAGACGGCGACGGCGTCTGCGATGGCGACGACGCCTGCCCGGGGTTCGTCGACGCCGACGATGCCGACGGTGACGGAGTGCCCGACGGCTGTGACGTCTGTGCCGGGGAGCACGACGACGCCACCGACGGCGACGGCGACGGCGTGCCCGACGCTTGTGACATCTGCGCCGACGGCGACGACGCCCTCGACACCGACGAGGACGGCGTGCCGAACGCCTGCGACGTCTGCGATGACGCCGACGACGCGGCGGACGGCGACGGCGACGGGGTCCCGGATGCCTGCGACGTGTGCGCCGACGGTCCGGACGGCGACGACGGCGACGGCGACGGTGTTCCGGATGCCTGTGACGTCTGCGATGGCGGGCCCGACGGGGTCGACGGCGACGCCGACGGCACGCCGGACGTCTGTGACGTCTGCCACGGGAGCGACGACGGGCTCGACGCGGACGGGGACGCCGTTCCCGACGGCTGCGACGCCTGCGAGGGGAGCCCCGACGGTGCCGACGCCGACACCGACGGCGTGCCCGACGGGTGCGACGTCTGCGCCGACGCCGACGACACCCTCGACGCCGACGGCGACCTCGTCCCCGACGCCTGTGACCGCTGTTCGGGCTTCGACGACGCTGAGGACACGGACGACGACGGTATCCCGAACGGGTGCGACGAATGTGACGGTACCGGGCCCGACGAAGACGAAGACGGTGTGGACGACCCGTGCGACGTGTGCGCCGACGGCGACGACACGGTCGACTCGGACGAGGACGCGGTCCCGGATGCGTGCGACGTGTGCGCCGATGGCGACGACACCTTCGATGGCGACGCCGACGGCACCCCAGACGATTGCGATGTCTGTCCGGGGAGCGACGATGGCCTCGACGCCGATAGCGACGGCGTTCCGGACGGCTGCGACGTCTGCGCGGGGCATGACGATGCCCTCGACGCCGACGGTGACAGCGTGGCCGATGGGTGCGACGCCTGCGCCGGCTTCGACGACGCGGAGGACGCGGACGGCGACGGTATCCCCAACGGTTGCGACACCTGCGACGATCCCGACGACGTCGATACCGACGACGATGGGGTCCCGGACGCCTGTGATGTGTGCGAGGGGTCCGACGACGCGGAGGACGCGGATGACGACGGTGTTCCGGACGGGTGCGACGTCTGTGCCGAGGGTCCGGACGGCGAGGACGGCGACGGCGACGGCGTGCCGAGCGCGTGCGACGTGTGCCCGGCCGACAATCCGGACGACAGCGACGACGACGGCGTCTGTGACTCCGACGACGTGTGCCCGGGCGGTGCCGATGACGTCGACACCGACGAGGACGGCGTCGCCGACCACTGCGACGTGTGCCCGGCCGACAATCCGGACGACAGCGACGACGACGGCGTCTGCGACACCGACGATATCTGCGAGGGCGGCGCTGACGATGCCGACGGCGACGAGGACGGTGTCCCGGACTTCTGCGACATCTGCGAGGGCGGCGCCGACGACGTGGACACCGACGAGGACGGTGTTCCGGACGCCTGCGACCGCTGCCAGGGCGGTGCCGATGATGCGGACGGCGACGACGACGGCGTTCCGGATTTCTGCGACATCTGCGAGGGCGGCGCCGACGACGCTGACGGTGACGACGACGGTGTCCCGGACTTCTGCGACATCTGCGAGGGCGGCGCTGACGACGCGGACGGCGACGACGACGGCGTTCCGGACTTCTGCGACATCTGCGAGGGCGGCGCTGACGACGCCGACGGTGACGAAGATGGCGTTCCGGACTTCTGCGACATCTGCGAGGGCGGCGCCGACGACGCTGACGGTGACGAAGATGGTGTTCCGGACCATTGCGACATCTGCGAGGGCGGCGCTGACGATGCGGACGCTGACGAGGACGGCGTTCCGGACCACTGCGACATCTGCTCGGACGGCGACGATCGCCTCGACGCGGACGAGGACACGGTCCCCGATGCCTGCGACGTGTGCCCCGCCGGCGACGATCGCCTCGACGGCGACGAGGACGGCGTGCCGGACGCCTGCGACGCCTGCCTGGACGGCGACGATCGGATCGATACCGACAACGACGGCGTGCCGGACGCCTGCGACCGCTGCCCGATCGACAACCCGGACGACCTCGACGGTGACAGCCTCTGCGACTCCGATCCGGCGGACCTCTGCTTCGGTGAGCAGACCGGGCCGGCCTCGGATTTCGACGGCGACGGGCTGTGCAACGACAACGACATCTGCCTGATCGGCGACGACCGGGTCGATACGGACGAAGACACGGTCCCCGATGCGTGCGATCGGTGCGAGGGCATCGATGACGCCGACGACTTCGACGCGGACGGTGTCCCGGACGCCTGCGACAACTGCCCGACCGAGACGAACCCGGACCAGCTCAACAGCGACCCGACGTACAGAGCGGCCGCGGAGCCGATCGCATTCGTCGAGCGGCCCGGCCCCGCGACGCCGATCGCCCTCGGTGACGACGGGACGAGCGTCGTGCCCATCGGATTCGACTTCCGCTTCTACGGTGCGAACTACGACCGCGTGACCGTGTCGTCGAACGGATTCCTGACCTTCGACCAGGGGGTCGACGACGGCTGCTGCAGCGGCCAGCCGATCGGGGAGGACGGTGCCAACGACAACCTGATCGCCGGCTTCTGGGCCGACCTCAATCCGTCCGTCGACGGTCGGGTCGCCTACGAGACGGTCGGCGACGCGCCGAGCCGGGAGTTCGTCCTCGCGTTCGAAGGCGTCCGGCATTACGACGGCGAGGGGGAGGCGACCGGCGTGCCGGTCTCGTTCCAAATCGTGCTCTTCGAGGCCGACGACAGCGTCGAGATTCACTGCGTCGACTGCGCGGACGACGCCGGTGGGGCGGTGAGCCAGGGCATCGAGGGTCCGAACGGGCAGGGCGGTGCGTTCCTCGAAGGTCGGAGCGCGGTGACGACGCTGGTCCTGGCCGAGGACGGCGTGCGGTTCACCACCGGGTTCTCCGGCGACGAAGCCGGCGATGTCTGCGACGTGTGTGCCGACGGGGACGACGGGCAAGACGCCGACGAGGACACCGTTCCGGACGCCTGCGACGTCTGCCCGGACGCGGACGATCGCCTCGACGCCGACGAGGACACCATCCCCGACGGGTGCGACATCTGCGCCGACGGGGACGACCGGATCGACGCGGATGAAGACACCGTTCCGGACGCCTGCGACATCTGCCCGGACGAGGACGACAGACTCGACGCGGACGAAGACGGCGTGCCCGACGCCTGTGACCGGTGCTTCGGCGACAACAGCACGGGCGACACGGACGGTGACGGCGTCTGCGACAGCGACGACGTCTGCCCCGACGGGGACGATCTGCTCGACGGCGACGGCGACGGCGTTCCGGACGGCTGCGACCCCTGCCCGGAGGACAATCCGGACGACGCGGACGAGGACGGTCTCTGCGACTCCGATCCTGCCGACACCTGCTTCGGCCTGAACAACGAGGGCCTGTCGGATCTCGACGGCGACGGCATCTGCTCCGACCTCGACATCTGCACGAACGGCGACGATCGGGTCGACACCGACCGCGACGGCGTTCCGGATGCTTGCGACCTGTGCGAGGGCAGCGACGACGCGGTCGACGGTGACGGAGACGGCGTTCCGGATGCCTGCGACAACTGTGCCAGAGACGCAAACCCGGACCAGGCGAACACCGACGCGGTGTACACGGCGACCGCCGAGCCCACGCGGTTCTTGGAGCGGCCGCGCCCGGCGAACGATCTTCCCCTCGGCGATGACGCGGTCGCGCCGCTCCCGATCGGGTTCGACTTCGACTTCTACGGGACGACGTACGACCGGGTGTCGGTGTCGTCGAACGGCTTCCTGACGTTCCAGGCCGGATCCGACGATGGCTGTTGCACCGGCGGCGATCTCGGCAGCGGGCTCGACGAGAACCTGCTCGTCGCAGCGTTCTGGGAAGACCTCAACCCATCGGCCGGCGGCCGGGTGGCCTACGAGACGATCGGCGAGGCGCCGAACCGCGAGATGGTCGTGGCGTTCGAAGCGGTGCCCCACTACGGCGGCGGGGCCGACGGGCCGACGGCGTCGTTCCAGATCGTGCTCTTCGAGGCCGACGACGCGATCGAGGTCCACTGCATCGCGTGCGAGCCCGACTCGGGTCCGCACAGCCAGGGAGTCGAGGGTCCGAACGGCCATGGCGCCGCGTTCATCGACGGCCGCAACCAGGCGACGGCGATGGAGCTGAGCGCCGATGGCGTGCGCTTCACGACGGACGGCTCCGGAGACTCCAACGGTGACGTCTGCGACTTCTGTCCCGAGGGCGACGACAACATCGACCCCGACGGCGACCGCGTGCCGAGCGCGTGCGACAACTGCCCCGACGACATCAACCCGGACCAGGCCGACTCGGACGAAGACGGCGTCGGCGACGTCTGTGACCCGCGCCCGCCGCGGCCGGGCGAGCTCGTGATCGTCGAGGTGATGAACGGTCCCGATGCGGTCAGCGACAGCGTCGGCGAGTGGTTCGAAGTGCAGAATGTCGGCCGCGAGGCCGTCGGGCTCGAGGGCATCGTCGTGTCCGACGACGGTGGCGAGACCTCGACGCCACTCCCGCAGGTCGCGGTTCCGGCCGGTGGATTCGCCGTGATCGGCCGCTCTGCCGACGAGGACGCAAACGGGGGCTACACCCCCGACGCGTTGGCCGAGATGCGCCTGGCCGACAGCGCCGACGAGATCATCCTGACGATCGGCGAGGTCGTGATCGATCGCATCGCCTGGGACGGGGGTGACATCTGGCCGCGCGGCAGCGGCGAGGCGCTCGTCTTCGGCGGCGACCCGCTCTTCGACGACAACAACGATGGGACCCTGTGGTGTCTCGCCAACACGCCGTACGGCGCAGGCGACCTCGGTACGCCGGGGGCGGAGAACGACCGCTGCCCATTCGCCCCCGACCTGGCCTGTGTCGATCCGGGAGCACACTTCCGCACCGTCGCATTCGACCACGTGTTCGAGGCTATAGGGGACGACTTCCCGCCGATGTCGTGCTCGACGATCCACGGCGAGGACGCCGTCATCGCCTGGACCCCGCCGGAGAGCGGGACCTACGTCGTCACGCTGATTCCGCTCGAGCCCACGCCGGAGCTCGCCTTCGAGCTCGGCCTGTTCACGCCGGATTGCGCGGCGCGGGAGTCGGTGTGCCTCCCGATGACCGCGGGCACGCTCACGCCCCTCCCGGTCCCCGCCGAGGCCGGTACGAACTACGTCCTGGTGGTGCAAGCACCGCCCGGGGTGCCGATGTTGCTGACGGTCTCGCCGAGCCCGGCAGGGTAATCGGCGGGGCCGGCTCGGCGGTGGGGTCGCCGTTGGTTGGTATCAGGCGCCGTCGCGGTCGACCGTGCAGGCGATCGTCAGCGCGCAGCTCTTCGAACGTCTTCATCGGGATTCCTCTTCGGTCCGGGTCCGCGGCGCGGCGCCGTCGATCAGCTCGGCACACCCGGCGGCCACGTCTCCGTCGAACGTCTCCGCGAGCAACGACTCGGCGTGCTCCACATTGCGCCGCAGGCGTGCGCGGTAGCGGCAGGCCAGTTCCGGTCCGGGGCAGGTGAGGGGCGTACGCAGGCAGGCGGCCCAGCGTTCGCGGGCGGTGCACAACAATTCGACTCGTCGGGCCGGGTCGGGCTCCGACGGTAATCCACCGTAATCGACGAACCCGCCGGCGGCGAGGCCGTGCTGGTTGCAGACGACCCAGTAGGCGCCGTTGGCGATGTTTTGCTCGTTCGCCCGGTGTTGTCGTGTGAGGCGCGCCGCGTACGACTCCGCGCTGCGCCAGGTCTCCAGCGTCCGGGTCCGGAAGAACGTCGATCCGGCGATCACAGCGACCACCGCGACCATCGCCGCCGCACGCCGGTATCGGACAACCGCCGGCGACGAGTCGGGAAGGGCGACCCATGCGCCGATGCCCCCGGCCGCGAACGCCGCGGCCGGGCCCGCGACGAGCAGGAGCGGAAGCCACACATATCGGTCGGCGATCGGCATCCGCACCTGGCCGAAGACCCCGGAGACCGGCAACCATGCGGCCAGCAATAGGACGGCCAACAACCACCCGGCGCCGATCCGCCCGGCCACCGCGCGTCGCGCCGCCCACAACGCGGCGCCCACCGCGAGGGCCACGGCGGCCACGCCGGCCGCTACGAGGTCGGCCGGAGCGACGATGTCGAGGTGGCGGAGCGGAACCGGGGCGTCTGGGTGGGGCCAGAGCACGCGCTCGAGATTGCCGACCGCCGCCAGTCCGATGCTCGCGAGGTCTTCGGCCAGCGGCCGGCCTGCGTCCAGCGCCTCCAGGTCCGTCTGGAAACGTCGGACGAGCCACCCGGCCATGGCCGCCGGGAGCAGGAGCAGGCTTCCCGCGACGGTCAGTGCCTTTCGGCGCGCGCCGACCCCGAGCGCGACGAGTACGCCCGGGAGCAGGAGTGCGGACCCCTTCGAGCCGATGGCGAGCAGGCCCGCGACGAATGCCGCGATCGCCCAGCGCAACGATGCGCGCGGCGATTCGGCCCCGGCCGAGCAAGCCGCGGCTCCGAGCGTGAGGACACCGAAGAGGCCGGCGCAGAGGTCCTTTCGGCTGCTCACCCACCCCACGACCTCGGCGTTGCACCAGTGAGAGGCGACGAGCAGCGCTGCCACCGCCGCGGCCCAAGGGGAGATCCGCCGGCCGATGGCACGCCCTGCCGCGTGGTACGCCCACGGCAACGACGCGATGGTCAACGCGAAGACGGCGACGTTGGTCAGGTGCCAGCCGAACGGGTCGGTCCCCCACATGGCGTGGTCCAACGCCAGGGAGGCGTTGGTCACCGGCATGGGGTGGCCCATGCCCCGCGTCGCGAAGAGCTCGACGATGCCGACGCTCCCCGGGTCGATCACGGTGGCCTGACCCAACGGATAGTGCGGATCGTCGAGCACCTGCCACCCGAAGCCGGTCACGTGCCACGAGGTGGCCGCCGCGAAACCGCCGCAGACCGCGCCGCCGACAATCGAAGCGACGCACGTGCGCTGGGCGGTCTCGCTCACCTGAAGACGGGGGGCGGCGTCACGGCCGTCGCTCCGACGCGGGCGTCAGCGATCTCGGCTACGTCGGCGACCACGACGGCCTTCGTCGCCGCCGTCGTCTCCGACTTCCGTCTCCGCTTCCGGTGCGGCTTCCTCGTCCCCGGCGTCATCCTCGGCCGCCTCGTCGCCCCTTTCGTCCGCAGCTGCCTCGCCGTGGCCGTGACCGTGATGGCGCCCCCCATGCGGAGACGCCGCGGCGAGCTCGTCGCCCGACAGGAATCCGTCGCCGTCGGCGTCCATGTGGCCGAAGTGCTGAAGCATCGCCGCCGCGCGCTCCTCGTCGGAGATCTCGCCATCGCCATCGGTGTCGACCTGCGCCATCATCTCGGCGTGGCCGGGGGGCGGTCCGCCGTGCCCGTGTCCGCGCCTGCACCGACAACCGCATTCCTCGCTCGCCTCGGTGCCTTCTGCACTCGCCTCGGCGTCGCCCTCGGCGTCGCCCTCGGCGATCTCCTCGGCGTCGCCCTCGGCGATCTCCTCGGCGTCGCCCTCGGCG